>JAHBWF010000084.1 GCA_019637105.1 Labilithrix sp.
TGGGGTAGGCGCGCGCGAGCTGGGCGAACGCGGACGGATCCTCCAAGAGCTCGGGCGCGCCGAAGCCGAGGACGAGCGTGCGCGGCGAGTCGAGCTCGGGGAAGGCGGGGATCGACCACCGCTTGGAGTCGTAGTCCCAGGAGAAGCTCGCCACGGAGAACGCCTGCGGCGGCGCGGCGAGCGGCCGTGTGTTTCCGCCGTCCAGATCGAGCTCGCTCGTGTCGTCGATCGGCGATCGGCGCACCTTCGGCGCAGGTACGGGCGGCGGGCCCGAGCGCGCCGGCGGCGGAGGAGGAGGAGGACGAACGGTCTCGACGTTGGCGCTCGGGGTGGCGCGCCTGGGGAGGGGTGTGGTCGACTCGCTGAAGACGGCGAGGGTCATCGTCTGGTTGTGGAGGTCGGCGTGGCCCGCGGCGTAGGGGCTGATCTCGCCGTAGGAGTAGAAGCCGGTGATGTGGCTCTGCTGGGAGGTGGGGAGGGCGTCGAGGACGGCCTCGACCTCCTCCTCGATGCGGTCGCCGAGGACGAGGCGCCGTCCGACGCAGGAGATGGCGAGGACGAGGGAGTCCTTGCCGAGCGGGGGCCCGTTGTCCTTGGCCATGGCGGTGGCGAGGGAGGCTCCGCCGATGAGGCGCTCGAAGTCGGCCTTCATGAGCTGGGCGAGGAAGCCCTTGGGGATGTCGCCGGCGAAGGTGAGGGAGCGTTTGTCGTGGTCGACGGCGAGGAGGGTGCGGACGAGGGCCTTGTCGTCCTTGGAGGATGCGCGGAGGGAGAGGGGGAAGAGGAGGCCGGAGGCGGGGAGGTCCTTGGCCTTGTCGCCGAGGTACTCCTTGTAGAGGGTGAGGGCGGGCTTTCCGTCGAGCTCGTAGAGGACGTTGCCCTCGCTGCGGGTGACGACGCGCTCGGGGCCGAACTTGTCCCATCCGCCCTTGGAGCCGTGTCCGATCTGGACGAAGTCGCCGTAGAAGCCGACGGCGGCGACGACGTTGCTCTTGACCCTGGCGCCGACGGCGACCCAGGTCTGCTTGAAGCGCGTGCCGTCGCCGGAGAGCCCGCCGGCGACGACGACGGACTCGTCGAGGGCGGCGTTGACGCCGCGCACGAGCTCGGAGCCGTTGACGTTGAGGCCCTCGGAGAGGAGGAGGACGCCTCGGAGGCCCGGCCGCGCGGCGAGGGTCTTGGCGAGGGACTGTCCGGTGGCGAAGGAGTCCCCGGGTCCGGCGACGTCCACCGACCGCATGACGAGGTCGGTCTTGTCGAAGCGCGTCACGGTGACGGAGATCGACTTGTCGCGGACGGAGGTGCCCTGGATCTCGCCGGCGCTCGAGCAACCCAGCACGACGGAGCGCGGGTACGTCCGGGCGAGCTGCGCGATCGCCTCGCTCCGCTGCGAGACCTCGGGCGCGCCGAACGCGAGGACGAGCGTGCGGGGAGAGTCGGCGCTCGGGAGCGCGGGCACGGACCACGACTTCGACTCGAGGTCGTAGGCGAACGCATGAACCTGCATGATGACTCCTGTTACGTGATCGACGCGACGACGAGCGTCATGTCGTCGCCCTGAGAGCCGGGCTTGCGGAACGAGGCCACCGCCTCGACGACGGCGTCGCGCACGGCCCGCGCGCCCCCGGGCGCCGTGCGCTGGCAGACCGCGCGCAGCTTCTTCTCCGAGAACTGCTCGCCGCGGTCGTCCTCGCACTCGACGATGCCGTCGGTGTACCAGACGAAGAGATCGTCGCCGGCGAACGTCACCGTCGTCGACTCGTAGGTCGAGCCGGACGACGCGCCGAGGGGCTGGCCGTGGACCATGATCGGCCGGAGCTGGCCGGCCCGCACGTGGTACGGGAAATGGTGGCCGGCGTTGGCGACCGTCAGCGTCCGGGTCCGCGGATCGAAGAGCCCGGCGGCGCACGTCATCATGATCTGCCGGCGCGCCGTGTCGTGGATCGCCGCGTTCATCATCTTGAGGAGATCGCTCGGCGAGAGACGGCCCTGCGTGACGTTGCACGCGAGGTCGCACGCGGCCTTCGCCGCGCCGGTGATGATCGCGGACGAGATGCCGTGGCCGGTCGCGTCGCCGACGATCGTGAGCACGCGCCCGTCGGGCAGGTCGTAGACGCCCCACCAGTCGCCGCCGCACTCGCTGGCGGGCTCGAAGTGGCCGGCGATCCGGAGGAACGGCCGCTCCATCAGGTCCTCGGCGGGCACGAGCAGGTTCTGGACGGCGCGCGCGACCTCGAGCTCCTTCTTCACCGACGCGCGCTCGGCCGTCTCGGCGAGCAGGCTGATGAGCTGGTCGGCGAGCCGGACCAGGTTCGTGCGGATCCCGGAGACCTGTTGGCTGTCGGACGCCTCGTCGCTGAACAGCACCGAGAGCCGCGCGCGGAACTCGTCCTTCGCGTACTCGAGGCCCGTGACGACGCTCTGGCCGTCCTGATCCGTCTGGACGATCCCGCCGAACAGCCCGAGCGCCTCCGCGATCGCGTCGACGATCGCGCTGAGCTGATCGCGTTGGCCCTCGACGCGGCGACGGAGCTCCTCCATCTCGTTCGTGGACAGCTCCATCGAGCGCGTGAGCAGCGCGCGGTCCTCGTTGAGGTGGCGATAGTGGTCGTTGACGGCGGCGAGGAACTTCGCCCAGACCTCGGCGGACGGCGCGTTCGCCGGCTCGAGCAACCCGGCCTTCTTGAGTTGTCGGACGAGCACCGGATCGAGGTTGACTGCTGCGCTACCGCTCATCTCCACCACCACCCTGTCGACGGACTTCAACGAGACGTCGCCCGACCCGCGCGCGCGCGACGCGTGCGGGAGCGCGTTCGTGCGAACGCGCCCGCGCGCCGGAGAGCTCCGGCGACGGTTCCGAGCGGGCGCATCTCAGCACAATCGGCCGATCGACCGCCGGCCTTCGCCTCTTATTTGGCGCTTACAGCGGCGCTCGCGCCGCCGCTCAGTCCTTGGCGATCACGTGGATCGCGCCCGCGTACGTGGACTTCGGACCGTCGCCGTGGTCGCCGATGTAGATGCCGTCGTCGTCGACCGCGATGTGCCACGCGCTCCCCGAGAAGAGCTCCGAGACCGCGCGCTCCTGGGTGTCGTAGGCGAGGACGCCGCCGCCGTTCGCGCGACCGAAGTAGACGTAGCGCGCGTCGCCGACGGCGTCGAACCACGAGCCCGGCGGGAGCGCCGTGGTGATCAGGGTGGCCCTGTCCTCGGACAGCTCGAAGAGCTCGCTGCGTTCGTCGACCGCCCAGAGCCGGTCGCACGTGCCGGCGATCGCGGCGGGGCCCGGAGGATGGCCGGCGTCGCCGGTCGGAAGCGACGCGAAGGGCACGAGGGAGGGGGGGACGGCGGCGCGGTCGAGGCGGAGGAGCTCGGCGTCCGCGACGCTGGCGACGAACACGTCCTCCTGCGTCCTCGCCACGTTCGGGAAGAGGAACGCGTCGGGGAGCGGGCGCAGCGGAGCCCCCGTCGGGGTCGACGCCGCGACGGGGACGAGCTGGACCATGTTGTTGGCCATGAGGAGGAGCGTGCCTTCGTCCAGCGCGACGAGGCGCTCGGGGACGTGCCCCTGCTGGATTCGATGCACGACGCGCGCTTCGCACGGGCTCACCTCGCAGTCCACCGCCGCTTCGATGACGTGGAACCGCGCGGGCTCGGTCTCGGCCGCCCAGTAGACGTGCGAGCGCGTCGCCGTGACGACGCGGACGTTTCGCTGGTCGTGCGCGACCACGAACGCGTCCTGGTCCGGTCCTCCCGCCTTGGACACGCGGAGGATGCGCGCGGCGCCTCGACCGTCGTACGGCACGTCTTCCGAGTCCGCCGCGATCTGGCTCGACCAGAAGACGTACCCCGAGGACGTGGCGATCCCGTGAGGAAACTCGACCTGCGCCGGCTCGTAGAGGCGCGTCCGCCGGCAGGCCGGGTCCGCCGACGAGGGCGCCGAGAAGGGACAGCTCGGCGCGCGCGAGCACGGCGCCGACGAAGGGGCGGTCTCCGACGGGGCCCCGTCGACCGGCGGCGGCGCGTCCGCGAGCGACGCGTCGCGTCCGCCGTCCGGCAACGACGACGGCTCGTCGGGTTCGAGGACGCGGCCGCACGCGGCGATCGTCACCCCGGCGATCGCGACCCATCGCAGCGGCGAACCCGACCCCACCCTCCGATGATACTTCAACGATCCCGGGCTCATTCCCTGGAATCGGCGACCGCCTCCGGGGAGCGCGCGGGTCCGCGGCGAGCGGAAAAAGTGGACCAGCCAGGATCGTCGATTCGACGGCGCTGAGGGGCGCAGGATCCACACGATCACGTTGAACCTGTTGAAATTAGGGCAAAAGCATGATGTCGGATAACGGCCTACCTACGGCATATCGGTTGCACTTCACCTCGGCATGCTCGGTCGCTCCGCTGGCTTCGCCGCCCTCCTCCTCCTCACGTGCTGGGCCTCGCCGGCACGCGCTGACGACATCGATCGCCCCACGCGCGTCGCCGACAAGCCGATCCGCGGGAGCGGCGAGGTCACCGGGACGGCGAACCTGACCGTCGGCTTCCCGTACCACGAGTACACGGCGTCGAAGGACGGCTTCGTCCGCATCCAGATGGAGACGACGAACGTCCGCGCGAACGACAACGGGGGCAAGGCGTGGCGCCCGTACCTCCGCGTCGTCAGCGTCCCGAACGACGATCGGCGCGGCGAGGCCTGGTCGACCAACGGCCAGCAGAACGACCGGAGCACCGGCCGCGCGGTCCTCGTCTTCCGCGTGAAGGCGGGTGAGAAGTTCACCGTCATCGCCACGCTCGCGCAGAACTTCGTCAAGAAGAGGCCCGACGCGAACGCCAACTACAAGCTGATCGTGACCGAGGTGGCCCAATGAGCTCGCTCTTCCGCTCCGTGATTCGGACCGCCGCGCTCGGCCTGACGCTCTCGACCTTCGCCTTCGGTTGCGGCGTCGACACCGAGGACGAGGACGACGGCGACGCGACCGAGGACGCGGTCCGCACCGATCAGGACTCGCTCGATCGGCCGACCGACACGAAGGTCGACCTCGAGCCCGGGCTCTGGCACGACAACAAGCTCGTCCCCGGCGAGGGCTGGCACGTCTATCACTTCACCGCGCGCACCGCGGGCTACGTCGCGTTCCAGATGCAGGCGCCGCCGGGGCACCCGAACCTCTGGTCGTACATCCGCCTCGTCGACAAGGAGAACAACAACCAGATCTGGGCCGGCGTCGGGAACAAGAAGACCAACCTCTGCGACATCATCGTCTACGCCGAGGCCGGCAAGAAGTACGACGTGATCGTCACGTCGCAAGAGAACTCGCTGCTCGTCGGCAACCAGCGCCAGTACACGGACGGCCCGTACACGATCGCCGTCTCGCCCGTCGACGTCGAGTTCCCCTGAAGCTCCTCTCCACGCACTCGAGATCCGTCATGAAGGCCCTCCGCGCGCACCTCGCTCTGTTCGCCCCCGCGCTCGTCGCGCTCGCCGCGGCCTGCGCGCCGGCGGGCGAGGAAGACGTCGACGCCGACGAGGGCGCCCAGTCCGCGCAGCGCCCGCCGGACATGCGGCCCGAGCTCGCGCAGGTCAACGACGTCTCCATCCTGTACCCGCTGGCGAAGAACGAAGGCGAGCTCGAGGGCCTCCTCCCGGCGAGCGCCGACGCCCTCGGCGGGCCGCTCGTCCCCGCGGCGGTCTACGAGAAGGCCTTCGGCGCCCCCGGTACGCTCCAGACCGGCGGGACGCCGGCCGCCCCTCCGCGCGCCGGGCTCCGGCTCGTCGCGGCCCGCTTCGATCCGTGCTTCGCCGCGATCGGCCCGACGGACGACGCGTCGTGCGACAACCAGCTGCGGCTGATCTTCCAGCCGGTCAAGGTCGACACGGGCGCCGAGGACACCGCGATCCACGCCTTCTATTCGCTGTCGCGCGCCCAGTTGAGGGACGCCGTCGAGGAGGTCATCGCGATCCGGCGCGCGCGCAGCGACGAGCGCCTCGGCGCGCTCGCTCCGCACCCGCTGATGAAGAGCGAGGGGCTCCGCGGCGCCACCGCGCGGGCGATCAACGCCGTCGTCGTCAAGTACGCGGGCGCGTCGAACCTCTCGCGCTTCACGGTCTTCACGACGAGCGGGCTCGGTACGGCCTGGAACTTCACCGGCTTCGACGTCACCGCGAGCGGCGACGTCGCCCGGATGCCGATCCCGAACGTGCCGGAGGGCGCGCCGATGGTCGCGTTCTTCGCCGGCTTCCGTCCCGGCGAGCTCACCGGAGAGCCGCCGTTCACGCCGGCGGCGACCGGCGCGAGGCCCGAGGACGACATGCAGCTCCTCGGCAACGGCACCTGGGCCGCGCGGAGCTCGGTCGACGCCGAGCGGCGGCAGGTGGCCTTCGACGCCACGGTCCGCGTCGAGAACCCGACGCTGCACTCGCCCGACACCGTCGACTGCGCGAGCTGCCACGCCGCCGAGCCGGCGCGCCGCATCGTCGGTGAAGGCAAGCTCGGCCTCTCGCTGAGGGATCGCGCGGCCGCGTTCGTCGCGAGCGCCGAGTTCGTGCCCGCCGCCGAGACGAAGCTGACGAGCATCGACACCGGCGGCATCAACGTCCACATGTTCAGCTACAAGGGCAAGGTCGCGTCGATCCACCCGCGCACCGTGAACGAGAGCGCCGACGTCGTCGCCTACCTCAACGCGAACGTCCTCTCCGCGCGCCGCCCGCGCTGACGCCTTGCGGCGCGGCCGCGACGGGACCATCGTGTGCCGATGGAAAGACTCGCTCTCGTCGCGTCTGGCGCCCTCGGCTTCCTGGCGGTCGCGCTCGGAGCGTTCGGCGCCCACGGCCTCAAGTCGCGCCTCGCGCCGCTGGCCGACGGCGCGACCCGCCTCGAGTGGTGGAGCACCGGCGCGCTCTACCACCTCGTGCACGCCCTCGCGCTCGCCGCCGTCGGCTACCTCGCGGGTCGGGCGGCGTCGTCCACGGCGGTCGTCGTCGCCGGCGGCGCGTTCGTCGTCGGCGTCGTCCTCTTCTCCGGGAGCCTCTACACGATGGCGCTCACCGGCACGCGAGCGCTCGGCATGATCACGCCGCTCGGCGGCGTCGGCTTCCTCGTCGGCTGGGCGGCCGTCGCGGTGGCCGCCTGGTCGCTCCCGCCGTCGCCGAAGCTCTAGCGCGCGTGTCGCGGCCTCGGGACCGTTCGGGCTCGCTCCGATGGGCGAGGCGACACGGCGCGATCCCCGGAGTCGGAGCCGCCTCCGATCCTACGCGACGAGCTCATCTCGGCGACGAGACGGGCGCCCGCGCGCGATCCGCGCGGGCCGGGCGCGCGGCGAGATGCGGAGCCACGCGCGGCCGACGACGGCGCCGAGCGGGACGGCGCCCAGGTGCGCGCTCGACGTCGACAGGGGGTGATCGCCGCGCAGCGTGACGCGTCCGTCGCGCGCGCGCCGCTCGACGCGCTTGACGATGGCGCCCAGCGATCGGTGGTCGACGAGGACGACGTCGCCGGGCCGCGGGGCGCCGAAGAGGTGAAGGCGGCCCAGCGCGACGCGACGGAGGACGAGCACGAAGTCGCCGTCCTCGAGGGTCGGCGACATGCTCGTCCCCGCGATCCGAACGACGCGCAGCATTCCTTGGTCGAGCCTCCCCGCGAAGACGCGCCCTCGGTCAGAGGTCCACGTAGACGACCTCGAGCGAAGGCGGGTACGGGCAGACGGCGCGCTTGGTCTTCACGCCCTTCGTGGCCCAGAAGATCTCGGCGAACTCGTTCACGAGCTCGACGAGCTTCACCGCGTCGTCGCGGTTCACGCCCTGCTTCACGGCGCTCCCCTTGAGCATGATGTCGTGGACCAGCCCGTGGATCTGCGGGTACTTCTCGATCTGAGGCGCCTTGAAGTAGTCGCCCCAGATGACGACGACGGCGTCCTTCACGTACGCCGCGTGCTCCTCCTTCTGGGCGACCGCGCGCGCGACCGTGTTCATGAAGGCGACGTCGTCCTCGGGGCGGTGCTTCCGCCAGTCCTCGAGGACGTCGATCATCCTCACGACGGTGAGGGCGGCGACCGTGATCGGCGCGGTGTCGTAGATCTTGCACGGGATGTCGCAGTGCGCCTCGGCGCTGGAGACGAGGCCGTGTCGATGGGCTCGGGACAGGAGGGAGTGGAGCATCGGGGTTCCGCGAGGGGTCGAGGTTGAACGGTTCAGCAGGGGCGATCGGGCTCGTGGCTCGCGATGATCGAGCGCGCGGCGGCCTCGACGCGCTGGACGAGCGGGGCCGCCTCGTCGGTGAGGCCGCGCGCTTCGAGGTCGGCCACGAGCTCGGCCAGCGCGGGACCGAGGTTGTGGACGCAGCTCGCGCGGAGCGCGACCGGCGCGTCGGGGGACTCGGCGACCGCGACGACGCGCTCGAAGGCGGCGCGGATCAGGTCGCTGGCGCCGACGTCGTCGCCGCCTCGGCGCGCGAGATCGGCGAGGTTGTGCAGCGAGATGGCGTAGAGCATCGGCGAGACGCACGGCTCGTCGCGCGGCCCGCGGAGCTCCACGGCGAAGAGCCGCTCCGCTTCGACCAGCGCCTTCTCGTAGAGAGAGCGCGCGCGCGCGTCGTCGCGACGGCAGAACGCCGCGTTCGCTTCGGTGGTGAGGTGCTCCCAGAGCGCGGCGGCGATCCGAGCGCCGCTCGCGGCGGCCGGCGTTTCCGGTGGTTCGTGCGCGACGTGTTTCGCGAGGATCATGGCGACCTCCAACCTCCGAGGAGGCTACCTTAATGAATTTGATTTTCAAATTCATTAATGCGCCCCGCCGCGGTTCGGCGCCGAACGCCGCTCGGCGCGTGGGCGCCGACGTTCGCGAAGGCCCACGCGCGCGGCGCGCGGCGCGCGATCGAGGCCCGCGCGCGCGCGAACGCCGTGAGCCGCGGGAGCGCGGGGCTCAGCCCATGCCGCCGGCGGCGCGATCGATCACCCACGTGATCGCCCCGCGGAAGCCGCGGATGACGCGCGCCGGCGTCTCGTTCAGATCGCCGCTCGTGGCCCAGATGCGCTCGAGCGGCTCGTGCTTCGACTTGCCGAGCACGATGATCGTCGACGCCTTCGCGTTCTCGAGCACCGGCGCCGTCAGCGTGAGGCGAGCCTCGCGCCCGTCCCGCGCCGGCACCGCGGCGACGAGGCGATCGGTGACGTGGACGGTGTCCTCCCCCGGGAAGAGCGACGCGGTGTGCCCGTCGTCGCCCACGCCGAGGACGACGAGGTCGAGCGCCGGGAGCCCGCCGATCTTGGCCTTGACCGTGTCGCGCAGCTCCGCGTCGTAGTCCGCGGCCGCCTTCTCGAGGTCGGGGTCCTCGGCGCGCATCCGGTGCACGTTGCCCGGCGGGATGGCGATCGCGTCGAGGAGCGCCTTCTTCGCCGCGCCGTAGTTGCTGCGCTCGTGCTCCGGCGGCACGGCGCGCTCGTCCACCCAGTAGACGTGGACCTTGTTCCAATCGATCGACTGCTCGGCGAGCGCGCGGTAGGCGTCGAGCGGCGACGACCCGCCCGACAGCGCGATCGTCGCGGCCCCGCGCTCCTCGAGCGCGTCGTGGATGGCCCGCGTCATGCGCGCGCAGGCCTCGCGTCCGGCCTGCGCCGCATCCGGCGTGGCGATGAGCAGTCCAGGGACGACCTTGGTGACCATGCGACCTCCGATCGGGTTCAGGAGAAGACCTGCAAGCTGCGGCGTCAGGAGACGGTCAGGCCGTCTTCCACGATGTGCTCGGCGAACGCGATCGACTCCGCGAACGCGACGTCGCGCGCCGGTCGATGGAGCGTCCGCTCGAGCCACTTCGCCGCCTTGTTCGCGCCGAGGCGGATGCGCTGCTCGATCTCGGCGCGATCGGCCTTGGCGCACCGCCAGACGATGACGTCGGCGTCGCGCGTCGTGTCCTCCTGATCGGTCAGGCCGCTCGCCAGCTCGCGCTCGATCGAGCCGCGGAGGAGCGGCGCCTTCGGATCGTCGCCCGCCTCGAGCATGAAGCCCGCGAGCGTGTGCGGCGCCACGCCCGCCGGGCGCGGCACGGAGGCGAGCTCGATCGTCACCGCCTGGCCGTCGGCGCGCTTCAAGCGGAGCGCGCCGGCGAGGCGCGACGTCTTCCAGCCGAGCCGCGTCCCGATCCAGCCGAGCATCAGCGCGCCCTCCGGCCCGATGCCGGCCCCCGGATCGCACGCCTGCTTCAGCACGAGGCGCGTCACCTTCGACGCGAGCGGGCGCGTCTCGAGGTCGTCGAAGAAGCGCGCGAGCATCTCCTGCCAGACGGCGATGCGCGTCCAGGCGAGGTCGACGATCTCCGGCGCGTTGCGCTGGCCGCGCGCCCACGCGGCGACGTGGATGACGCTGGAGATCGACGTGTACTCGCTGTCGAGGACGACGCGGTGCGCCTCGCCGGCCAGGTCCTCGAAGACGGGATCGTCGGTGTGCACGCGCCCGAGCCACACGAGCGCGGTCGGGATCTCCGGCACGAGGAGCGCCTCGATCGCGCTGGCGGCGCGCGCCGACGCGTTGCCGTGGACGGCGAGCGTGATGCGCTCGGAGCAGATGTTCTTGCCGCCGGAGAGCGAGCACACCGCGGTCGCGCTCCCGGTGATCTCGTCCGCGCCGCCGTCCGGCTCGATCGAGGCGAGGATCGCCCGCGCCGGGATGCTGGCGGTGACCTCGTCGATGACGGGCGTGTAGCGCTCGAGCAGCTCGCGCGACGGCGCGACGACGCCGATGTTCATCGTGCAGACGCGCGTGAGCGGCGTCGCGGCCGGGTCCTCCGGCGGCTTCCACAGATCGCGCAGCTCCTGCTCGAGCTTGGCGATGAGGCGCGCCGCGCCGCCGGTCCCCGCGTCCGACGTGCCGGCGGGCGGCGCTCCGCCGGCGGGCGTCGTGGGCGCGCTCACGGCCGCCTCCATCGCCGGCCGTCGCGCGCGAGCAGGTCGTCCGCCTGCTCGGGGCCCCACGTGCCGGCCGGGTAGATCGGCGGCGGCGCCGCTTGATCGCGCCAGGCGTCGATGACCGGATCGATGAACGCCCACTGCTCCTCGACCTCGTCGCGACGCGTGAAGAGCGTCGCGTCGCCGCGCATCGCGTCGAGCAAGAGCCGCTCGTAGGCCTCGGGCGTGTTCGAGCCGAACGCGGAGCCGTAGCGGAAGTCCATCGCGACGTCGCGCAGGACGGTCGCGTTGCCGGGCTCCTTCGTCGTGAAGCGGAGCGCGATCCCCTCGTCGGGCTGCACGCGCACCGCGAGCACGTTCGGCGAGACGCCGCCGTCGGGCGCGGCGAAGAGGTTGTGCGGCACCTGCTTGAACTGGATCGCGATCTCCGTGACCTTCCGCGGGAGCCGCTTGCCCGCGCGGACGTAGAACGGCACGCCGCCCCAGCGCCAGTTGTCGATGAGGACCTTCATCGCCACGTAGGTCTCGACGCGCGAGTCCTTCGCCACGTCGGGCTCCTCGCGGTAGGCCGGGACCTCCTCGCCCCGGACGAAGCCGCGCCCGTACTGCCCGCGGACGACGTTCTCGCGGATGGTCGACGCCTCCATCCGGCGGAGCGAGCGGAGCACCTTCACCTTCTCGTCGCGCACGGCGTCGGCGGAGAGCGAGATCGGCGGCTCCATCGCGGTGAGGCAGAGCAGCTGCATGAGGTGGTTCTCGACGATGTCCTTCGTCACCCCGATCTGCTCGTAGAACTTCCCGCGGCCCTCGACGCCGATGTCCTCGGCCACGGTGATCTGCACGTTGTCGACGTGCTCGCGGTTCCAGGTCGGCTCGAAGAGGCTGTTGGCGAAGCGGAAGACGAGGAGGTTTTGGACCGTCTCCTTGCCGAGGTAGTGGTCGATGCGGAAGACCTGCGACTCGGCGAACGCGCTCGCGATGCAGTCGTTGAGCTCGCGCGAGCTCTGGAGATCGTCGCCGAAGGGCTTCTCGATGATGATCCTCGTCCACGGCCCGCCGGAGCGCTCCGCCGCGGCGTCGGCGACGAGGTTGGCCTCCCGGAGGTTCGCCACGATCGTCGCGAACTCCGCCGGCGGGACGGCGAGGTAGTAGAGGCGGTTTCTCCGCGTGCCGCGCTCCTTGTCGACCTCGTCGAGGTGGGCGGCGAGCTTCTGGTAGGTCGACGGATCGTCGAACGAGCCCTGCACGTAGCCGATCCCGCGCTCGAAGTCGCTCCACAGGGCGGGGTCGATCGGCTTTCGCCGCGAGAACTGCGCGACGCCCTCCTTCATCTCCGCGCAGAACTGCGCGTGCGTCTTCGCGCGCCGCGCGACGCCGACCGTCGCGAACCCGCTGGGGAGCGAGCGGCTGAGCGCGAGGTTGTAGATCGCGGGCATCAGCTTGCGCCGCGTGAGGTCGCCGGACGCGCCGAAGATCACGAGCGCGCAGGGATCGCCCGTCCGGTCTTCGATGAGCCCGCGGCGGAGCGGGTTGGGCGCGGGGGTCGTCACGTCGCGTCTCCTCCTGCCTTCCTTACCACCGCGTGGCCGCCGAACTCGTTGCGCAGCGCCGCGAGGACGCGCAGCCCGAACGCGTTCTTGGCGCGCGACGCGAAGCGGACGAACACGCTGAGCGCGATGGTCGGCAAGGGAACGCCGAGCCGCACCCCCTCGTCCACGGTCCAGCGCCCCTCGCCGGAGTCCGAGACGTAGCCCTCGAGGTCTCCGAGCGTCGGGTCCTGGGCGAACACGCGCTCGGCGAGCTCGCACAACCACGACCGGACGACGCTGCCGTGGTTCCACACGCGCGTCACCTTGCGGAGGTCGAGCTCGTACTCGCACTCCTCGAGCAGCTCGAAGCCCTCGGCGTACGCCTGCATCATCGCGTACTCGATCCCGTTGTGGACCATCTTGACGTAGTGGCCCGCGCCCGCCGGCCCGAACCAGTCGAGCCCGTCCTTCGGCGCGAGCGTCGTGAGCGCCGGCAGGACGTGGTCGTAGGCGCTCCGGTCGCCCCCGACCATGAGGCAGTAGCCTTCCTTGAGGCCCCAGACTCCGCCGGACGTCCCGACGTCGAGGAAGCGGATGCGCCGGGCGGCGAGCTCGCGCGCGCGCCGGGCGGAGTCCTTGAAGTTGGAGTTCCCGCCGTCGATCACGACGTCGTCCGGCGAGAGCAGGGTCGACAGCGCGCGGATCGTGTCCTCCGTCGGATCGCCGGCGGGGACCATCACCCAGACGGCGCGCGGCGCGGAGAGCTTCGAGATGAGGTCCGCGAGCGAGGTCGCGCCCGTCGCGCCGTCCTTCGCGAGGCGCTCGACCGCCGCGGGGTCACGATCCCAGGCGACGACCTGGTGGCCGCCGCCGAGGAGGCGCTTGACCATGTTTCCCCCCATCTTTCCGAGTCCAACGATCGCGATCTGCATCGGCTCCTCTGCCTGAGCTCACTCGTCGTGCCGCGTCGGGCGCACTCCGGACGACACGAGCGGCCGAGGATAGGGGGTTTCGCTGGAGCTCTCTCCGGAAATGAGCTGAGGCAGAGCGCGAAGCGTGACCAGAACCTCAAGCATCGGACGACGTAGTGGGTGAGAGCGAACCGCCGCTCACCCACCGTTAGTCCCGAATCGCGTAAGTCCTTACTTTCTTTTGACTGCGGCACGCCAGCCTGCTCTGGTGCTCGCCCGAGGTGTGCGCGCTTTTTCTTGGAGTTTTCGAACCCTTGCGCGACTCAGGCCCGTGCTTATTGTGGTGTGTATGCAAAACGGCGCCCAGAACATGTCCACGGTATCGGGCCGTCTGCTCGGCTTCGTTCGCGTGGTCGTCGGCGGCCATGTCTGCGACTTGGCGGTCCAGGCCGTCTCGTTCGACACGGACGGGGAGCGGATGGCCGGTGGCTTCTTCGTCCACGACGACCAGCTCGGCATCATCGTGGACGACGCCGCGCCTGCCGCCCAGGTGCAGGCGCAGATCGAGAAGGGCACCGCGGAAGCGGTGCGGCATCTTTCGAAGAAATACCTCAACTAAATCACCAAACGCCCGTTTCTAGATCGCGACCGTGCTCCAGCTCGTCGCATCGGAACAATCAGGACGCCTCGCGCGTCTCATCGCTGAAAGCCCGACGACCCTGTTGTCGCGCGGCTTTCTGGGGGGGACGTTCGTCCGTCCCTATCGAGGAGAGTAGTAGTCATGAATCCCGTGCTCGATCCCAACAACAACCCGTCGTCCAGCGATCCTTCGGATGAGCCGAAGCCGACTGCCGAGACGCCGGCGGAACCCCCCAAGCCCCGTCGGCCGCGCGGCTTCGCGGCCATGGATCGATCCAAGGTGAGCGAGATCGCGAGCAAAGGCGGCAAGGCCGCTCACGCCGCTGGAACAGCTCATCAGTTTACGAGTGACGAGGCACGTGCTGCCGGCAAGAAGGGCGGTGTCGCGCCGCACGTACGCCGCGGACGCGGTCCCCGTCAGTCGGCGACCGTCCCTGCCGCCGAGCCCGCGAGCCCCGAGTCGTCGAAGGAAGCGAAGTCGGCCTGAGCCGGCGCCGCTTCCGTCGCGACCTCCTCGGTCTCTCGGTGCATGGTGGTCGAGCAAAACATTGACCACCCTCCGAAAGAGCGCGATGAGGAGGCTCAGTGAGCGGACGCCTCCCTCCCGTCGTGGTCCATCATCCGCACGTCGAAGTGCGGGACGATCTGCTCGGCGGTAGCCCCGTCGTGCGAGGGACCCGGGTGCCGGTACGCCGATTGTGGGCGTGGCACCGGAAGGGCGTGTCCGTCGAGACCTTGGTGAAACGGTACCCGAGTCTCGGGTGGGCCAAGGTGCTCGGCGGATTGGCGTTTGCCTACGACAACGAAGAGCTCGTCGAAGCGGACCTCGATCGCGAGCGGGCGCTGCTCGAGTCGGAGCCGGAGCGCGTGCCGGGGCGGATGGACCAGACGTCCCTGCCGTTCCCGAAGAAGCCTCTGTAGCGGAGACCGAGAACCCCGCGAAATCGCTCCGCGGCGACGAACGCGAAAACTTTTGCCTCCGCCGGGCGTCCGATGACCGATCATGACGGCGGTCGGGCGCGAGATGAGCGAAGGCGAGAGGGGAGGGGGCGACGCGTCGTCGGGGCGCGCAGGCGGGAGCGCGGCCCTCTTGAGGGAGCACGCCGGCGTGATGGGGCGTGTCGCGATGGCGCTCGTCGGCGACGCCGCGCGCGCGGAGCGTGTCCTCGAGGAGGCCGCCCGAGAGGCCGGCGCCGGCGCTCCACCTCCCGGCGTCGGGGCGCCCGCCTGGCTCCTCGGGCTCGTCCGCGCCGCGAGCGCGACGCAGCAATCGAGGCTCCCGCTCAAGACGCGGCCCGGCGGGCACGACGCGGCGCCGACCCCCTCGCGACTCGGCGCGGGCGACGCGGCCCCGGCGCGCGCGGCGCTGGCGAGGCTCAAGCCGACCGAGCGCGAGGCCGTCGTCCTCTGCCTCGTCGGCGGCCTCGAGGCGGCCGACGTGGCCGCGGCGTGCGGCGTCGATCTCGGGACGGCGAAGACGCGCATCGCGCGTGGCGTCGAGCAGCTGCTCCAGCAAGAAGCGCCGGACGACGGCGAGGGAGGTGCGCGATGAGGCGAGTGACCTACGGGATCGGCGGTCGGGTCGAGCGCGGAGCCGCGTCGTGAGCGCCCGCTGCAACCGGTTCAGCGCGGACGTCGTCGGGCTGCTCGAGGGCACGGCGGACGAGGCGCTGCGCGGTCACGTCGCGACCTGCGACGCGTGCCGCGACGCCGCCCACGGCATCGAGCGGATCGCGGCGCGCGTCGCGAAGGCCGGGGACGACTTCACCGTCACGCCGCCGCTCGTCGAGCGCCTCGTCGAGCTCGCGCGCGAGGCGGACGGGGGCCGAGAGCGCGCGAACGGGGCCGCGTCGAGCGAAGGCGAGCGCGTCAGCGCCACGCGCCTCTGCGCCGCGCCGCCGGCGAGCCCCGCCCCGGAGGCCCGCGCGCCGAAGAAGAGCCGGAGGGCGGCGTGGCTGCTGCTCGCCGCGTGCGCGAGCGTGGGCGCGAGCGCGCTCGCGGGCGTCAAGATCGCCGACCACCAGCGCTCGCCCGGCGTCGTGGCGACCCGCCCGTGGCACGGCAAGGTCGCGAAGGTGGCGCGGAGCGGCGCCGACGCCGCGGCGGAGCCCGGGCTCAGCGTGGTCACGCCCGCGGGCAGGACGCCGCTCGTCGAGGGCGCCGAGATCAAGGCCGGGATGCGCCTCGCGACCGACGGCCGGACGCGCGCGCGCCTCTGGCTCGACGACGGCAGCGCGCTCGTCCTCGATCGTGCGACCGAGATCGCCGTCGAGAGCGCGCCGCGGACGATCACCGTGACCGACGGCGCCGTGCTCGCGGACGTCGCGCACGTCGACGGCGCGCCGTGGGCGATGGTGAAGACGCCGAACGGCGACGTGAAGGTCCTCGGGACCAAGCTCGCGGTGACCGCGCTCACCGACCGCACGAACGTCGAGGTGCTCCGCGGCGAGGTCGAGGTGATCGCCGGCGAAGGCAGCCAGAGGGTGAGCGCCGGGCAGGAGGGCGTCGTCGGCAAGGACGGCAAGATCGACGTCGCGCCCGCGAACGACCTCGCGCAGCGCGCGGCGTTCGGCGAGCAGCTCCTCGCGACGCACAACGAAGACGCCGAGGCGCCCGCGAGCGGGCTCGGCGAGCTCCGCGCGAAGAGGCCGGGCCGCGCCGACGAGAAGGACCACGCCGTCCGCCTCCAGCGGCACGCGGTGAAGGTCCGCATCGCGGGCAACGTCGCGCGGACGGAGATCGACGAGACCTTCGGCAACGACACCGACGACGAGCTCGAGGGCATCTATCGCTTCCCGCTGCCGCCCGGCGCGCAGATCGAGCGGCTCGCGCTCGAGGTCGACGGGGAGCTCCTCGACGGCGAGTTCATCGACAAGGCGAAGGCCTCGGCGATCTGGCGCGGCGCGATCCAGAACGCGGCGCCGAAGGCGCCGAAGCCGCGGGAGGAGATCGTCTGGGTCCCCGGGCCCTGGCACGATCCGGCGCTGCTCGAGTGGCAGCGCGGCGGCCGCTTCGAGCTCCGGATCTTCCCGATCCCGAAGCGCGGCTCGCGGCGCGTGGTCATCGCGTACACGGAGACGGTCGCGCCGGTGTCCGGCGTCCGCCGCTACGTCTACCCGCTGCCCCAGGGCTCTTCGAGCCAGATCGCGATCGACCAGTTCTCCGTCGACGCTCAGGTCCTCGGCCACGAGGCCGGCGCGCCGGTCCGCGTGCGCGGATACGAGCTCGACAGGAGGGACGAGGGCGGCGCGGTGCGCCTCGCGTCGACGATGACCTCGTTCACGCCCTCGGGCGACCTCGCGATCGAGTACGGCCTCGACGACAAGAAGACCGACGCCACCGTGTGGGCGTACCGCGCGGAGACCGCGGCCGGCGCGACGCCGGCGGCGAAGCCGGGCGAAAAGGGCAAGGAGGCGGAGCTCGTCGGCGGCGATCCCTTCGTCGCGATCGCGCTCCGGCCGAAGCTCCCGAAATGGTCCGAGAGCAGGCCGCGCGATCAGGTGATCGTCGTCGACGCCGGCCGGACGATGTACGGAGAGCGCTTCGCGCGCGCCAGGCGCCTCGCGGTGCAGATGACGCAGGAGATGGACCGGCGCGATCGCGTGACGGTCATCGCGTGCGACGTGGCCTGCAAGACGCTCCCGGGCGGCTTCGTGGCGCCGGGCGCGCCGAGCGCGCACGACGTCGACGCGTTCCTCGGGGGCGTGACGCCCGACGGCGCGAGCGACCTCGTCGGCGCGGTCCGCGCCGCGTCGAAGGTCGCCGGGCACGACGAGGGCCGCGATCTCCGCGTCGCGCTCCTCAGCGACGGCGTCGCGACCGCCGGGTACCGCTCGGCGGGGCGCGTCGCGGCGGAGGTCGCGGACGCGTCGCTCGGGGCGCGCTCGCTCGTCGTCGCCGTGCCGATCGGCGCCGACGCCGACGTCAACCTGCTCGCCGACGTCGCCCGCGGCGGCGGCGGCGTGGTCGTCCCGTACCAGCCCGGCCAGCGCCTCGAGGCGACCGCCCTCGAGGTCCTCAACGCGACGTACGGCACGACGCTCCGCGACGTCGAGGTCATCCTCCCGGAGGGGCTGCGCGATCGCGCTCCGGCGGCGGTCGCTCCGCTCCGGGCGGGCTCCGAGACGATCGTGACCGCGCGGATGAGCGGTGACTCGGTCAAGGGCGACGTCGTCCTTCGCGGCAAGATCGGGGGGGACGTCTTCGAGGCGAAGTACCCGATCGACGTGCGCGCGACGACCGACGCCGGCAACGCCTTCGTGCCGCGCCTCTTCGCGGCCGCGCGCATCGCCGACCGCGAGCGCGAGCCCGGTGACGGCGCGCGCGCCGAGCTCGTGGCGCTCTCCCGCCGCTTCGCCGTGCCCTCGCGGGCCACGTCGCTCTTGGTCCTCGAGAGCGAGGCGATGTTCAAGGCCTTCGGGATCGAGCGCGCCGCGCACGGACCGCAGTGGACCGGCGAGGCGCTCGCGCAGGGCGCCCTCGTCGCGTCGGCGCCCGCCGCGGAGCCCGGCGCCGCGGGCGAGGCGCTCTTCGGCGACGAGGAGGCGAGCACCAGCGGCTTCGGCGCGTTCGCGGAGGCGAAGAAGGACAAGGGGGGCGGCGGCCTCGGCGCCGCCTCCGCGCTCGGCCACGGCAAGGGCGGCGGCGGGTCTGGGCCTGCGCGACCTCAGTGGCGCGCTGGCAACGCCGCGGGCAAGCCCTCGCTCCCGACGGCGGCGCCGGGCCCAGCCGGCGAGCCCGCCGCCCCCCGCGAAGCGTCGCGCAGCGCGCCGAGCGCTGACGACGCGGCGGAGCCGTTCACCGAGCAGAGCTGCCGGTGTCCGCCGAACGGCTTCGGCGGCCGCTTCATGAAGAAGGTCTTCGTGCGCCGCGCCACGCTCACGGCGGACGCGTCTCCCGGCGTTTCGCGGCCGACAAGCTCGCGCAGGCCCGCGCCGCCGTCGCCGCCGCCCCCGACGAGCGCTCGAAGCACAAGGACCTCGCGCGCATGCTGGCGCTCTCGGGGCAGCTCGACGAGCTCGGCGAGACGCTCGAGAAGTGGTCGTCGCGCGATCCGCTCGACGTCGACGTCATCGTCGGACGCGCGGACGTCGCCGCGCGACGCGGCGAGCGCGACGCGGCGCTCAGGATCCTGGGCGGCGCGCTCGCCGCGAGCGCCTTGACGCCGGCGGACGCCTTCACCGTGGCGCAGGCGGTCGGGCGCTCGCACGACCGCCTCGGCAAGGCCGAAGGCTGCGCGTTCCACGTCGCCGCCGCCGAGCTCCGCTCGACCGATCCGGACGCGCTCGCGCGGGCGATCGCCTGCGAGCGCGCGCAGGGCAGGGCGGCCTCGGCCGAGCGCTGGTTCGTGGGCTCCTGAGACCCAGCGAAGCGCCGTGAACGCGGCGATCGTCGCTTGACGCGCAGCGGAGCGAGGGCACGTCCGGCGACGTCGTCGTCACGGCGAGCTGGAGCGGCGGGGTGGACCTCGACGTCGCGCTCGTCGATCCCTCGGGCCGGCGCGCCGGCGCGGTCAGCCGCTTGAAGAACGCGCGCGTCGAGGGGGCGACCTCGCGCGATCGCGAGACGGTCGCGCTCTCCAGCAACGAGGCGGGATCCTTCCTCGTCGAGGTCGCCCGCACGAGCGCGTCCGATTCGGCCGCCAGCGCCGTCCCGGTCAGCGGAACGGTCACGCCTGCTAGCGTTCGGGCCAGACGCGGTCGATCCCTGTTCACGCTGCCCGGCGCTCGCGTCCAGGTCGGACGCGTCGACGTTCGCTGGGAGGCCGAGCTCGTGCCCGTCGACGACGTCGCCGCGTCCCGGCGGTCGGCGGCGGGCCGTTCGACCGCGCGGCGGCGGCGAGCCCTCGAGCGCGTCGGCGTCCAGCACTGCGCGTCCTCCGGACAGGTCGGCACCAAGCACGCCACGGTGACGTTCGGTCCGACGGGCCGCGTTCCGAGGTCGTCATCGACGACGCGAACTTCAGCGGGACGCCCGCGGGGGCGCTGCGTCCAGACCGCGTTCTTCACGCCTGTCCCGTCGTTCACCGGCGGGCCGGTGAGGGTCGGCAATTCCCGCGCGCCGCTCGCGCGCTGAGGTTCAGCCGTGCCGTCCGCGCTGAACGAGGCCGCGCGTCTGGTCGAGGCCGCGCTGTCAGCGCGTCTGGTCGAGACCTTCACGCAGGCTCCATCGCGTCGATGACGTGGGCGCAAGCGCCTTCCGCGCGGGACGCGATCGGAGCAGGGAGGCGAAGCGCTGAGTCGCGCCGTCTCTGACGCTCTGGCCGCACGCCGCCCGCGCGGGGTGAGACGGACGTCGGTCTGGCGCCCGTCGTGTCGAGCCCTCTGGCGGGCGATGAGCCCGGCGCGCTCGAGCCCTCGAGAGGTTGCGGCTCGCGGGTCGAAGGATCGATGCCGAGCAGCGTCGCGAGCGTCGAGGTGGAGAGGGCGCCGCGCTCGGCGATGAGCTGCAGCGTTCCCTGTTGCTGTGGAGTCACGTCACCAGCGCGCGCGCGCTCGCGGGCGATGCGGCCGAGACCACGTGCAACGGCGAGGAGGGCGCGTGCGAACCTGTCCTGGTCGGCCATGAGAGGCCCCTGTACTCTACAAGTCTTGCTCTCGCGTCAAGCCTCGAGTTGTTCGGATCGACAACAGGCCGATTTTCTTCCGAAGAACGGCGTCACGAGGGGCACGCTCCGCGCATGCGCGCGGGGCTTCGCCGCGCAGCGGCCTTCGCGCGAAGTCCGCGCGCGCGTCGCCGGAGCCCGACGCTCCGCGCGCGTCGAATCCGAGCGCGGAGGAGCGCGACTCTCCATCGAAAGCGCGCGTCGGATCGCCACCGTCGCGCGTAGATCGGCATCGAAGCGGAGCGAGAGCGGCGGACTCGTCCGATACTCCTCACAAACCGCGGTTGCGCCGTGCCCGTTTGCTCTTTAGTGTGGCTTGTCGCATCTTTCCTCGCCGGTCGGCGTGGCACGTGCTAACCCCCGACCTGGAACCGAAACATCGTGAACCAGATCGCGCAAGAGACGGAGCAGACGGTCGAGCGGAGAGCGAAGCGTCCGGAGACCTGCCGGATGTTCGAGAACGACTTGCTCGAGAAGTTCTCCCGCATCCATCCGGTCACGCCCTTCGTCGTCTACGTCCCGTTGATCGGCGTGATGCTCTACCGCACGTTCGTGCGGCACGTGCCGGCGCTCTCGATCGTCGGCCTCTGCTTGGGCGGGCTCATCGTCTGGACGCTCACGGAGTATTTCCTCCACCGCTACGTCTTCCACTGGACGAAGGACACGCCGTGGGGACGCCGCGTGCACTTCCTGCTGCACGGCGTGCACCACGAGTTCCCGAACGACAGCGATCGCCTGGTGATGCCGCTGCTCACGAGCGTGCCGCTCGCGGTCATCTTCTACTCGATCTTCTACCTCGCGTTCGGCGGGATGCGCTACGCCGAGCCGTTCTTCGCGGGGTTCGCGGCCGGCTACCTCGCGTACGACGGCACGCACTACGCGCTGCACCACTTCAAGCAGACGAGCCGCGTCGGCAAGTTCTTGCGGCGGCACCACATGCTCCACCACCACGCGGACCACGACGGCGGCTTCGGCGTGTCGTCGCCGCTCTGGGACTACGTCTTCGGCACGATGCCCCAGGTGAAGAAGCTCGGCGCGACCCGCGCCGCGACGACCAACCACAGCTAGAGCAGGTCTCGTCACCGAAGAGCACGTCTCGTCGCCACCGAGATGCGCTCGCGGAGTTAGGAACGGAAGCGGCTCCGACTCCGGGAATCGAGCCGCATCGGATCGCCTCGCCCATCCGGGCGAGCGCGACGCGGCGTCCGGGGTTGCGAGATGCGCTGTAGGCGCGACCTCGGCGCGACCGAACCGGCGCGCGTTGCCGGCGAGCCGGCGACCGAGCCGCGGGCTCTCGTGCAGCGTGCTGGCGGATGGCGCAGCGTGGCCGACGGCGCGATCAGCGAGCCGGCGCGGCGGGCGTCGCGATCCCGGGCATCGGAACGCGCGCGACGGAGATCGCCATGACCCGTCCGTTGAGCAGCGCTCCGGCCTGCGCGCCGACGAAGAACGCGGCGGCAGTGCCCGCCAAGGCGAGAGCGACCACGGCAGACTTCGTTGCAACTTGGCTTCGCATTTCGTCCTCCTTCAGAAAAAGCGACAGAAGCGAAGCGGGCAGGCTGCGCACAGGGTTCGGGGATCTCGAAGACCGGAACCGGTGACGCAGGAGTTAGTCTACCCGGAGGCGCACGCGACGGCACTGGAGATTTGCCGCAGGACGATCTTCGGAGGCCGGCGGAAGTTTCCGTGGCGGATGCGTCGGCGCCAAAGGCGGAGGAGGTAGGCACCTGCCCTCCTTACTTCACTACTTCACTTCGAGACTTCGAGCCGAACACGGCGCCTCGGCATACTACATACCCATACAATGTCGTGCACGGCCGTGCGGCAATGCTACGCTGCGCCCCGCTCCGGTTCTCTCGGCCCCTCGTGATTCTCGTCGGATCGCTACCGGTCGGCGATCCTTGCTAGTCTCCAACCCGGTACACGCGATGACGCAGGGCAAGACGCCCAAGAGCGGCGATGATGCGAAGAAGTCCGAGATCGGGACCGTCCTCGCGAGTCGTTACGAGGTGCTGCGCGAGCTCGGACGCGGGGGCATGGGTGTCGTCTACCTGTGCAAGGACATCGTCTCGCACGAGCGCGTCGCGCTGAAGCGCCTCCGCCCGCCGGAGGAGGCGAAGGCCACGCGCGCGGAAGAGAGCTGGTGGTTCCAGCAGGAGGCGCGCGCCGTCGCGTCGCTCGAGCACCCGGCGATCGTGCGGGCGCGCGACTTTGGGACGCTGCACGACGGCTCGCCGTACCTCGTCATGGACGCGCTGCCCGGGCGCAGCGTCCACGAATGGATGCACACGACCACGATGCCGTGGTCGGTGATCTGGGCGCTCGTCGATCAGGTGCTCGCGGGGATGGCGCACGCGCACGCGCGGCACATCATCCACGGCGATCTCAAGCCGTCGAACGTCATGCTCGACCTCGCGGGCGCAGGCCGCGGCCCGCGCGCCTACGTCCTCGATCTGGGGCTCGCGTGGCTGCGCGAGTCGCGCCACGACTCGCGTCTCGACGGCGCGCCCGAGCCCGAGCTCGCCGTGCACGCCGGCGCCGGCACCGTCGGCTGGGTCGCGCCGGAGCAGATCCGCAAGCAGGCGACGCTCGTGGGCCCCGCCACCGACCTCTACGCGCTCGGCTGCATCATGTACCGCGTGCTCACCGGCAAGGAGGTCTTCGAGGGCACGGCCCAGGAGGTCCTCCGCGCGCACAAGCGGACGCCGGTGCCCGCGCCCGTGCTCCCCGAAGGCGTCCCGCATCAGGTCGGGCTCTTCGTCCAGCGGCTGCTCGCGAAGAAGCCGTGGCATCGGTTCGAGCTCGCCGCCGACGCGCGTCGCGTCTGGGCGCAGTTCCGCCCGCGCCACGCGCCGACGCTCGAGGAGACCGTCGCGAGCGCGCCGGCGCCCCCGCCCGAGCCGTCGAGCTCGCCGGACATGGGGCGCGCGGTGGCCGCCGCGCGCTCGCTCGCGCCGGGCCTCCTGTCGCTGCGCCCGTCGCCGATGGTCGCGCGCGAGCCCGAGCGCCAGGAGCTCATCGATCTCGTGCTCTCCGTCTGCGCGGGGCAGGCGCCGCAGCACCGGATGGTCGCCTTGATCGGCGAGGCCGGCGTCGGCAAGAGCCGCCTCGCCGAGTGGGTCTGCGAGCAGGTGCACGAGCGCGGGCTCATGTGGCCGCTCCGCGCGCGGTACGGGCGCACGCCGTCGCCGCTCGACGGCCTCACCGGCGCGGTGAACTCGTTCTACGGCCTCCAGGGCGCGGATCGCGAGACGGTCGAGCAGACGCTCCTCGATCGCTGGGAGGTCGACAAGGCCGACAGCGAGGAGCTCGCGTGGGTCGCCGCCGCCGCCGAGTGGCTCCGCCCGACCCCGCCGGGGACCGTGCCGCCCGTCGGTCCGACGGGCAAGCGCTTCGTCCTCGACACGCCCGAGCTCCGCTTCGCCGTCGCGCGGCGCATCCTCGAGCGCATCGGCGGCGATCGCCCGGTGATGATCTGGTTCGACGATCTCCACCTGACGAGCGCGAACACGTTCGAGACGCTGACGCGCCTCAAGCGCGACGCCACGAAGCTCCGCGTGCTCATCCTCGCCACGGCGCGGAGCGAGTCGCTCGAGACCGATCTCGACGCCGCCGTCCGCATGGAGGCGCTCCGCGCCGACTGGGGCGGGCGCGTCCTCGACCTCGCCCCGCTCGGCGTCGAGGAGACCGAGGTGCTCCTCCGCGCGACCTTGCCGCTCACGTCGAACGCGATCACCGCGGCCGTCGCGCAGAGCCGCGGCAACCCGCTCTTCGCGCTGCAGCTGCTCCACGCGTGGGCGGGCGGCGGCTACCTCACGCTCGAGGGCGGCAAGTACCGCGTCCCCGACGAGGCGCTCCACGGGCGCGCGATCACCACGGCGGATCTCTGGGACGAGCGCCTCCGCGCGGTGCCGACGGATCTCCGCCTCGCGGCGTACGCGGCGGCGGCGCTCGGCGACGACGTCCGCGGCGTCGTGCTCAAGTCGCTCGTCGCGTCGCTCGGGATGGACCCGCGCGACGCGCTCGTCGCGCTCACGCGCGCGCAGATCCTCCTCGCGTCCGGCAACGACCAGTTCCGCTGGCCGCACGCGCTCCTCCAGGAGCACCTGCTCGGGCGCCTGCACGAGCGCAACGACGCGCCCGCGATCTTCCGGCTCGCCGCGAACGCGCTGGCGAAGCACCCGGAGGTCGGCTCGCGCCGCATCATGAAGCACCGCGTGAGGAACCTCCTCCGCGCGGGCGACGACGACGTCGCGGCGAGCCTCATGTTCTCGTTCATCGAGGGCGCGTGGGCGCGCGGCCGCGACACCGCGGCGACGCTGAAGGACCTCGCGCTCCTCGACGGCCGCGTCACCGGCGCGGCCGCGGCCGAGTACGCCTACTGGCGCGCGGAGGCCCTCCGGCACATCGGCAAGCTCGAGGAGGCGCGCGAGCAGGCCGAGACGGCGCGTCGCGCGTTCGAGCAGGCCGGCGACAAGACGCGCGAGGCGCACGCGCTCCGCCTGCTGGGGCACCTCGCGAGCGACACCGGCGCCCCCGCGCAGGGGCGCCTCCAGGTCGCGCTGGCGATCTCGCGCTTCGAGGAGCTGAAGGACGATCGCGGCCTCGCGGCGGCGCTCGTCGTGCTCGGCGAGATCGACTACCTGCTCGGCGAGCACGCCCGCGCGCGCGAGGTGCTGAGCGAGGCGAGCCAGCGCTGCGACGCCGTCGGCGACATGTTGGGCGGCGCGCAGTGCTTCATCCTCCTCGCGATGATCGAGACGGCCGTGGGCGGCTTCCGCCGCGCGCGCGATCTGCTCATCCACGCGCGGCAGGCCTTCGACGCCATCGGCTACCGGCTCGGCATCGCCCAGTGCGACGTCGTGCTCGGGCACGCCGACCACCGCGCCGGCGAGATGGACACGGCGCGCGCGCGTGCGCTCTCGGCGCGCGCCGCGTTCCGCGAGCTCATGAACCCGCGGGGCGAGGCGGCGTGCGAGCGCCTGCTCGCGCTGATCGCGATCGACACCGACGATTTCGCCGCCGGCGGCGCGCACGCCTCGGTCGCCGCGAAGATCTTCGAGCGCCTGCAGGACCCGTGGGGCGACCTCGAGGCGCGGCTCCTGCTCGCGCAGGTCGCGCTCGCGCGCGGCGACGACGACGCGAAGGCGCTGGTCCAGGACTGCGAGCGCATCGTCCTCGACGAAGCCGAGCCCCGGCAGCACCGCCACCTCACGCTGGCGTGGCTCGCGCAGATCGAGCGGCGCTGGCAGGACGCGGCCAACGAGATCGAGCGCGCGCGCGCGGCCTTCGGCGACAAGGCCCGGTGCGGCGACCACACCCCCCAGCTGTTGAAGCGCTTCGTCGCCATGGATTGGCAGGACGCGGCCGCGGGGAAGATCGCGCAGTGGCTCGACCTCGTGGAGAACGCCAACCCGGACGAGTCCGTCTCGTCGCGCTGGCCGACCTCGCCGCGTCTCTCGAGCCCCTGACGGGCGGTCGGCTCGCGCGACGGACTTCTCGCGGGCCCGTGCAAACGTGCTATAGGGTGCGCCACCATGTCGACCCCCCAGGATGCTCCGAAGCGCAGGAAGCAGAAGGCCCGCCGTACCAAGCAGCTCGCCGAGTGGCGCGAGAAGAAGGTCGTCGCCGAGCAGGCGAGCGCGAAGAAGCCGGCGAGCTGACCCTGCCGTGCGGGGGTGGCGCGGCGGGCTTGGCCGTGTGAGAAGGCTGCCGTAGTCTCGGAAGCGCGATGGTCACGTACGAGATCACCCAGGCGTTTCTGAGCGTCGGCACGGTCTACCACGCGCGGAAGCCGCGCGAGGAGGCCGTGCTCTACACGGTGCGCGGCGTGCTCATGAGCGCGACGCCGAAGTTTCGTCTGGTCGAGGGGGACGACGGCAAGGAAGTCGGGATCCTCACGGGCAACTTCATCAAGACGAAGTACGACATCAACGACGACTCCAAGACCATCGGCTCGCTCGTCTTCCCGGCGGTCGCCTTCAAGAAGACGCTCACGCTCAACGTCGGCGACGAGGTCTACGAGGCGGACGGCGGCGTCTTCCGCGGCGTCTTCCAGTGCAAGAGCAAGGACGGCGAGGTGATGCTCGAGATCGCGAAGGAGCTGTCCATCCGCGACACCTTCTCCGTCAAGACGCACGAGTCCGTGCCGTACCAGGTCGGCCTGCTCTCCGCCGTCGCGATCCACTCGCGCTTCTACGAGATGGTCTGAGCGCCGTCGCGACGCCGCGAGCCCGACGCGGTGAGCCGCGCTCGCGCTCGGCTCGCCGTTTTGGCGCCCCCCGCGCGCGGCTTGACGCTTCGGCGCGTCCCACGCGTTCGGCTCGACGCTTCGGGGCGTCCGCGCTCGGCTCGACGCTTCGGCGCCCCTCCGCGTACACCGTGAGCGCCTGCGCGCGCGGTCCGAGGCGCTCGGCGACAGCGTGCGCGTTTTGCGAGCTTGGTGCGCGCGCCGAGACGTTCGGCACCGTCGCGCGCGAGGCCTCGCGAGCCGGTGCGTGTGCGCAGACGTTTTGCGACGGCGTGCTGGGGCCGCGCGAGCCGGTGCGTGTGCGAGCTCCGAGGTATTCGGCGCCGTCGCGCGCTCGCGAGCGGAGTGCGCCGTCCGCGCGTGCGCGAGCTCCGAGGCGTTCGGCGCCGTCGCGCGCTCGCGAGCGGAGCGCGCCGTCCGCGTGTGCGCGAGCTCCGAGGCGTTCAGCGGCGGCGCGCGCGCTTCGCGAACTTCGGCGCCGGGGTCGGGCGCGCCGCGGCCGTGATCTTGCTCGGCGCCTTTCCGCGGGCCGTGGTGTCGAGCGTCTCGACGGGGACCACCCTCGTCGCGGGCGCCGTCTTGATCGACGACGTGACCTTCGCGCCGTTGTCGCTCGAGCCGGTCGCGGCGGAGACCGCGGTCGCCGCTGTGGCCACCAGACAGAACGCGGCGCACGCGCCGACCGCCGCCTTCACGATCTTGCGGAAGCGCGCGCGGCGCTCGACGACGCGGGGCTTCATCTTCTCGCCGAGGATCGGGTCCGCCGGCAGCGCGATGCTCGCCCACGTCATGCGGGCCGGACCGAGCTCGGCTGCGCGGAGGAGGAGCTCCTGACGCGAGGGCGCGGCGTCGTCGTGGGTCGCGTCGTCGGCGGACATCCGCATGTCGTCGACGACGACGTCGACGGCGACGTCAGGGGCTGCCACCGGCGCGCCGAACGTCGCCGGGGCCGGGACGGGGAAGGCCGTCGGGAACGCCGCCGGGGCCGGGACGCCGGGAGGAAGGGACGGCGCCGCGCTTTCGAACGGGCTCGCGGTCGGAGCGAGAGGAGCGAGGAAAGGATTGGAGTTCGCGCGATGTCCCACAGCCGTCTCAGCAGCAAGCTCCAAGCCACCCGGAGCGTCGTTGCAGCGGAGGCAACGAGGTTCGAGATCGTGCGTGATCTTGCTCGAGTGGAAGACGCGACGCCGTGCCTCTCGGGCGCGAGGTGGATCGTGGGCTCCTCACGCGGAGGCCCCACCCCGCGTTGCCCCGGAGGCCAGGAGGCCGCGAACGGCGTCGCGCACGCGCGACCGGCCACGGAGCTGTACGAATGCCGAAAGAGCATCGTTCTCCGATCGCGCCCCGATCGCGCCGCCGCGCACCGCCTTCCCGCGCCGCCCGAGACAGAGCGCCGAACGCGCGCCGGTCTCCGAGCGTCACGATCGCGCCGCCGCGCACCGCCTTCCCGCGCCGCCCGAGACAGAGCGCCGAACGCGCGCCGGTCTCCGAGTGTCACGATCGCACCGCCGCGCGCCCCGAGCACCGGTCTCCGATCACGCCAAGAGCGCGCCCCGACCGCGCCGCCGCGCACCGCCGTGCCTTCCCGCGCCGCCGCCGCGCGCCGGCCGAGCACAGAGCACAGAGCGCCGGTCTCCGCTCGCGCCCCGCTCGCGCCGCCGCGCGCCGCTCGAGCACAGAGCGCCGAACGCGTCGGTCTCCGGGCGCGCCGCCACGCACCGCCCGCGACGGAGGGGTCGAACGGAGTGTCGGTTTCGCGGGAGGGCGACGTGGACGCCGCCGCGCTACGGACGGGGCGTGGCGGCGGCGGTGGAGCTGCGCTCCGGGCAGGCGCCTTACTGCTCGGCGTCGACCCAGGCCTTGATGCCCTGAATGATGGGATCGTTGTCGGTGAGGGCCTTCATCGGGTGCTGCGGGTTCCCCTTGCCGGTGGGGTTCAGCAGGATCGTGCTCTGCGCCTTGTTCTCACGGTTGATCCAGATCTTCGCCTGCGCGCACGCCGCCGCGGGATCCGTCGCGGCCGCGCGGAGGTCCATCGCCTGGACGGCGGGCGAGGGGCCCTCGTTCGCCGGCGGCGCCTTGGCGTGGCACCCGAGGCACGACCCCTGACCGAGCGGCTCGCCGGGGTCCTCGTCGTCGTCCGGCAAGAGGTCCACCAGCTTGCCCATCGCCGGCAGCGCGCTCGAGTTGAACAGATCGAGCGCGGTGCACGCGCCGCCGCTCGACTGACCGGGCGTCGACTCGATCTTGTTGAAGGCGATCTTGAGCTGTCCGGTCGGATCCCAGCGCAGGAGGATCATCTTGCCGGTGAACAGATCGACGCTCTCGCCCGCCGGCACGGTCAGCTCGCCCTTGAAGCCGTTCACTTCGGGTTCGGCCTTCACCTTGCCGCTGCGCGGGAGGATGACGAAGAACGGCGAGTCCACCTTCACGTTCGCGTTGGGCGGCGCGACGAGCTTGAGCGCGTCGAGCGTGAGCGTCCCGTTCGTCTCCGTCGCGAGGAACGTGAGCCGCGCGTCCGTCAGGCCGGGCGCGACGGTGTCGAGGGGGATGCTGTTGAAGCCGCTGAGGACGCTGAACGCGCCGGTGTTCGGCAGCGGGGGGCCGGGCACCTCGGCGGTGAGCCAATCCGAGACGCGACGATAGAGATCGTTCGGCGCCTCGGTCAGCGCGGGGCCGGCGTGCCTGACCTGCGTGAGCAAGATGCTGTCGCCGACCTCCTTCGTGGCGGGGAGGACGCCGCGGTACCTCTTCACGGTGACGTACGGATCGGGGCCGCCGAGCCACGTCGGCGCTTGCTGGAAGCTGCCGCGGACGTGGCAGGTGCCGTTCGGCCCGCCGCACGTCCTGATGAGGTCGTCCTCGAGGGCGCGGAAGAGCGGCTCCGGGTCCGGGGTCGCGTCCGTCCCCAGTCCGTCCTCGCCCTCGTCGTCGCCGCAGGCGAACACTCCGAGGGAGATCAACGCGGCAGTAAGGCTTCCGACGACCAAGCGCCCAGGTGAAGACACCATGACGTGATCGTGCCCGTCCGAGCGGGCAGTTGCAAGTCCGCCGAGCGGTTCGGCGCCGCGCGCTGGCGCGGCTCGTCACCGCCGTGGCGCGCGAGCTACGGCGTCGGGCCGGCGTTCGACGCGGTCGAACGCGATCGGAGCCGCGGATCGCCGCCGGTCGAGTCGGATTGGAGCGCGAACGCGCCGGCCGTCGCGACGAGGACGAAGACGACGAGCCCGATCCACGCCGCGCGGAGGAGGTCGGCGCGGTCCCATTCGAAGAACGAGAAGAACGTCCGCACGCGGCGACCGACGAGCGCCGCGCGCGCGAGGGGATCCTCGTCGTAGGCCGCCGTCGCGGCGTAGCGCGGGTCCTCGGCGGTGGCGCTCCACAGCGCGTTCATCTCCTCGCGCGAGGCGCGCAGCCCGTAGCGGACGCGCGCCCACGCGATCCGCAGGCGCGTCGCCCACGACGGGTTCGGCTCGACGATCGGCGGCGCGTACGCGATGGGCGTCATCAGGCACTGCCCGGTGTCGTCGTTCACGACGACGCCGCTCGGCGGGCCGACCTCGTCGAGGTCGGCGGCGACCACCGTGTCCGCGAACGCGAAGTCCTGCGCCGCGCCGTCGTCGGCGACGGCCTCGTGGGGAGCTTCGTGGTAGGGGCGGCGCGCGCGCATGAGGGGCTCGTGGATCGAGGAGCAAGCGACGAGCCACCTCGCGCGGCGGCGGCGGAGGGCGTGAGCTGCGGGCATCTCCTCACGTTTGTCGCGCGTGCCCGCGCGGCGCGCGCCTCGCGTCGACGCGTGATGGATAACGCGCGCCCCAGGTCGAAGCCCCACGGTCGATGGCAAGCTCCGCCGGCGTCGAAATTTCGCGGGATCCGGCCGGTTCGCGGGGAGGGCTCCGCGGCACGAGCGCTGCTAGCTCGACGTCGTGGGTCGGCGCGAGACGCGGGACGTCGTCGTCCGGGCCTTCGGCCTGGCGGCGTCGCTCGTCCTCGCGGCGGGCTGCGCCGCCTCATCGAGCGACGCCCGCGGCGGTCGTCCGTCGGCGCGCGCGGCGGCGGTCGACGGCGAGGCGGAGGGCGTCCGAGGAGCCGACAAGAGCGTGGGCTTCGTCGCGGCGGCCGTCGGCGCGGCGGCCGCCGAGGTCGCGCGCGGCGGCTGCACGCCCGACATGGCCTCGATCGACGGGCGCTTCTGCATCGACCGTTACGAGGCGAGCCTCGTCGAGGTCACGCCGACCGGCGAGGAGTACGCCTTCTCCCCGTTCGAGGTCGTCCGCGCGCATCACCACGTGCGGGCGATCAGCGAGCCGGACGTGGTCCCGCAGGGGTACATCAGCGCGACGCAGGCCGAGCGGGCGTGCAACGCCTCGGGCAAGCGCCTCTGCAAGGCCGCGGAGTGGCTGGAGGCCTGCCGCGGACCGGAGAACAAGCGCTACGGCTACGCCGAGGAGCGCGAGGTCGGGCGCTGCAACGACAACGGCAAGAACCCCGTCGTGGCGCTCTTCGGGTTCCGGTACGACGCCTCGACGATGAACCAGCCCGCGCTGAACCAGCTCGCGGGCACGCTGGCGAAGACGGGCGACCGCCGAGGGTGCTCCAACGGCTACGGCGTCTACGACATGGTCGGCAACCTCCACGAGTGGGTCTCCGATCGGAACGGCACGTTCTACGGCGGCTACTACCAGGACGTCGCGAGCGCCGGACACGGCGAGGGGTGCGGGTACAAGACGACGGCGCACGAGGCGCGCTACCACGACTACTCCACGGGCTTTCGCTGCTGCGCCGACGTCGCCGGCGCCCAGCCGGTCGCGTCCGCCTCGCCGGACGGGGCGCCGTCGGGCACGAAGGCGTCTGCCGCCAAGCGGCTCAAGGGGAAGGGCAAGGGGAACAAGGCCGGCAAGGGCAAGGTGGTCGCCCCGCGACCCTCGTCGAAGCGCGGCGGCAAGCGTCGCTGACGCCGGGACCGCCCCGGCTCGGCGGCGTTTCGGCGGGAAGTTGCCCGCGGGGGTGGGGTGGCACCTACGATCACCCACATGCCGCTCTTCGTCCGCAAGAACGAACGCCGCGAGGTGCGGCGCGCCCTCGTGATGCCCTGCCAGATCGTGCGCGAGCGCGACTTCCGCCTCGTCGCGGAGGAGGCGCTCGACGTCTCGCCGGACGGGATGCTCGTCTCGTCCGACGTCGAGCTCGACCCGGGCGAGAACGTCTTCGTCTCGTTCCGCGCGACGGAGCTCGGGATCTGGTTCGACACGGAGGCGCGGGTGGCGCGCGTGATCCGCGGACGACGGCCCGGCGACAGGGGGAGGGGGATCGCGCTCCGCTTCTCGACGATGCCGCGCGTGAAGCGCTTCATCCTCCGCGGTCACTTGAGGAACGTTCCACCGCCCGTCCCGCGCCGCGCGCAGCGGATCGACTGGGCCGCCACCGTCCGGAGCATCGTGACATGATCGCACTCTCCAACCCGTCGTTCGCCTCGCCGTCGCTCACCTCGCCGTGGTCGCTCCACGACGCGCGCCGCGGGGCGTCTCGCCGCGAGGTCGTGCTGCCCTGCCAGGCCGTGCGCGAGCACGACTTCCGGCTGATCGCCGATCGCACGCTCGACATCTCGGTCGAAGGGCTCCTGCTCCCGCTCCGCACGCGCGTGCTCACCGGCGAGTCGCTCATCGTCTCGTTCGCGATCCCCGGGATGTGGATCGACGCCGAGGCGACCGTCGCGCGCGTCGTCCACGGGCGTCGTCCGGGCGACGACGGCCTGGCGGTCGGCGTCCTCTTCGACCGCATCGCGCCGTCGGCCCGCGCCGCGCTCGCGGGCTTCCTCCACGGCCGCCGGACGCCGCTCCCGCGCCGCGGACCGCTCGCGCGGATCCGACGCGGCGAGGACGCTCCGAGGCTCGCCGACGAGGCGACCATGCAGAACGTCCTCCTCCCGAAGATCGAGGACGTGACCGACGTGACCGACGAGGCCCTCGACGTGACCGACGACGGCGTCGACGGGCTCGGTGTGCTGCGCGCGGTCGTGGGCGCCTGGCAGAGCCTCATCGTCGATCAAGGCGCCGCGAACGCGTCGTAGCCCGTCGGCGTCCGACGCGCGCGCCACCAAATGACGCGACGCCGCGCCCTTGGGGAGGGACGCGGCGCCGGGGAGGCGCGCGACGTCGTCGCGCGCGTGTGTCGTGGTCCGCTCAGCGGAGGATGATCGTGCCGCCGCCCGCGCTGCCGCCGCAGCTGCCGCAGCCGCCGTAGTCGATCGAGTTGTCGGGCGAGCCGCCGCCGCACTGCGGGCCGGTGCAGCCATCGGGCTCGACGGGGCACACGTCCGGGTTGTCCGACGGACCCGTGCACACCTCGGCGTCGCCCTCGCCGCCGTTGCTGCTGCCACCCGCGCCGGAGCTTCCGGAGGAGCCAGAGCTGCCCGACGAGCCCGAGGAGCTGGCGCCGGCGCCGGAGGAGCCA
>JAHBWF010000085.1 GCA_019637105.1 Labilithrix sp.
GAGGCGGGCCGAATCCCTTCGCCGGCGCGGGCCCGCGCGAGGGCGTGACGGCCGAGGCCGGCCGGCGCTCGGCGACCCCGGACGCGCCGACCGCGAGCGAGGCGAAGCGGCGCGCCGAGCAAGCGCTGAGGGACGGCCTCCGCGCGCGTGACGTCGACGTCGGGCTCGGCCCGGAGGGCCCCGTCCTGCGCGCGCTCGAAGACGCCGCCTACGCCGGCCTCGCGCCCGAGCGCGGGAGCGCGACGTTCCTCGCCGTCGTCGACGCGAGCGGGCTCGTCGTCGATCTGCGCCTCGTCTCGTCGAGCGGCGACCCGCGCGGGTGGTCCGACACGCGCGCGCGGGCGCTCCGCGCGCTCGGCGGCGCGAAGCTCGCCCTCCGCGGGGCGCGCGGCGCGGAGCTGCGGATCGCCGTCGCGTCCGACGTGCGCCTCCCGAGCGGCAACCGGCCGAACGATCGGGTCCGCGGATCGTTCGAGGAGAGCAAGGTCGAGCTCCCCGAGAACGTGCCGACGGGCGGCATGACGACCGGCGTGACGCACACGCGGACGCTGAGCACGTTCGACGTCACGGACATCGGCGCCAAGCCTCGCCGCGTCGTGCACGCCCGCCTGCTCGCCCTCACGACGCTCTGACGCGCTCGCCCCGCGCGACGCGCCCGCTGATTCTAGAACGTGCCGGCGACGCCGAACGGGCCGGCGATCCAGCGCGGCCGCTTCGCGTCCGCCGGCGCGGCGTCGGGCTTCGCCGCGTGGGTCCGGGGGTTGAGGAGCCCGTAGACGAGGACCGCCGCCCCGACGCCGGCGACGACGAAGCCCACCGTCGAGACGTTGCCGAGCGTCTCGCCGCGCTCGATGTCGGCGTGCGTGTCCTCCGGGCAGCGCGTTCCGCCCTGGCAGCGCGAGGAGACGTCGCCGTGGACGCCGAAGGCCATGAGCCCGGTGACGGCGCCGACGGCGAGCCCGGCCGCGGCGACGCCGCCGCCGATCCACACGAGCGAGCTCGTGCTCGTCTCCGGCGCCTCCGAGCCCGGCGGCTTCTCCGCCCCCGGCGGCGGCGGGGGCGCGCCCGCCAGCGTGAACTCGACGGTCTTCGTCTCTCCCTCCGCGACGGAGATCGTCTCGCGCTTCTCGTCGTCGGCGAGCGTCGCGACGATCTCGTGCTTGCCCGGGTTCACCTTGAGCGGCACGTTGATGCTCGACGACGAGATGTCGGCGTCGTCGAGCTTCACCCGAGCCTCGGCCGTCACCGAGATCGTGAGCGTCGCGAGCCGGGGCGCGATCTCGTCGGCGAGCTGCTTCGCCTCCTTGCGCGCGCGCTTGAAGGCGCGCGACTCGTTCGCCTTCGCCGGGTGGCGCGCGGCTTCGAGGAACGTGGTGCGCGCCTCGACGAGGAGGCCGAGCTCCTGCTGCGTCTTGCCGAGATCGAGCCCCGTCGTCGGGACGCGCATGATCGCGTGCGCCCGCTCGAAGTCCTCGAGCGCGCCCATGAGCTGCCCGTTCTTCCGCTTCTCCCGGCCCGACAAAAGCAGCGTCCGCGCGGCCTCGCGCTCCGGCGGCGTGGGCTCGGCGGCCGCGGCCGTGCCGTCGAGCACCCAACCGAGCGCCAGCGCCGACGCGGCGATCCGGAGCCTTCGCGTCAGAAGCCGACATCGTCGTCGTCGGCCCGGCCGGCTCTCTTCCCGGCGGGCCGCGAACTGCGCGCGCCGGCGGGTGCCGCGGCGGATCGCGCCGTCGCCTTCGGGGCGGGGCGCGCGCTCGGCGTGATCGCGACGGGCGCCGCCGCGCCCTCCGCCGCGTCGCTCGGCCCGAGCTCGATCGTCGGCCCGAGCTCGATCGTGCCTCCCGGCTCGCCGGCGGCCGGCGGCGCGATGACCGTCGGCGGCGGCGCGATGACCGTCGGCGGCGGCGGGAGCGTCGCGACCGGCGTGGGAGGAAGCTCGACGGCCGGCGGGAAAGCCGGCGCCTCGCGGCGCAGGCCGTACCCCACGCGGAACGCGCCGCCGATCAGCACCACGGCCGCGGCGGCGCCCCCCATGATCCACCACTTGAGCCTCGGGGAGGACAGGTACGGCGAATGCGTGATGGCCGAGGGGCCGAGCGTCGCCCCGACGCCGTCGTAGCTCGTGGGCATCGCGAACGGCAGCCCCGACGACGCGAGGCCCGCGCCGCTCGCCGGCGACGGGAACGATCCCGCGCCGCTCGCCGGCGTCAGGAACGGCGCCGCGCCGTGCCTGCCCGTCGTGACCTTCGCGAACGGGTTCGCGCCCATCTCGAGGAGCTGTCCGGTCGTCAGGTAGGCCATGTCGCCGAGCGCGAGCGCCAGCGCGTCGGCCATCTCGCGCGCGGACGCGAAGCGATCGTCGGCCGAACGCGCGAGCGCGCGCGCCATCCACGCGTCGATCGCCGGCGGGAGCTCGGGCTTGAGATCGGTCGCCTTCGGCGTGGACTCGCTGAGGATCGCGTGCGCGATGTTGGCGATGTGCGCCCCGCGGAAGGGCACGGCCCCCGTGAGGCAGTGGAACGCGAGCACGCCGAGCGCCCACAGATCGGTCCGGTGATCGACCGCGCCGATCCCGCCCATCTGCTCCGGGCTCATGTACGCGGGCGTGCCGAGGAGCGCGTTCGTCGCGGTCATCGTCTCGTCCTCGAGCCGCTTCGCGATGCCGAAGTCCACGAGCTTCACGAACGGACGCGGGCTGCCGGTGCACAAGAAGACGTTGGCCGGCTTGATGTCGCGGTGCACGATCCCGCGCTCGTGCGCCTTCGTGAGCGCCGAGGCGACGCCCTCGATGATGTGCTGCACCTCGTCCGGGCGGAGGTGACCGCGCGCGCGCAGGACCTTCGCGACGTCCTGCCCCTCGAGCAGCTCCATCACGATGTAGGGGATGCCGCCCTCGGTCACGCCGTGATCGAGCGTCTGGACGACGTGGGGGCTCCGGACCTGGATCGTGGCGGTGACCTCGCGCGAGAACCGGGCGCAGGCGTCCTCGTCGCTCGTCAGCGACTCGGACAGGAACTTCACGACCACGTCGCACTGCAGCTTGCGGTGACGGGCGATCCAGACAGTGCCCATCCCGCCGGCCCCCAGGCGTCGCACGAGCGCGATCTCGCTCGTCACGTCGTAGCCAGGCTTGAGGGCGCCCATCCCCCGAATGATACGATCTTATTTCGCCGTTCCGCCCTCCGAAGGCCCCGGATCGGCGACCCGAACCAGTCTCAATTCTGCCGGGAGCGAGCCCGGATCGACGGAGATCCGGGTCCACGCGGCGCGCGAGGGGGCTCAAGCGCCGAAATTCCTTCGAGAGTTCCCGCGGCCGAGCGCGCACCGCGCGACGTCCCCTCGTGTACGAAGATGGACGTGGGCGTGGGTGCGATCCAAGACGTCAAGCCCCTGGCTCGCCCCCTCGGCCTCGCGCGCCTTCAAACCGAGGACGAGGGCGACGACCATGAGCAGGACGATCACGAGGACGAGCCCGCCGATCACGAGGGCGAGCCGGAGCCGGCGCCGCGCCCTCCGCCTGGCGCGGCGAGCGGCCCTCGACTCGACCGCGCTCGCTTCGTCCGGTCGCGCGGGCTGCCGCGACGCCCCGCGCGCGACGTCGCGCGCCGACGGCGACTCGACCTTGGTGGGCGGCGCGAACGGCGCCGGATCGGGGATGACCTCCGCGCCGCGCGAGGTCAGGACCTCGAGCACCGTCTGCGCCTCGCGCTCGAGCCTCGCCGCCCGCGGCCCGTCGAGCTCGCTCACGTGCCGCGCGCGCGCCTCGATCTCGCCCTGGGCGATCGCCCGGAGGGTCGCGACGACGTCGCCGCGCGGCGCGGGCGCGACCGCGCCGCGGAGCTCTTCGGCCATCTGCTCGGCCGACCACCAGCGGTCCTCGCGGCGGTGCGAGAGCGCGCGGAGGACGACGCGGTCGAGCGCCGGCGGCACGTTCTCCGCGGCGACGCTCGGCGGATCGACCCGCCCCTCGAAGACGAGGCGGGCGAGCTCGTCGTCGTCGCGCGCGGTGAAGAGGCGACGACCGACGAGCAGCTCCCAGAGCACCACGCCGGCGGCGTAGACGTCCGAGCGGCGGTCGACCGGCTCGCCGAACTGCTGCTCGGGAGGCATGTACGAGAGCTTGCCCTTGATCTCGCCGCGCTCGGTGACGTGCCGCTGGCTCGCGGCCTTGGCGACGCCGAAGTCGAGGATGCGCGCGACGCCGTCGAGGCCGACGAGGACGTTCTGCGGAGAGACGTCGCGGTGGACGACCGACAGCGGCCTCCCTCGCTCGTCGACGAGCTCGTGCGCCGCGTGGAGGCCGCGGAGCACGTCGGTCAGGATGCGGACCGCCACCGCCGGGGGGACGCGCGTCCGGCGGCCCCAGGCGATCTCGAGGAGCTTCGCCAGGGAGACCCCCTCGACGTACTCCATCACGATGAGGAGCTTGCCCTCGGCCGAGACGACGTCGAGCGTCGCGACGACGTTCGGGTGCTTGATCCGCGCGGTGAGCGTGGCCTCGTCGAGGAACATCGCCGCGAACGCCTCGTCGGCCGCGAGCTCCTGACGCATGCTCTTGACGGCGACGAGCCGCGCGCCCGCGCCGCTCCGCCGGCGGCCGAGGTAGACCGTGGCCATTCCGCCGGACGCGAGCTCGCCGAGGAGCTCGTAGCGCGCGGGCCGCTCGGAGCCCGCGACCGACATGGAGCCGAGCATCGGGGAGGAGGATAGCGGATGATCACGCCGCGCGGTCACGTAGGATGCGGGCATGCTCGGGGGACGCGACAGCAGCCGCCCGCACGGTCGCCCGGCGCCCGCGCACGACACCCGCGCCACGGCCGGCGCGCGCGCGAGCGCTTCGATCCGACGCTGGGACCTCGCGCTCCTCGCCGTGGCGCTCCTCGCCCTCGGCTGGCTGTTCTGGAGGAACACCCTCCTCGCGAGCCGCGTGATCGACGGGACGCGCTACTACCTGCTCGACGACGACATGATGATCTCCATGCGTTACGCCCGGAACCTCGCCGAGGGTCACGGGCTCGTGTGGAACCCGGGGGAGCGCGTCGAGGGATACACGAACTTCCTCTGGACGCTCGTGATGGCGGGCGTCCACGTGCTGCCCCACTCCGACGCGAACGTCGCGCTCCTCGTGAAGGGCGTGAGCTTCACCCTCACCGGCGCGACGCTCTGGGTGTCGATCCGCATGCTGCGGCTCTTCGCGCCGCGCTCGCTCCTCGTCACGCCCCTGCTCCTCGTCGTGATGGTGACGTGCTCCGACGTGCTCCTCTGGTCGGTCTGGGGCTTCGAGGTCGCGCTGCTCGCGCTGCTCCACGTCGTCTTCTTCTACCGGCTCGCCCAGGACAGGCACGACGCGCTGATGTTCGGCGCGCTCGCCCTCATCCCGCTCACGCGCGGCGACGGCGTCTACGTGTTCGCGGGCGACGCGCTCGTCCTGCTCGCGCTCGCGAAGAGCCGGCCGAAGACGCTCGTCTTCCTCGCCCTGGCCGCGGTCCCGGCGGCCGCCCACCTCTTCTTCCGCCACGCGTACTACGGCGAGTGGCTGCCGAACACGTACTACCTCAAGGTCTACGGCCTCGAGCACCCCTACAAGCGGGGCGCCGCGTACGCGCGGAGCTTCCTCGTGCACTACTCGGTCGTGCTGGCGATCGCCGCGGCGTCCGCCCTCGCGCTCCTGCGCACCGATCGCCGCGGGCTCATCCCGTTCGGCGCGGTCCTGCCGACGCTCGGGTGGGTCGTGCTGGTCGGCGGCGACATGTTCGTCTGGTACCGCTTCTTCGCGCACGTGATGCCGATCGTCTTCGTGTTCGCGATCGCGGGCGTCGTGCACCTGGGCCGCGGCGCGCTCGGGCAGGCGGCCTGGAGCGCGGTGGTGTTCATCACGAGCTTCCCGCTCGTCCGTCCGCTCGATCGCCTCGTCTTCCTCGACACGAACGGCGACCCGCTCGATCAGATCCAGGTGGCGATGCTGATCAAGAAGAACGCGCGCCCCGACAGCAGCGTGGCCGTCATCACCGCCGGCATCGTCCCCTACTTCACCCGCCTGCGGGCCATCGACGTCCTCGGCAAGAGCGACAAGCACGTCGCGCGCCTCACCCCGTTCGAGGGGTCGATGGTCGGGCACGGCAAGCTGGACCCGGCGTACACGCTCGGCAAGCGGCCCGACCTGGTCGTCTCCTGCCGGAGCCAGCTCTTCGCCCTCGGCCTCGCGACCGACACGCGCACGCACGATCCGGTGCTCAGCTTCCTCGCCTCGCGCGAGTTCCAGACGACCTACCGCCCGACGCCGATCCGTGAGGCGTTCACCCTCGGCAAGACGGCGATCTACACCCACCCCGGCTCCCGCGAGCACGCGCGCCTCGACTGGGAGCCGATCGTCGTCACCCCGTGACCGGCCCCCGGCCGGCGCGCCCCCCCGACCGCCGGGAAGCCGGGCCGCCCGCTCGCCGCCCTTGAAGGCGAACGGCCGCGCGACTACGAATCGTGCCGTGAGCTCGAAATACCTCGTCACCGGAGCCACCGGGTTCCTCGGGCAGCACCTCGTCCGCGCGCTCGTGGACGCCGGGCACACCGTGAGCGCGCTGGTCCGGAAGAAGAGCGGCGGCCTCCCGCCCGAGGTCACGCAGCTCGAGGGCGACGTCCTCGACCCGGCGAGCGTCGAGGCGGCGCTCGCCGGGAGCGACGGCGTCTTCCACTGCGCCGGCAAGGTCTCGCGCAAGCCCGACGACGCCGAGGCGCTCTACAAGCTCCACGTCGACGGCACGAAGAACGTGACCGCGGCGTGCATCGCGCGCGGCGTCCGCCGCGTCGTCGTCGCGTCGACCAGCGGGACGATCGCCGTGAGCGACGATCCCGATCGCGTCGCGACCGAGGAGGACGAGACGCCGATCGGCCTCTTGAACCGCTGGCCCTACTACCGCTCGAAGCTCTTCGCCGAGCAGGTCGCGCTCGAGCGCCACGGCGCGCCGCTCGCCGACGGCTCGGGCGCCACGCTCGAGGTCGTCTGCGTGAACCCGACGCTGCTCCTCGGCCCCGGCGACGTGAACGGCTCGTCGACGGAGGACGTCCGGCTGTTCCTCGAGCGGAAGATCCCCGCCGTCCCCCCGGGCGGTCTCTCCTACGTCGACGCGCGCGACGCCGCGGCCGCGATGCTCCTCGCGATGGATCGCGGCGTGGGCGGGCGCCGCTACTTGATCGGCGCGTCCAACCTCACGATCAAGGAGTTCTTCGCGCGGCTCGAGCGCGTCTCCGGGGTGCGCGGGCCGGTCCTCCCGATGCCGCGCCAGGGCCGGGAGATCGCGCGCACCGGCGCCGAGGTGCTCGAGCGCCTCTCGTCGCGCCTCGGCGTCCCCGTCGCGATCGATCCGATCAGCCTCGATATGGGGCATTTCTACTGGTACCTCGACGCCTCGCTCGCGGAGAACGAGCTCGGCTGGACGCCCCGCGATCCGGTGGAGACGCTGGTCGACACCGTGCGCGACCTCGAAGAGCGCGGCGTGGTGTGGCCGGACGCGGGCGGCTCGCTCCTGTCGACCCTCCGCCGCCACGTCACGAACCTGCAGGACAACACGTGATCGCCCGGGGGGCCCTCGACGCGGCGCGGCCCGGCGCATGAAGCCGCTCCTGGTCGTGAACCCGAGCTCGGGCGGCGGCGCGACCGGCCGCACGTTCGGCTCGATCCGCGGCACCGTCGAGCGCGCGCTCGGCGAGGTCGAGGTCGTGATGACCGAGCGCCCCGGGCACGGGATCGACCTCGCCCGCGAGGGCGCGATCGCGGGGCACCCGCTCGTCGTCGCCGTCGGCGGGGACGGCACCATCCACGAGGTGGTGAACGGCCTGATGCAGGCGCGGAGCGGCGACCACGGGGCGAAGGCCGAGGCCACCGAGCTCGGGCTCATCGGCCAGGGCACCGGCGGCGACTTCCGCAAGACGCTCGGCGTCGAGCACCGCCTCGACCGCTACGTCGAGGCGATCGCGAGCGGCAGGCGCCGCGCCGTCGATCTCGGCAAGTTCACCGGCGGCGGCAAGGCGGGGCACCATTTCGTCAACATCCTCTCCGCGGGGATGGGCGGGCTCGTCGACCGCTACGTCGCCGGCGCCTCGCGCGCGCTCGGCGGCAAGGCGGCGTACTTCGGCGCGACGCTCAAGGCGCTCGTGGCCGCGCGGCTCGGCAACGTGCGCTGCACCGTGACGCGCGACGGCGAGACGAAGGAGCACCTGATCCGGTCCTTCATGATCGCGATCTGCAACGGCCGGTTCTTCGGCAGCGGGATGAAGGTCGCGCCGATGGCGGAGCTCGACGACGGCACCCTCGAGATCGTGGCGCTCGGCGCGACGTCGAAGCTCGGCTTCGCGGTGACGTCCGGGAGCATCTACACCGGCGCGCACATCGGCAAGGCCGGCACGGTGCACCTCCGAGGCCAGAAGGTGAAGCTCGAGCTCGCGAACCAGGACGCGCGGGACGTGTTCCTCCTCGACGTCGACGGCGAGCCGATGGGCAGCCTCCCGATCGAGATCGAGATCGTCCCGCGCGCCCTGACCGTCCGCGCCTGATCGCGCGCCGTCGGCCGCGCGTTCGCCGCGGAAGGACGCGCGGTCGGGCGCCCCGCGCCGCGCTCTTCGTGCTGGCCCCGCCTTGCTGAAGGAGTCGCGCGTCGCGGCGACGGACGCCGCGGCGAGCCCTCGAGGCTCGCCGCGCCGACGCGCGTCATGAGTCGACGCAGCGTTCGGGTGCTCCCGAGCGAAAATCTTTCCGTCCCGCAAAACTTGCCGTCGAACGTGCGCGCGCGCGCGGCGAGCTCGAGCGTCGCGGCCTCCTCCATCGAACGTCTCGGAACGGTTGCGTGCGCTTTACCGATCCGCCACGCACCGCGACGACTAAGGTGCGAAGAGGAAGGTCACCCATGGACGAACGCGGGAGCGCAGCATCATGAGTACGAGCCTGACGTGGGGAGAGCCGGAGCATCGCCCTCGGCGCCCGCGAGCGCTCCTCGCGCGCGTCGCCGGCGCGCTCGCGTGGGTCCTCGCCGGCCTCATCGCGATCGGGGTCTACACGAACGTGATCGTCGACGACTCCGACCTCCGGCACCGGGCCGAGTCGATCGCGAGGGAGACGGCCCGCTGCGGCGACGCGTGCCGGATCACGAGCACGCAGGTCCGCCGGACCGTCCTCGAGTACCGCGCGGACTTCGAGCTCGACGGGAGCGGTTCGGTGCGCGTGGTGTGTCGGCGCGGCGCGATCGTCGTCGGCGAGCCGAGCTGCGCCGCGCAGACGGCGAACTGAGCGCCGGCCGAGGATCGCTCCTCGTGAGCCTCGGCGCCGTGCCCCGTCCGGGCGCGCGGCCGAAACGGCGGCTCGCCGCGCCGATCTCCGTGCCCGTCGTCCCCAGGATCGACGCAACCGAGTCGACCCTTGGGCTATCGTTACGGGCGCAACGCGATGACAGCGCCTCCGACGTTCGTCGCCGTCTCGGACCTGAGCTCCTTCTTCGGTCCACCCGCGCGGCGCTACGTCGTGCGCCGCTCCTTCGCGTACTGGCAGCTCGATCGCCGCGTCTTCGGCTCGATCCTGTGGGGCCGCCCCGACGAGAGCGACGTCGACGAGATGTGCGAGGCGCACGAGGTCGGCGCCGACGCGCTCTTCCGAGGCCACACGTCCCTCATCGATCTGCGCGGGCTCGAGGCCGTCGACCTCCTCGCGTTCGAGCGGCTCCTCGCCTACCTGCAGTCCCGGCGCGACGCGTGGTCACCGAACGTGGCCCGGCAGGCGGTGCTCCACCGGGGCGGCCTCGCGCACGCGACCGTCGTCGGGATGTTCCAGTTCCTGAGCCCGGGTCACCCGGTCGTCTTCTTCGACGATCCGCCCCTGGCCTACGAGGCGGTCGGAGCCTCCGAGGTGCGCGGCGAGCTCGAGGCGCTCCGCGCGGGCTTGCTCGGCGCCCCGGAGATCGTGCGCCGCGTCCGGGCCGCGTTCGACGCCCTCCCCGCGCGCGCGGGCCCCGAGGCCGTCGCGCGCCACGTCGGCATGAGCGTCCGATCGCTCCAGCGGCACCTGACGGCGCTCGGCAGCTCGCTCCGCCGCGAACGGCAGCTCCACGCGATCCGCACGAGCGAGCGACTGCTCGAGGCCACGGAGCTCGACCTCGACGCGATCGCCGCCCGCGTCGGCGTGAGCTCCGCCTCGCACCTGGTGACGCTCTTCCGCCAGCATCGCGGCACGACGCCCGGCGCCGTCCGCGAGCGGCGGAGAGGGTGAGGCGCCCTCCGCCCTTCCGGCGGGCGCCGGGCTCGGGCACATCGCAACGCCGCGCCAGCGCGCCGCGGTCTGCGGCGGCCGACGGCGGCGGCGTCCGCCGCGCGGCCGCGCCTGGACCTCCGAGCTGCGCGCGCCGGCGCACGTAGTAGAGTGGCCGCGTGGAAATCTACCTGCTTCGATCGTCGATCGTGATCGGCGACGCGCCGTCCGTCCCCGAGGCGCAGCGCGGCCTCTCGCTCGAGGGGCGGCAGATCGTGCGCGCGATCGGGAACAAGATCCGGCTGACCGAGGAGCCGAGCTTCGACCGCTTCGTCACGAGCCCGCTGCCGGCCGCCGTGCAGACCGCCGAGCTGTTCGCCGACCGCACCGACTACGTCGGCGTCGTCGAGACGCTCCCGCTGCTCGCCGCCGACGCGCCGGCGTCGGTGATCGCGCCGCTCCTCCTCGCGCGCGGCGAGCGGATGGTCGTCGTCGCGGACGAGCCCTTGCTCGCGTCGCTCGGCGCGTTCCTCGTCGGACGCCCCACGTTCCCGCCGGCGCTCCACGCGCAGGTGTCGGTGATCCAGGACCGCGCGCCGGCCTGGTGCCTTCGTCCGGGCGAGCTCGGCCGCCAGCTCCTCCTGGTGGCCTGATGCGCGCGCGCTCGAACGCCGCCGCGCTGCTGGCGCTCGCCGCGCTCGCCGCGGCCGGGTGCAAGCGCGACAACGCCGCGCCCGCGCCGCTCGTCGCGACGCCGCCTCCGCGGCCGGACGAGCTGCTCACCGGACGGGCCGCGATGGGCGACTGGACGACCGACGCGCCGGGCGTCCGGCGCAAGATCGTCCCCGAGGACCTCCCCGCGCCGTTCGCGACCGAGTCGGCGAAGAACCCTCCACGCCGGGTCCCGCGCCCCGCCGGCGCGTCGCCGGTGGTGCCGCCGGGCTTCGCGGTCAGCCTCTTCGCGTCCGACCTCTCGGCGCCGCGGATGGCGCGGGTCGCGCCGAACGGCGATCTCTTCGTCGCCGAGTCCGAGTCGCACAGGATCCGCGTCTTGCGCGACGCCGACGGGGACGGCAAGCCCGAGGTCGTCTCCGTCTTCGCCGAAGGGCTGCGGCAGCCGTTCGGCATCGCGTTCCATCCGCCGGCCGATCCCGCGTGGGTGTACGTCGCGAACACCGACTCGATCGTCCGCTTCCCGTACGTCGCCGGCGACACCAAGGCGCGCGGCCCGGCCGCGGACGTCTACGGCAGGGTCAGCGGCGGCGGCCGCCTCCCGGGCGGCGGGCACTGGACGCGCGACATCGTCTTCTCGCGCGACGGCTCGAAGCTCTACCTGTCCGTCGGCTCCCGCTCGAACGTCTCCGACGACGAGAGCGAGGCGCGCCGGGCGCGCATCTTCGAGCTGTCGCCCGACGGGACGAACGAGCGCGTCTACGCCTCCGGGATCAGGAACCCCGTCGGGCTCGCGATCCACCCGGACACCGGCGAGCTCTGGGCGTCGGTGAACGAGCGCGACGAGCTGGGCGACGACCTCGTCCCCGACTACGTCACGCGGGTGGTGGACGGCGGCTTCTACGGCTGGCCCTGGTTTTACATCGGCAAGAACCAGGATCCGCGCCACGCCGGCAAGCACCCCGAGCTCCGCGACGAGGTGATCGTCCCGGACGTCCTCGTCCAGGCGCACTCGGCGTCGCTCGGGATGACGTTCTACACCGGCGCGCAGTTCCCCGCGGCCTATCGAGGCTCCGCGTTCGCCGCCGAGCACGGCTCGTGGAACCGGTCACGGCGCACCGGCTACAAGGTCATCCACGTGCCGCTGAAGGACGGGCGGGCGACCGGCGAGTACGTCGACTTCATGACCGGCTTCGTCACGCCGGAGGGCGACGTCTGGGGCAGGCCGGTCGCGGTCGCGGTCGCCGCCGACGGCGCGCTCTTCGTGACCGACGACGCCGGCGGCTGCGTCTGGCGGGTGACGCACCCCGGCGCCCCCTGAGCGCCGCGCCGTTCGCCGGCGCGCGGCCCGCCGGCGCGGCGCCGATCCCGCGCGGCGCGCCTCCCCAGGGGCGACGTGCTCGCCCACGCCCCCACAAAAGCGAGCGCCGCCTGCGCTTTTCGTCATCAAATGACTCGGCTGCCCGGCATCTGTGTCGGACACATGGCTCTCTTGGAAGCTGCGGAGACGCTCAAGCTCGACTACAATCCGGGGGCGCGCGACAAATCTCGAGGAAAATCGCCGGCGGCCGCTCGCGTCGAGCTCGTCGCCATCGTCGACGGCCGCGCCTCGGTCCACCGCTTCCCGGCCCACGGTACGCTCGTGCTCGGTCGCGGCGCGAGCGCCGATCTCGACCTCGATCACGCGTCGGTGTCACGAAAGCACGCGCGGCTCCACCTCGGCGATCCCGTGGTCGTCGAGGACCTCGGGAGCGCGAACGGCACGCGGCTCCTGACGACGCGGCTCGACGCCCAGAGCACGGCGCAGACGGTCGACCAGCGCCTCGCGCCGAACGCGCGGACCGCCGTGGCGAGCACCGCCTCCATCCACCTCGGCTCGGTCGTCGTGCTCGTCCGCGGCCTGACCGACGAGGCGCCCGCGCTGCCGACGGGGATGGTGATCGCCTCACCCGCGATGAAGGCGCTCGTCGAGCTGGTCGATCGCATCGCGGTGTCGCCGCTGAGCGTCCTGCTCGTCGGCGAGACGGGGGCGGGCAAGGACGTCGTGGCGCGCACGATCCACGCGCGCTCGCCGAGGAGCGGCGGTCCGTTCGTCGCGGTCAACTGCGCGGCGCTGCCGGAGCAGCTCATCGAAGCGGAGCTCTTCGGCCACGACCGCGGCGCCTTCACCGGCGCGACCATCGCGAAGCCCGGCCTCCTCGAGACCGCCTCGAGCGGCACGGCGTTCCTCGACGAGATCGGCGAGCTGCCGCTCGCGCACCAGGGGAAGATGCTCCGCGTCCTCGAGGGCGGCGAGGTCCAGCGCGTCGGCGCGCGGAGGGCGCGGCCGATCGACGTCCGCTTCGTCGCCGCGACCAACCGCGATCTCGCGCGTGAGGTCGAGCGCGGCGCCTTCCGCCGCGATTTGTTCTATCGCCTCGCCGGGATGACGCTCGCGATCCCCCCGCTCCGCGAGCGCCGGGAGGACGTCCTGCCGCTGGCGCGGCACTTCGCCCAGGGCGCGGGCAAGGCGCTCGGGAGGCCGGCGCCCGAGCTCTCGCCCGAGGCGATCTCCGTCCTCGAGCGCCACTCGTTCCCCGGCAACGTCCGCGAGCTGCGCAACGTGATCGAGCGCGCCGCCGCGCTCGCGGGCGGCGCCGTCATCGCGCCGGAGCACCTCCACCTCGATCCGGCGCGCGACGCCGCCGCGCCTGTGGAGCGCTCCCTCGTGGTCCAGCCTCGCGACGACGACGAGCGCGCGCGGATCGTCGAGGCGCTCGCGCGGTGCGGCGGCAACCAGACACGCGCCGCCGAGCTCATCGGCGTCTCGCGCCGCACGCTCGTCAACCGCCTCGGCGAGTACGGCATCGCGCGACCGCTCCGCGACCGGAGGAGGTAGCGCTCGATGGCGGCACGCAGCCTGTCGCGCCCGCCGACCGCGCCCACCGTCCGCGCCGGCGCGAGCGCGCGCACCCTCACGACGAGCGCGCCGGACCGGAGCCTGACGCCGGAGCACGAGCGCGCGCGCCGCCTCGCCGATCCCGAGGAGCGGCGCTCCGTCCGGCGGGCGATGACGCTCGGCGCGTTCGTCTGGCCCGCGTTCTTCCTCGTCGACCTCTACCTCGGGCTCGTCGTGTACCCGGGCGCGCCGATCGCGCTCTACGCCGGCTTCCGCCTCCTCGGCGAGGTCGCCATCTTCGCGGTCTACCGCGAGAGCCTCCGCAAGGACATCTCGAGCCGGCGGCTCAAGGCCACCAACGCGCTCGTCTGCGCGCTGTGCTCGGTGCTCATCTCCGTCATGGCGCTCCGGCTCGGCGGGCTCGGGAGCCCCTACATCCACGGGCTGTCGCTCGTCATCTTCGTCGAGGCGCTCGCCGTCCCGGCGCCGTGGCGCGACACCGTCTGGTACGCCGCGCCGTCGGTCGCGAGCTTCCCGGCGATCGTGCTGGTCGCGTCGCTCTTCGATCCCGCGCTCGCGAGCGCGCTCCGCGACGGTGCCCAGCTCGCCGAGCTCGGCGCGCACTACGTCATCCTGCTCGCCGCGGCGACCATCGCGGCCGCGAGCGGGCAGGTCGGCTGGAGCGCGCGGATGCAGCTCCGCAAGGCCCGCCGCCTCGGCCGCTACCGCCTCGAGGCACGCATCGGCGAGGGCGGGATGAACGAGGTCTGGCTCGCGTGGGACGAGTCGCTCCAGCGCAACGTCGCGCTGAAGATCCTCCGCTCGAGCGCCGAGACCGACGGCCGCGTGCTCGCGCGCTTCGAGCGCGAGGCGCTGGCGCTGAGCCGCTTGACCTCGCCCCACACCGTGCGGGTCTTCGACTTCGGCGCGAGCGACGACGGCGTCTCGTTCATCGCGATGGAGTACCTCCCCGGCGCGGACCTGCAGCAGCTCGTGCGCGAGAGCGGGCCGATGCCCCCCGAGCGCGCGATCGCCCTCGCGATCCAGGCGTGCCGCTCGCTGGCCGAGGCTCACGCCGCCGGGATCGTCCACCGCGACGTCAAGCCGGCGAACCTCTTCGTGACGCGGATGGGCGATCAACACGACGTCCTCAAGGTGCTCGACTTTGGCATCGCGCGGCTCGTCTCCGACACGACCCGCACGCAGAGCGTCCGCGGGACGCCGGCGTACATGCCGCCGGAGTGCTGGATGGACGGTGAGGCGGACGCGCGGAGCGACGTCTACGCGCTCGGCGCGACGCTCTACTACCTGCTGAGCGGTCACCCGCCGTTCGAGGGCTCCGACGCCGCCCAGCTCGTCCGAGCCCACCTGCTCCAGTCGCCCGACGCGCCGAGCAAGCGCCGCGGCGAGCCGCTGCCGGCGGCGCTCGACGACCTCGTCCTCTGTTGCCTCGCCAAGTCGCCGAGCGATCGCGTCGGGAGCGTCGGGGAGCTCGAGGCCGCGCTCGCCGACTGCGCGAGCGCGCTCGAGAGGACCTGGAGCGACGACGACGCGCGCGCCGCCTGGCTCGCGCGCGAGCGCGAGAAGGACGAAGAGCGCATGAGCCTCGTCGCCTCCTCGGGCCCTCGCTGAGCGCGCGCGCGCGCGGCCCCGCTCAGAGCGCCGACGGCAAGATCGCCAGGCGCGCCCAGCTCATGTCGGTGCCCGCGACGCAGTCCGGCTTCGTGGGGTCCGGGTTCTTCCAGCCGCCGCTGATGTCGCGCGCCTGGTAGCCGACGCGCGGCTGCCCCGTCGCCGTGAGCGCGATGGAGGGATCGTGGAGGAACCACGCGCCCACGGTGCAGTTCGGCTCGAGGAAGATCGTGTCCGGCGGCATGTCGCTGCCGCGCTCCACGACCGACAGGTCCCAGCTCGTCCCCTCCGCCACGCACGAGGGCTCGTTGCAGTACGCGATGCCGACGTCGTAGTTCAGCGCGAACGCGACGCGCGGGTGGTCGTCCTGGTCGAGCGCGAGATCGAAGCCGGAGCTGAGCGACTCTTCACCGCTGACGACGATGGCGCCCCAGGTGTCGCCGGAGGTGCAGTCGTCGTCGCACTCGAGGTACGCCATCTTCTTCGCGCCGGCGTCGTCCTTCGCGAGGAAGAGGACGCGCGGATGCCCGGCCCTCGTCAGCGCGAGCGAGATCTGCGGCTTGATCGAGACCGCCTCCAGCTCGCTCGCGTAGGCCACGCCGAAGCCCGGACCGCTCCAGCTCTCCGGCGCGGCGCAGTCGCCGGTGCAGAGCTGGTACGCGCCCACGAGGAGCGGCGAGCCGTCGTCGCCGGTGAGGTGCGCGACCGCGGCGACGTGGGCGTTGCCCTTCGCGTCGAAGCGGAGGGTCGCGCGCTCGAAGATCTCGTCCCCGATGACGCTCGTCTTCCAGCTCCCGGCGGCGTCGCAGTCGGCGTCGCACGCGACCCACTCGGTCTTCGGCGGCTTCTGACCGATCCCCAGGTACGCGACGTACGTATGCATGAGGAAGCGCGGCCGGCCCTCCGAATCGAGCGCGAACGCCTCTCCCGTGACCTCCTTGTCGCCGCCGTGCGTGACGATGGTCGTCGTCGTCCATCCGCCGGGCGTCGTGCAGTCGCCCGCGCAGGAGGCGTAGTACACGCTCGCGTACGCGGAGAGGAGGACGCGCGGCTCGCCGCGCGCGTCGAGCGCGAGCATCGCGTTGGCGACGGTGCCGTCCGTGTCGAAGCGGACGACCTTCACGGCGTCGCCGCCCGCGCAGTCGGAGGGGCAGTACGCGTAGTAGGCGCCGCCGCCCGCGAACGCCGGGTAGACGGCGTGGATGCCGCCGCTGGCGTCGATCTCGATCGTCGGCGCGCCGGTGTTGTCGACCTCTTCGCCGGTCGGGAGGAAGAAATGCGCCGCGGGCGCGGCGCTGTCGCCGCCGGCGGGTTTGTCGCCGCCGGCGGATCGGCCGCCGCCGGCGTCGTCCTCCGAGGAGGTGCAAGCCGCGAGAACGAAGCCCAGAAGCGCGAGGGAAGTCCGACGGAATGAACGAATCACGAGTCCTCCGATGAAGTGCGCCGCGGCTCGAGCGGCGTGCGGACACGAATCGCAACGCACGTGCCACGGTCGACCGCGCGAAGACCCGCGCGCTTGCGGGCGCGCGCGCCGCGAAGATGCGCGCGCTGCGCACGCGCGCCGATGCGCAGGGTGCGCACGCGCGGGGCGGCGGACGGCTCGCTACGGGCGCGATCGCGCGCGACGTCTCGCCGTCGCCGAAGCTCCCCGGGAGGTCGAGCCTCGTCGCGTATCCGCTCCCCTCGGGCGGCGCCCTCACGCTCGTCACCGACGTGGACCGGCGGCTCTGGGCGAAACATCTCGACGGCGCGAGCTGGACCGACACCGAAGGCCGGCGCCCCGCTCACGGACGCTCTGGCGACGCTCGACGGCGTCCCCTTCGCGCGCGACGCGGAGTTCTGAGCGACGCGGCGACGCCGCGCCTACTGCCACACGCGGCGGACGTGCACCTTCGTGCCGGCGACGCGGTCGACCTCCACGGCGGTGGCGATCACGACGCGGCCGTCCGGGTGGTGCGCGATGAAGACGTCGCGGCCCCCCTTCTCGCCCGCCGCGAACGAGAGGAGCCGCTTGCCGCCGTCTCCGAAGGACGCGTCGAGCTGCCCGCTGGGCAGAAGCCGGGCGAGGCCGATCGCGTTGTCGGCGGCTCGCGCGGCGGCGACCACGGTGACGCGGCCCTCGGCGTCGAGCGACGAGCGCGCGTCGCCCCCGAGCAGCTCGCCCCAGTCGAACGACACCGCCCCGGTCCCGCCGAACGAGCCGTCGAGGGCGCCGTTCGCCGTGAGGAGCACGACCGCGGCTTTCCTCGTCATGCCGCCGGCCGACGACGTCCCGGTCAAAAGGACCCTCCCCTGCGGGAGGACGTGCACGGAGCGCGCGGAGCCGTTCGGCAGCGCGCCGGCCGCGACGACGGCGACGCCGTCGCCCGCGTGGAACGACGTGTCGTTGGTGCCGTCTTCGTCGACGCGCCACGCGACCATGCGCGTACCGCCGGCCGAATCGGAGGTCCCGGCGCACACGATCTTGTCGGCGGTGGCCGCGACGGCGTGGCAGACGTCGTCCGTGCCGACGCGCGCGGACGGGAAGACGCCGAAGAACTCCGCGTTGTCCTCGAGCCGACCGTTGGACTTGAAGCGCGCCATGACCATCCGGCGACCTCCCGCCTCGGGGTCGTAGACCGTCCCCGCGATCACGGGTCGTCCGTCCGGCATCGCGGTGACGGCCCAGGCGACGAGGTCACCCGACCAGTCTGGACGCGGCGCGTACTGCGTGAAGGTGTAGCCCTTGCCGTCGAACTCCGTGTCGGCCGCGCCGTTCGCTCGGTAGCGCGCGAGCGCGTAGCGCGAGCCCCCCGTCGTGATCGTGTAGCCGGCGAGGAGCACGCGGCCGTCGGGCGCCAGCGCGAGCCCGGTCGCGGTGTCGTCGGTGAGACCGCCGTCGAAATAGAAGTCGGTCCGCGCCTGCCCGGTGTTGCCGAACGAGGCGTCGGGCGCGCCGTCGACGCCGAGGCGGAGGACGACGAAGTCCTTGGAGACGGTCCCGCTGACGAGCGTCTTGCCGTCGGGCTGAACGACGACGCCGCTCACGGACGCGTTCACGTTCAGCGTGACGGCGCCGCCCTGGCCGAACGTGAGGTCGGGCTCGCCCGGACGGCCGCGCACCACGAGGGCGGCCTTCTTCTCGCTCCGCAGCTCGCCGCTCGCGTCCGACGCCGCGATCGTGATCTCCGCCGGCCCTTGCTGCGCGTCGCCGGTCGCGGCGAGCGTGAGCGTCCCGTCGGCGGCGCCGGCCGACACGACGAGCGGGGCGGCGCTGACGCCGGCCGGGAGCCCCGACGCGGTGATCGTGATCGGCCCGTCGAAGCTCTTGCGCGCGATCCCGATCCCGACCGCGGCGCTCGAGCCCAGCACGAGCGGCGGCACGTCGACCGTCGTGATCTCGAACGAGGCGTTCGCCCCCGGACCGGCGTCGTCGCCCGGGCAGCCGGGCCCCGGACACGACGCCGGCGACGGCTCATCCCCCACGCATCCAACCATCACCCCCAACGCGCCGGCCGCAAGAAAGCCGAGGATCCATCGCATGGGCGGGCAGGTTAAGCGTGATCCTCACCCCCGCCAACGCACGCTTGGGTGACACGCGGCGGCCGCGGACGTCGGGGTTCCGCGGCCCGCCGTAGCCTCTCGGCGGTCCGCTCGAGGCGCCCTCCGTTTGCGCGCCCGAGGACGGCCTGCGGTCGCGTCCTCACGGGGTGGGCCCGCGGTGCGCGCGTCGAACACGAGCCCCACCCGCACGTCGGATCGGCTCGCGACGTCGCAAACGTCGAAGATCCCTGTTGTCGGCGTCGGCCGGAGATTCCGAGGGCCGCCGGGAGGGCCGGATCGCGAAGACCCCAGCCTCCACGTAACCACCTGACCTCATTGGACCCACATGTAGGTTCTCAGGGCACACCTCTTGCTGCTCGAGGCGCATCCCCCGATCCGAGGAAACCGAATGAAGCTCTCGAAGACGATCCCCACCAGCATCCTCTTGCTCGCCCTGACCGCGGTCGGGACCGCCTGCACCGCCGACGCCGCGGACGACGACGACGTCGCCGAGAGCAGCGACGAGCTCCGCCGGCTCGACGCCTCCGAGGTCGTCGGCGACATCACGGCGGACGGTCGCTTCATCCCCCTCGACGCGCCGGCGCTCGGGCTCGGCGTCCCGGCGAACCGCCCCGCCTACCGGGCGCTCCGCTTCCAGGCGCGCGCCGGCGACCGGCTCACCGCGGAGGTCCACACTCCGAACGGCGCCGACACGCTCGCGTACATCCTCCGAGACGACTTCGCGACGCTCGCGCGGAACGACGACGTCGAGGGCTCGCCCGGATCGCGCGTCGCGTTCCGCGCGTCGCGGACGGGCACGTACTACCTGGCGTTCCGCACGAAGGAAGGCAAGGCGACTCGGTTCTTCGCGCGCCTCGCGGCGACGCCGGCGGGCGCGAGCTCGTGGACCGACGGGTGGCCGACCGAGGACAACTACGGCCGCCCCTGGCCGCCGGCCGGCGGGCACCCCGTGAACGCCCAAGGCGACGGAGGGTTCCACACGATCAACGCCAGCGGCTGCGGCTGGGCGGACGCCCGGACGGGATACTCCATGCCGTACGCGAGTCGGACGTGCCGCGTCGACACCGACAACGCGAAGATCACCTGCAGCGCGTCTCCCAGCATCTGGGGATCGATCACGATGGACGTCGCGGCGGACGGCACGTTCCGTTCGAACCACGGCGAGATCCGGATCGCGGGACGCGTCTACGCGGGCGGGCTGTTGACGATCTCGAGCTTCGAGGCGCAGTACTGCCGCTGGAACGGCGACGGCCGAAGGGTGCACGACGCCGTCAACTATCAGGACCTCGCCGGCGTCGTGCAGCTTCCGCGCTGAGCGAGACGTCGAGGCGCGCGAGGGCCGCCTGCGACGCGGGCGGCTCCGGCACGAGCGCCCGCCCACGCGCTGGGTCGACCGCGCGATCCTCTCAGGCGCCGTGCGGCCCCGTCGCCTCGTAGACCTCGCGGACGAGGTCCATCCCCGGCTTCTTCTTGCCCTTCGAGATCGCCCACACGGTGTCGCGGAGGAGCGCGTTCACCGGCACGCGGAGGCCGTGCTCGCGCGCGACGTCGACGACCTCGCCGTTGAGGAAATCGACGGCCGGCGTGCGGCCTCGCTCGATCGCCGAGAGCATCGAGCTCTTCATGCGCCGGAAGCGGAAGCCGACCGCGAGGAGCAGGCCGTGCTTGGCGACGAGGCCGGGCGACCCCGCCGCGCGCTTCTCCTCGTCCGTCAGCGCGATCCACGACAGGTCGAGCGTGCCCGACACCTTCTCGAGGCGGACCCCCTCCTTCTGCGCGACCTCGACGACCTCGGTCATGATCTCGAGCCCGAGGCGGCGCACCATGCGGTGCTGCATCAGCGCGCCGAGGCGATCGCCGCCGATCGTGCCGAGCGAGGAGATCGCGCAGTTGATCGCCAGCTTGCTCCAGCGCTTTCCGCGGAGGTTCTGCGTCGTCTCGACCGGCCCGACCGCCTCGAGCGCGCTCACGAGGTCGTCGTGGTCCGCGCCGAACGGATCGCCGTCCGGGTAGCCGAGCGTGAAGCCGCCCGCCGCCGTCTTCTCGTACAGGCCGGGCTCCGGCATCGTCGCGCCCCAGCCGACGACCGCGCCGATCACGCGATCGTCGCCGACGATCTTCGCGACGCGACGCTCGCACAGGCCGTTCTGCAGGCAGACCATCGCGCCGTCGTCGGCGAGCGCGCCGAGGGCCGAGCGCGCCGCCTCCTCGACGTGCGGCGGCTGCGTGGCCAGGACGACGTAGTCGAACTTCTCTCCCTCGGGGACGCCGAGCGAGGCCTTCGCGCGCACGAGGCGCGGCGCGCCCTCCCCGACGACCTTGAGGCCGCGCTCGCTCACCGCCGCGTGGATCGACGGGTTGGTGGTGACCACCGTGACGTCGCGCCCGGTCTCGGCGAGGGCCGCCGTGAGGACGCCGCCGATGGCGCCGCAACCGACGACGAGAAAACGGGGAGAAGCCAGGACGTCGGACATCGGTGCTGCCTTTTCTCGGTCGGGTGTGCCGGGGCCGGAGCCCCGCGGCCGAGCGGGCCCACCTCTAGCACCTTCTCTCCGTTCGGCCAGCACGCTCGCAGCCCGGCTTCCGCCGCGCCCGCTTCCGGGGCATCCTCCCGCGCGCTCCGATGGCTCTCCCCTCGATTCGCGCGTCTGCCGGGCTCGTCGCCGCTCTCTTCCTGTCGGTCGGCCTGCCGGTCGTCGGCGCCTGCGGAGGCCACCGCGGGGCGTCGGCCCCGTCCGGCCCGAGCGAGCCGGCCCGCCGCCTCCACGCGCTCTTCGCCGAGGAGTGGGAGCACGAGATGCGCGAGCACCCCGTCTGGGCGTCGGAGCTCGGCGACATGCGCGGCGCCGCCCTGTGGGACGACGTCGGCCTGACGGCCGAGACGCGGCGCGCGGCGCACGACAAGGACGTGCTCGCCCGGCTCGACGCGATCCCGCGCGGCGGGCTCTCGCGCGAGGACGCGCTCAGCTACGACCTCTTCCGCCGCCGCTACGAGGAGGCCGTCGCCGGGCAGGCGTTCCGCCTCTACCTCTTCCCGATCAACCAGCGCGGCGGCGTCCAGACGGCCGACGAGGTCGCCGACGCGCTGCCCTTCACGACGGCGAAGCACTTCGAGGACTGGAACGCCCGCCTCACGGGCTTCCCTCGCTACATGGACCAGACGATCGAGCTGCTCCGCGAGGGCGCCCGCACGGGGATGACGCACCCGAAGGTCGTCATGCGGCGCGTGGTCGCCCAGATCGACAAGCAGATCGTGACCGATCCGACGAAGAGCCCGTTCTTCGCTCCGTACCAGAGGGCCGCGACCGCGACCGCCGCCACGTCCGTCTCCGCGGCGGAGCGCGAGCGGCTCGCGAGCGAGGCGAAGCGCGCGATCTCCGAAGCCGTCGTCCCGGCCTTCGAGAAGCTCAAGGAGCTCTGGACGACGACGTACCTCCCGGCGTGCAAGGACGAGGTCGGCGCGTGGCAGCTGCCGAACGGGCGCGCGCTCTACGCGTACCTCGTCCGCGCGCACACGACGACGTCGCTCACGCCCGACGAGGTGCACGCGATCGGCCTCCGCGAGGTCGCGCGGATCCGCGGCGAGATGGAGGCGGCGAAGGCGAAGGCCGGCTTCAAGGGGTCGTTGAAGGAGCTCTGGGACGTCCTCCGGACCGATCCCGCGTTCTACTTCGCGGACGGCGCAGAGCTCCTCGTCGCGTACCGCGATCTCGCGAAGCGCATCGATCCCTTGCTCGTGAAGGTCTTCCGCAAGCTCCCCCGCACGCCGTACGGCGTCTCGCCGATCCCCGCGGCGATCGCGCCGGACACGACGACGGCGTACTACCGGCCGCCCGCCGCCGACGGCTCGCGCGCCGGGACGTACTTCGTGAACCTGTACGAGCCCAGGTCCCGGCCGAAGTGGGAGATGACGGCGCTGACCCTGCACGAGGCGGTGCCCGGTCATCACCTCCAGATCGCGCTCGCGATGGAGCAGGAGGACCTGCCGCAGTTCCGCCGTCACGGCGACTACACCGCGTTCGTCGAGGGCTGGGCGCTCTACGCCGAGAGCCTCGGCGAGGAGATGGGCGTCTACGACGATCCGTACTCGAAGCTCGGGCAGCTCACGTACGAGATGTGGCGCGCCGTCCGCCTCGTCGTCGACACGGGGATCCATCATTTGAAGTGGGACCGGCAGCGGGCGATCGACTTCTTCCTCGAGAACGCGGCGAAGTCCGAGCTCGACGTCGTCAACGAGATCGACCGCTACATCGCGTGGCCGGGTCAGGCGCTCGCGTACAAGATCGGCGAGCTCGAGATCTCGAAGCTCCGGAGGGAAGAGGCCGCGCGGCTCGGCGCGGCGTTCGACCTCAAGGCCTTCCACGAGGCGGTCCTGCGCTCGGGCCCGCTGCCGCTCGACGTCCTCGCGCGCGAGGTCCGGGGCGCGGATCGGCGCGCGCCGCCGGCGCCGAGCTCCTCCGCGACGGCGAGGTAGCGTCCGCTCACTTCGGCGCGAGCGCCGCCTGCGTGACGCAGCAGCCGGCCTTCTTGTCGACGACGACCTCGAGCACGCGCGCCCGCTCCTCCCAGAACGCCTTCTCCGCGCCGGACGCCTTCTCCGCGCTCTCCCGCGCGCGGCCGAGCTGCGCGCGGTACGCGTCGAGCACCTCGCCGGACACCTCCCCCGCCGCGAGCACCTCCTTCGCGCCGGCGACGACGTCGACCGGCGTCTTGCCGGAGTAGCCGACGCCGCGGAGCACGAGGTCGACCGCCGGGCGGTCGAGCACGTCGACGAACGCGAGCACGCGCGCCGGCTTGCCGTGTCGGCCCACGGCGTCCGCGGCGAGGTGCTGGATCCACGCGCGCCGGCGCGTCGCGAGCGGATCGCCCCCGCGGTGGCGCGCGGACGCGCCGATCGCCAGCAAGACCTTCTCGCCGAGCTCGGCGCCGTTCGCCTGCTCGAACGTGTAGAGCCGCGGCGCGCGGAGCGGCTCGGCCTCGCGCCGCTCGATCTCGGCCACGTCGTAGGGATCGAGCGCGGCCGGCGGCGCGGCGAGGTCCTCCTCGCGGAACCAGTCGATCGGCTCGACGGACACGCCGCGCGAGCGGGCGAGGTGCGCGGCGTACGTCATCTCGAACGACGCGTCCTCGAGCCGGTCCTGACGGAACGCGTCGACGCGCACGCCGACCAGCACGAGGTCCGGCTTGAACGCGGCGAAGACGTCCCCGAGACGCGTGAGCGCGTAGCGGCTCTCGACCAGGTGCATCTTGCCGATCGTGCCGACGACGACCGACTGCAGCGCCGGCTCGGGCGGCGGCGGGCACGGCGGCTCCTTGGGCTTCTCGTGGGCGTCGGGGCCGCACGCGAGCGCGCACGCGGCCAGGGTGGCGATGAGCGCGCCCGTGACGTACCGCACGATCCCGTCCGCCCTCAGATCGCCGCGACGCGCGTCATCAAGCGGCCGCACAGGTCCGACGCGGGGTTGCGCTCGCGCTCGAGCGTGAGCCCCTGGCGGAACATGTTCGAGGCCGCCTGCTCGTTGCCGATGAGCAGGTGGCAGATGCCGAGCATCTCGTAGTCCTCCGGCTCGTTGAGCGTCGAGACGAGCTCGGTGAGCGCCGGGATGGCCGCGCGGTGGGCCTCGACGAGCCGCGCGCTCGGCTGGCCTTGGCGCTTGGCGAGGATGAGGAGCTTGAGCGCCTGACGCTGGTCCTCCGGCTTGTTCGCGGCGAACTCCGGGGTCCCGTAGAGCGCGGCGTACCCGTCGTACGAGCCCTCGACGTCCCCCCCACGCGACTGGGCCATGATCTGCTTGACCGCGGCGACGAGCGCTTCCTTGCTCATGGCGGGTAACATATCTTGGATCCGTGGGATCGTGGTGGGGCTCTCGCGTCGGCGTTTTGGCTCTGCTGGCGGCGGGCGTCGCCGGCGCGGTCGTCCAGGGCCTCTGGGCGTGCGGCGGCGCGTCCGACGGCCCTCCCGGTGCGGGGGAGGCGGACGCGGCCGAGCTCGAGGAGGCGTCCACCCCGATCGAAGAGGCCGGCCCGGCGCCCCCCGACGCCGGAGCCGACGCGAAGCCGTCCGACCCGCCGAAGACCTTCTGCGCGACGCGGACACCGGCGCCGCGGTTCTGCGACGATTTCGACGACGGCGAGCTCCGCGACGACTGGTCGGTGCTCACCGTCCTCAACGGCGAGGCCGACCTCGACCCCACGACGTCCACCAGCGCGCCGGCGTCGTTCGTCGTGGGGACCGCGCCCATCGGGGGCACCCAGAGCGCGCACGTCCACCTCCGGACGACCGCCGGCGGCGCACCGACCGGCCACGTGGTGTTCTCGTTCGACGTGCTGCTCGAGGCCGTGACGTTCACGCAGGGCGTCGTCGCCATCGCGACGCTCGACGTCGCCGCGAACCACTCCTTCACGCTCTACCTCCGCGACGGCGACGCCGACGCGCCCGCCGCCACGCTCGAGGAGAACTCGCCCGGCAGCGCCACGCGCCACGTGCTCTCGGCGCTCCCCGCCGCGGGCGCGTGGACGCGAGCGACCATCGACGTCGATCTCCCCGCGGCGACGGCGACCGTGCTCTGGGGTACGGAGACGGCGCTCGACGCGGCGCCCATCCTCGCCGGCGCCGCCAAGGACCCGACGATCCGCGTGGGCGCGGTCTACGTCTACGGGCCGGCCGCCTCGTTCGGCGCGCACTTCGACAACGTCACGCTCGATTTCTGAGCGCGCGTCGCGCCCGCTCGCGCCGATCGCCTACTGCGCGTACTTCACGCCGCAGCCGTACGCCTTCGTCTCGGCCGTCGCGGGCGCCTTGCCCGCCGCGACCGCGGCGACCGCCTCGTCGACGTACGACACGAGCTTGCCGTCCGTCGGCGACTCGCCCTCGCCGTCGGGGGAGTTGTCGACGGCGCCCCTGTAGACGAGCGTGCCCTTGGCGTCGACGACGAAGACGTGCGGCGTGTTGGTCGCGCCGTAGGCCTTGCCGACGGCGCCCGATTCGTCGAGCAGGATCGGGTGGTCCATGCCGTACTTCTTCGCGCCCGCGCGGTTCGCGTCGACGCCGTGGCCCTGCTTGCCGGCGGCGCCGGAGTTCACCGCGAGCCAGACGATCCCGCTCTTCGCGTGCTTCTTCGCGGCGTCCTTGAGCGAGCCCTTCGTGTGCGACTTGTCGACGAAGGGACACCCCGGGTTGAACCACTCGAGCACCACGGTCTTGCCCTTGAACGACGAGAGGCGCACCTCGTTGCCGTCGAGGTCCTTCAGCGCGAAGTCCGGCGCGGGCGCGCCGATCTCGGCGCGGGCGGGCTCCCCGCTCGGCGCGGTCGAAGCGGCCGGCGCCGTCGCGGTCTCGACGGCGCGCGCGTTCGTCTGCGCGCCGCTGGTCTCCGGACCGGCGGACGCGCCGGACGGCGGCTCCTTGTTGCACGCGACGAGGACGGCGAGCGAGGCGAAGAGGACGATGACGCGGCGCATGGGCTCGATCTAGCGCATGCGCGCGCGGATCGCGCGCTCTTCTTCGCCGAGCCGGCCGGACGCCGGCCTCTAGCTCAGGCTTGCGCGGATCGCGCGCTCTTCCTCGCCGAGCAGCCGGATCTGCTCGAGCGCGTACTCGGAGATGCGCCGGTGCAGCCGCGGGCTCGGCGCCTGATCGAGCAGGTCGCCGAAGTCCACCGGCGCGCCGAAGTTCACGATGATCGGCGTGCCTTTACGCGTGAAGTTGCCCGCGACCTGCTTCGGGAGATCGTTGCCGAGCCCGTTGATGAAGACGGGCAGGACGTCGACGCGCGCGGCCTGGATGACGCGCCCGACGCCGCCTTGCGCGGGGAGGAGCGTGTACGGATCGTCGCCCTGATTGCGCGTCCCCTCCGGATGGAGGCCGACGAACGTCCCGCCCCGGCGGAGGAGGCGCGCGGTCTCGTCGAGGCTCGCGAGGTTCAGCGCCGCGCGGCTCCGCTCGCGGAAGATCGGCGGGTACATCGCGAAGAAGCTCATGACGCCGTTGACGAAGAGGCCGACCGGCTTGTCGTAGAAGAACTTCGAGCGCACCGGGAAGACCAGCCGGTGCGGCATGTCGCGGTTAACGAGGTAGCCGGTGATGACGTAGAGGTCGAAGAAGCTCCGGTGGTTCGACACCACGAGGTAGCTCTTCTCGCGATCGAACTTCGGCAGCCGCTCGAGGCCGTGCACGTGGCGGATGTTCTTCGTGCACTGCTCGATCCAGTTCGAGCCGATGTAGCGCTGCGCGACGCGCACCGCGCGATCCAGCCGGCCCGGCTCGAAGCTGCGACGGACGAAGTCGATCTGCCGCTGCTCCGTCGGAGAGAGCAGCTCCTTGAAGTCGAGCAGGTCGCGAGCGCGCGCGGCGCCCTCCCTCTTGTCGGACGCCGGCGCGGCCTTGTCCGGCGGCGGCGCGGCCGCCTCCCCCTCGTGCGTGACGGGCTCCGGCCGGGCTCCCGGCGACGCCTCCCCCACCCCCGCGCCCAGGGCGCCGTTCGTCATATTCGTGTCATGCACGCGGCCCGTATTGTCTCGATCCGGTCAGGGCGCAAGCCCACGCGTCGCGCCGGGGCGCCGCGGCCACGTAGGCTACAGGGTTTTAATTCATCAATTTCGAACAGATATATCAACATCCCACCCGCACCCGAGGAGACGTCCTCGAAGCGCGGCGCGACGCCGGCGAAACCACCACGCGCGCGGGCCCACGCGCGAACAGGCCACGCGCGAACAGGCCACGCGCGAACGCGAAGACGAGGAAGAGCCGCGGACCGGATCGCCCTGGCGGGGAACGCCTCCGCGCGCCGCTCAGCAGGCGCGGTGGCCGGTCGGGAAGATCTTCCCGGGGTTGAGCAGACCGCTCGGATCGAAGACGCGCTTCAGGTCCTCCTGGAGCGCGATGAGCTCGGGGCCTTGCTCGAGCGGCAGGTACGCCGCCTTCGACACGCCGATCCCGTGCTCTCCGCTGAGCGTGCCGCCGAGGCGGACCGTCGCGCGCATCAACCCGTCGATCGCGCGGTCGACCGCCGGACGCTCGCCGTCGTCGTCCCAGAGGAAGTTGACGTGCATGTTGCCGTCGCCGGCGTGGCCGTAGGTGAGGTGGCGCACGCGCTCGCGCTCGCAGACGCGCGCGGCCTCGTCGAGCAGCTCGACGAGCCGCGAGCGCGGGACGACGACGTCCTCCGACAGCTTGTACTTCGTGAGCTTGCGCGTCGCCATCGAGAGCATCCGGCGCGCCTCCCAGAGGCGCGCGCGCTGCGCCTCGTCCTGCGCCGCGACGACGTCGATCGCCTGGCCGCCTTCGGAGAGCGTCTCGCCCAGCGCCTCGAGCGTCGCGTCGAGCGGGGCGTCGGCCCCGCCGTCGACCTCGACGAGGAGCATCGCGCCGGCGCGCGGGTCGACCGAGATCCCCTGCCGGCGGATCGCCTCGAGCGTCCAGGCGTCCAAGAGCTCGAGGCACCGCGGGACGAGCCCGCGCGCGATGACCCGCGTCACGGCGGCGGCCGCGGCGCGCGCGTCCGCGTAGAGCGCGAGCACCGTCGCGATCTCGGTCGGGGCGCGGACGAGGCGGAGCGTGATCTCGGTGAAGACGCCGAGCGTGCCCTCGCTCCCGACCAGGAGCGACGTGACGTCGTAGCCGGTCACGCCCTTGATCGTCCGGCGCCCCGTGCGGAGGACCCGACCGCCCATGAGGCACGCCTCGAGGCCGAGCACGTACTCGCGCGTGACGCCGTACTTGAACGCCCGCGGGCCGCCGGCGTTCTCGGCGACGTTGCCGCCGATCATGCAGCTCGACAGCGAGTTCGGATCGGGCGGATAGAAGAGGCCCTCGGCCTCGACCGCGGCGTGGAGCGCGCCGGTGACGACGCCCGGCTGGACGACGGCGACGAGGTCGTGGCGATCGACGTCGACGACGTCCGCCATCCCCTGCGTCGCGAGGACGACGCCGCCCGCGACCGGGACCGCCCCGCCCGTGCGCCCGGTCCCCGCCGCGCGCGGCGTGACGGGGACGCCGTGCGTCTCGCAGACCTCGAGGGCGACCTTCACGTCGTCGCGCCCTGCCGCGAGCACGACCGCGTCCGGCAGCCGGCCCGCGGCCGCGCTGTCGTCGCGCGCATGGGCCAGGCGCCCCGCCTCGGAGACGTCGACCTTGGACGGGCCGAGGCGTCGATCGAGCTCGCGCACCGCCTTCTCGACGGCGTCGCGGGACGGGAGGCGCACCTCGGGCGGCGCGATCAGCATGCCCGTCTCTTAGCACCATCGTCGGCCATTTTCGCGCAACCGCCGGGGCGCGCGGCCGACACGCCCTCGCCATGCCGGTTCGTCTCCGCCTCGTCGCCGCGCTCGCCCTCCTCTTCTTCTGGCCTCGCTCCGCGCGCGCCGAGCGGGAGCTCATCGTTCCGTTCCACGAGGGCGGGCACGTCGTGCTCGACCAGCTCTCGGGGCTCCGCCTCGACGCGACGAGCGGCGTCGCGTACGCGGGCCCCGCCGGGATCGCGTCCCGCTCGACGAGGTCCGACGCCCTCGCCCCCGGCGGCCCGGCGAGCGAGACCTCGACGACCAGCATCTGGCTCGCGCCGTCGGCCGACGTCTTCGTGACCGATCACCTCTCGGTCGGCGGGCGCGTCGAGATCGCGCGCACCTGGGGCGCGATCGAGGGCGGCGGGCGCCGGCTCGAGCTCCCGGGCACGACGTCGATGACGTTCCTCGCGCGCGTCGGGTTCTTCGTCCCGTTCGGCGATCGCGTCGGGCTCTGGCCGCGCGCGGGGGTGGGCTGGTGCAGCGTCGAGTCGGTGAGCTTCGTCTCGACCGGCGGCGCTCCGACACGCGACACGTTTCGTGCCATGCTCCTCGACGTGGACCTCTCCCTCGTCTACCGCTTCGGCGAGACCTTCTTCATGCGGGCAGGGCCGGAGGTCGGCGTGACGCTCGGCGGCCGGCAGACGAGCGTCACCGCAGGCTCCAGCGCCGGCGCGGGCGCCTCCGTCCTCCAGATCTCGGGCACGATCGGCTTCGGCGTGAACCTGGAGCTCTGATTCGACGACATCCCCCCGCCTTCGCGCCGAGGGCCACTGGTGTTCGCCGATCGGCTGGTTATGGTCCCGCTCGATGCCGAGGGCGGTCGAACACGACAAGCGCCGGGACGACAAGTTCCTGGCCCTGAAGCGCCGCGTGAAGACGCTGGCGCAGCTCGACGGCGAGCTCTTGCACCTCGCCGAAGGGCCGTGCCTCGTCCGCGCGCGTCGCGTGAAAAACGCGAGGGCGGTCGTCCAGCACCTGCGCGCTCACGGCGCGCTCGATCGCGCGACGCTCGAGCGGCACGTCGAGCTCGACGCGCCGCCCGTCGCGCTCGACGCGCACACCGTCGCGGCGCTGCATCGCGACCTCCGCGTGCTCGCGCAGCGCCCGCTGCTCGCGCTCGCCCACGAGCGCCGGCGCGCGCTCGCGCGCTACGGGACGATCGACGAGGCGTGGCTCAGGCGGAAGGGCGAGCGCCTCGAGCGCCTCACGTCGGCGGGCGGCGCCGCGCAGGCGCGCGAGGGCGCCGCGGCGTGGTTCGATCGCGTCGTCGAGCTGGTCCACGCGACGCGCGGAGAGCGCGACGCCGCGGCGCTGACGGCGGCCTCCTCGCGGATCCAGGCGAGCGCCTCCGAGCGGCGCCACGAGGCGCGCGCGCGCGTCCGCGCCCTCGCGGACGCGCTCCGGAGCGGCGAGGCTCCCGAGGACGCCGAGCTCGCCGAGCTCGCCGAGCGCCTCGAGGGGGCGCGCGACCTCCCGGGGCGCGCGCGTCGGCGGCGCGTCCTCGAGGTCCTCCGCCGCGCCGCGCGCTGGCCGGCGGCTCCGGCGAGCCTGCTCTCGCCCGCGCTCGGCGCGCACGAGGTCACGGTCGCGTACGCCGACCTCGTCGAGGAGGCGGGCCGCGCGCTCTCCTCGTCGCTGCCCGTCGTGCGGGATCCGTCGCTGCGCGAGGCGAGCCTCGCGCTCGTCGCCGAGCTCGGCCTCGTCTTCCCGATCGGCGACGGAGGCGTGCCGCTCGACGACGCCGAGGAGACGGCGCGGCTCGCGGCGCGCGTCTCCGAGATCCTGGACCTCGCCCCCACGGGGCTCACGCTCGCGGAGGCGCTCGCCTTCGTGCAGATCCCGATGGACCGCGGCGTACGCGCGAAGATCGCGCGCTGGGTCGCGGAGGGCCTCGAGCTCGAGCTCGTCGCCGAGGCGGCCGAGAAGAAGCACGTCGCGAGCCTCGCGCGCGTGAACGACGTGCGCGCCGCGCGCGCGTACGCGACGTGGGCCACGCGGCTCTCCGCGCACTACGGGGCGCAGGGCGTCGCGTTCTCGCTGCCGCCCGAGCTCTTCGCGAACCTCCCCGCCAACGAGGATCTCGCCGTCCTCGCGATGTGCCTGATGGAGCACGTCGATCCGCGGAGCGAGAGCCCGCCTGCGGGCGATCCGATCGCGGTGCTCGACTCCACGCTGGCGCTCTTCCAGAAGCTGCCGGAGAAGGCGCGCGGCGTCCTCGGGAACGTGCGCGCGACGGAGGCCGGCGCCGGGCGACGGGCGTTCCCCGAGCTCGCCGAATGGCTCGACGACGACGCGCTGCTCGATCGGCTGGTCCACGTCGCGCGGCTCGCCGGAGAGCCCCCGCTGCCGCGCGCGCTCCGCGAGGACTTCGAGCACGCCGAGCGGACCCGCGGCGAGCGCGCGCACCTCGAGAAGCTCACCACGCGCTCGCTCCCGCAGCAGGGCCGGCTCGACGCCCTCTCGCGCGCGGAGCGTACGCTCGCCGGCTCGCCCCGAGGGCGCACGCGACGCCGCATCGCCGCGCGGATCGAGCGGCTGATGCCCGTCGCCTACCGCCGCGAGCTCGACGCGACGTTCCGCGAGATCCTCCGCGAGGCCTGGGGCATCACGGTGCCGGCGCTGACGCCCGCCTGGCGCGACGCGATCCGCTTCTGGCTCGTCGTCGACGACAACCGCGCGCTGCTCGGCCGGCTGCTGCAGGAGGCCTCGCGCGCGCCCGGCCGCGACGTCAAGCGCGCCTTCCCGAAGAGCCGTCGCTGGATCGACGAGGCCCGCGGGCGCCTCGACGTCGACGCGTGGCTCTCGCCGCGACGAAAGGAGATCGTCGTCGCGGCTCCCCGGACGGAGACGCCCGCCGGAGCGACCGGCGACGCGCCCGTCGCAGGACGGACGGCCGATGGCGCGGCGGCCCCCGCCGCGCGCTTCGTCCTCGAGCTCGAGGACGATCCGCTGGAGGTCCTCCGGATGGGGATCCCATTCGGGACGTGCCTCGCGCTCGACTCGGGCTGCAACGCGGCGTCGACGGTCCTCAACGCGATCGAGGCGAACAAGCGCGTGCTCTACGTGCGCAACGCGAGCGGCCGCGTGGTCGCGCGCAAGCTCCTCGCGATCTCGAGCGACACGCGGCTCGTCGGCTACAACCTCTACGTCTCCGTGCGAGGCGCGGAGGAGCTCGCGATCCGCGCCGCGGTCCTCGAGACGTGCCGTGAGCTCGCGCGCGACGTCGGCGCGCCGCTCGCCGCGAGCGGGGAGCCCGCGCAGCTCCACGACGGGTTCTGGTACGACGACGGCGTGGTGCCGTTCGAAGAGGACGTCGACGCCGGGGCCTACTGCAGCTCGCTCGGGCTCCCGCCTCCTCCGAAGGTCTACGAGGCGCTGACCCGCGAGGCCCAGGCGTGGAAGGCCCGCGAGACGGGTGACGTGGACGCCGCGATCCGCTCGCTCGACGCGTACGACACGGGCCCGTCGAACCGCGCCCTCGGACGCTGGATCGTCGAGCGCCTCGGAGCGCGCGCGGCGGAGAAGCGCGCGGCCGACGACGCGAGCGTCTTCGTCGCCGTCGCGCGCGCGCTCGCGGACGAGGGCGAGTACGGGCTCCTCCGCGCCCTCGACGTCGCGGCCCGCATGCCGGAGCGGATCGTTCATCACCGCCTGAGCCCGCTCCTCGCCCGGTTCCCCCCGTCGCCGAAGATCGGCGTCGCGATCGCCGGGATGGGCCTCCGCGCGATGAAGCGTCGCGAACGCGCGACCGATCACGGGCTCGCGCACCTGACGCTCTCCGAGCTCCCGGCGACGTTCGACGACGTCGCCGGCGCGCTCGACCTGCTCGACGGCGTCGAGCCCGTCTGGAGCCACGTGAAGCGGACCCTGCGATCGTGCGAGCGCTGCGTCGCGGCGGCGATCGAGCGCTCCGCCGACGTGGTCGAGTCCATCTTCGAGCGCGCGCCCGACGCCGACGTCGTCGTCGCCGCGCTGATGAGCCGCCGCCGCACGGCCGTCGCG
>JAHBWF010000086.1 GCA_019637105.1 Labilithrix sp.
CGTCGAGCGGCCCGGGCGCCCCCGCCGCGCCGAGCGCGGACGAGCCCGCGGTCCGGTTCAAGCCGTTCCTCACGGACATGGTCCGCGTCCCGCCCGGCACCTTCACGATGGGCACGGACAAGGAGGGGCGCGGCGACGGCCCGGCCCATCGCGTCACCCTCACCAGGGCGTTCTACATCGACCGCACCGAGGTCACCGCCGAGGCCTACGCCGCGTGCGTGGAGGACGGGGCGTGCACGCCGAACCGCGTGCACGCCGACAACATCCCGGAGACGACCTGGGGCTGCAACGACGGCAAGGACCAGCCCAGGCACCCGGCCAACTGCGTCGACCGCGCGCAGGCCGAGCGCTTCTGCGCCTACGCCCAGAAGAGGCTGCCGACGGAGGCCGAGTGGGAGTACGCCGCGCGCGGCGACGACGCGCGCGAGTACCCGTGGGGGAACGCCCCGCCGACGACGTGCGCGATGGCGATCCTCCAGGGCCTCGCCGGAGACTGCAAGGAGCGCCGAGGCACGGGCGAGGTCGGCGCGACGGCCGACGGCAGGAGCGCCTTCGGCGCGCTCGACATGGCCGGCAACGTCTGGGAGTGGGTCGACGACGGGCACGAGCCCTACACGGCGCGGGCGGCGACCGATCCGCGCGCCCCCCTCGCCGCGCCCTACGCGAAGGGCGTCTTGCGCGGCGGCTCGTGGGACTACGCGCCGACGAGCGCGAAGACCACGTACCGGTATCCGTTCCAGGCGAACATCGCGAACATCAGCACGGGCTTCCGCTGCGCTCGCGACGCCCACGATTGAACCGCCGCGCGTCGTGAGCGCGGCTCAGTCGTCGCCGGGCTCGAGCTTCGCGGCGCGACGGAAGAGCCAGAAGCTCACCGCGAAGAGCGGCAGCGACGGGATGAAGACCACGAGCGGGAACGTCGGCCGGTGGCTGATCTCCGGCTTCGTGAAGATGAAGCACGAGACGTCGATGAGCACCGTCATGACCAGGACGATGGCGCCGAGCACGCGCGCTGTGAATCGATCGTTGAGCACGGCCGCACGCTACTCCACCGAGGGGCTATTGACGCCCCAAACCTCTCGCAGTTGGCTTATCATCGCAGGTTACGATGCGCGTCGCGTCTCATTCGTCCAGAGGGTCCCGTCCCGTCGAAGCGAACCGCGCCGCGGCCGGCGACGGCCGCGCTCGCCACGTCGCGATCGGCGCGCTCTTCCTCGTCCTCGGGGCGTGCACGGTCACTCCGCCGGTAAGCGTGGTGCGCACCGCGCCCGGAGACAAGAGCGGGGAGATCAAGGGCGACCCCGTCAAGCTGAAGCGCGGGCCGCAAGAGGCGTACGCGGGCGCGCGCGCCGGCTTCCACGTGGTGCGGAGCCACGAAGACTGGGAGCGCGCGTGGCCCGAGGACAAGACCCCCCCGATGCCAGCGACGCTCGACACGAGCTCGCACATGCTCTTCCTCGCCGTGAGCGACACGCAGGCCGTCACCAAGATGAAGGTCCAGCGCGTGCTCGAGACCGGGACGTTCCTCTACGTCTGGGTGCGCGAGACGAAGGTGGGCGAAGGCTGCACCAACAAGTCGCCCGATCGCGCGTTCGACGCGGTCGTCGGGGCGCGCGCGGACAAGCCGGTGAAGTTCTTCGTCGAAGAGGAGCGAGGCGAGTCGTGCGGCGAGCCGCCGGTCGCCGGCGTCGAGTGTCGCCTCACGAACGCGGAGACCTGGTCGACGAAGCTCGAAGCGCAGCCCGGCGACGCCGTCGAGTGCGCGCTCAGCGCCACGGCGCGCGGCAAGTTCGAGCTCGTCGACAAGGTTCTCGCGATGGCCGACCTCCCGGCGGGCTCGACCGCCAAGCTCGCCTTCAAGAAGGGCCCCGAGCGCGGCGTGATGGAGCTCGACGTCTACGGCACGTACCGCGTCACGGCCGAGGCCGCCGACGAGGCTGGCCGTCGCGGCAAGGCGACGGCGACGATCGACGTCAAGCCGCCGAAGACGAAGGACGTCCTCGTCCAGCTCGTGTGGGCGGGCTTCGATCGCGCGGACATGCCCGACACGTTCCCGCGCGTGAACCTGCGCGTCGCGGAGGAGGGCCCGAAGGGGCAGCGCTGCTCGGCCGAGATCCCGATCCCGGGGCTCTGCGAGGTGAAGACGCGCGGCGCGTACACGTACATGCGCATCCCGGAGGGGAGCCGCAGGCTGCCCGTGTCGGTGCAGTTCCTCGACGAGCGCATCGAGAAGGGCCCCGGCCCCTGCGTGCACGTCTGGTACGACGGGGAGCGGACCGGGGAGACGTGCGATCGGCTGCACCGCGACGCCGACGAGATCTGGCGCGTCGGGACGCTCGACACGACCACGGGCAAGCTGATCCCCGACGGCGCGACCGCGTCGAGCGCGGACGCCGCCAAGCCGGCGCCCGCGGCCCCGGAGAAGCCGGCCCCCGCGCCCACGAGCACGAAGAAATAGCGAGGGCGCCGTATCGGCGCGCGGTCTCGCGACCGCCGGGCGCTCCGCCGGGGCCGACCGACTCGCGACCCGGACGAGCGCCGACGGCCAAGGCCGCCGCGCGCGCCGTCACGCTCCGCTACTCGAAGACGCGCTCGAGGACCTTCATCGTCGCCCAGGCGAGCGCGCCGCTGAGCGGCAGCGTCAGCACCCAGGCGATCAAGATGTTGCCGGCCACGCCCCAGCGGACCGCGCTCACGCGCTTGCTCGCGCCGACCCCCATGATGCACGCGTTGATGCAGTGGGTCGTGGAGACCGGCACGCCGAGGTGACTCGCGCCGAGGATCGTGAGCGCCCCCGCCGTCTCGGCCGCGAAGCCCTGGAGCGGCGTGATCCGGATGATCTTCGTCCCCATCGTCTTGATGATCCGCGTACCGCCGGCCATCGTGCCGAGCGCGATCGCCGTGGCGCACGCGATCACGACCCACAGCGGGACGCCGTCGTCCTTCGGCGGCAAGAACCACGCGGGCATGCCGTCGTGGTGCCCCGCCTTCACGAACGCGATCAGCGCGAGCGTGATGATGCCCATCGACTTCTGCGCGTCGTTCGAGCCGTGCGCGAAGGCCATCGACATGGCCGACACGAGCTGGAGCCGGCGCGAGCCGCGGTGCACGGTGGCGGGCCGCGTCTTCCGGACGAACCAGACGAGGGTGATCATCAGGACGAAGGCGATCACGAAGCCGATGGTCGGCGACGCGACGAGCGGGACGAGCACCTTCTGCTTGAGCGCTCCCCATTTGAACGCGGAGACGCCCGCCTTCGCGACCACCGCCCCGGCCAGCGCGCCGATGAGCGCGTGCGACGAGCTCGACGGGATCCCGTACCACCAGGTGATCAGGTTCCACGCGCACGCGCCGATGAGCGCCGAGAGGACGACGGTCTGGGTGACGATCGCCGGATCGGCGAAGCCGGACGCGATCGTCTTGGCGACGGCGGTGCCGGTGACCGCCCCGAAGAAGTTGAGCAGGCCCGCCAGGATGACCGCCGTGCGGATCGGCAGGACCCCGGTGGAGACGACGGTGGCGATCGCGTTCGCGGCGTCGTGAAAGCCGTTGATGTAGTCGAAGATGATCGCGAAGACGATGACGCTGACGAGCAGGCTAACCATGCTTCACAGCGAGGTTGGCCAGCGTGTCCGCGATCGAATCGCACTGGTCGATGGCGTTCTCGAGGTCCTCGAGGACCGTCTTCTCGCGAATGAGGACGCGCGCGTCGACGGCCTCGCGCGCCGGGCCCCCGGGCGGGTCGGAGGAGAAGAGCTCGGAGATCGCCTCGCGGTAGACGATGTCGGCCTCCTTCTCGATCTTCCGGAGCTCGCGCGCGACGGCGACGATCTCCGTGTACTTGTGCTTGCGGAGCTTCGGCATCGCCTCGTCGATCTTCGCGGTGCAGCGGACGATGATCTCGATGAGCTCCGCCATCGCGGGGGTCGGCTTGTCGACGCCCAGCATCACGCACGCGCGGATCGCGCCGTTGGTGAGGTCGAGCACGCCGTCGAGCTCGGAGGAGAGCTTCTGGAGGTCCTCGCGATCGATCGGCGTCACGAACGTCTTGGCGAGCGCCTCTTCCATCTCGTGGACGATGCGGTCGCCGTCGTGCTCGATCTTCTGGACCGCGTCGCGGGCCTGCTCGGCGGTGGTGCCGTTGGTGGAGAACTTGGAGAGCGCCTTGGCCCCCTCGTGCGCGGCCCGCGCCTGCTGCTCGAGGTAGTCGTAGAAGTGATCCTCGCGCGGCAGAAACCAGCGGATGACGTCCTGGATCCCCATCAGCCATTCCTCCGGTACGGGGGCGTCGAACGGTCGAGCAAGCCGGCTCCCTTTTGCTCCATTGTCGGCGGCCGAATCTAGCCATTTCGGTTCTTCTTGTGCGACGGGCGTGTGACGACTTCGTGTGGCGTCGTTAAGACCGCAAGAATACTCCGCGATCTCGGCGGCTTCTCGCGCGCCGACCGGTCAGGCGACCACGCCCACGTAGGCGCGCGCGCGGACGACGCCGCGCTCGCGGAGCGGCTCGACGCGCGGGACGAACCCGGCCTTGCGGAGCGTCCGGACGAACGCGTCGGCCGGGTAGCCGCTCCACACGGCGAAGACGCCCCCGGGCGCCAGCGCGGTCCGCGCGCGGACGAGCGCGGCCTCGGCGTAGAGGCGCGCGTTGGTCCGGAAGCTCGCCCACTCGGGACCGTTGTCGACGTCGAGGAGGATCGCGGCGAGCGAGCCCGGCGCGGCGCCCGCGATCGCGTCGGCGACGTCGGCGCGGCAGAGCTCGACGCGCGGATCGTCCAGCGCGCCCGCGACGAGCTCGGCCGCCTCCGCGCGCGCGACGTCGACGACCGCGCGGAGCTTCTCGACGACGACGACCTCGGACGCGGGCGGCGCGACCTCGAGCACCCCGCGCAACGTCGCGCCGAAGCCGAGGCCCCCGACGAGGACGCGCCGCGCCGCCCCGCGTTCGAGCGGAGCGCGCGCCAGGCGCCCGAACGCGAGCTCGGTCTCGAGCGCGGCGCTCGAGAGCAAGACGACGTTGCCGAGGACGAGCTCGAGGTCGGGCCCGACCCGCCGCAGCAGGAGGGACTTGTCGTCCTCGACGAGCGTGCGAACGATCTCGGTCGCCAAAAGGCTCACTCGCGGGACGAGGGGATGTCCGACGTCGGCTCCGGGGGCGCGGGCTTCACCGCCGGGCTCGACGGGCGGCGGCCGTGTCCGTGGCTCGTCGGGTGCGCGACGGGTTTGGCGCTCGTCGGCGCCGCGGGCGGCGGCGCCGTCGTCGCCGTCGGCTCCGCGACCGCCGTGAGCGGGAGCGCGGGGGGCAGCGGCTCGACGGGCACCGGCGCCGGGGTCGCCGCGGGCGCCGGCGGCCGGACGGCGCTCGGCGGCTTCGCGAGGAAGACCTTCGCGCCGATGACGACGAGGCTGCCGACGACGGCGGCGAAGAGGATCGCCCAGACGAGCAGGCCCCCGGTCGACATGTCCTTCTTCGGGCTCGCGGTCGACGGGCTCGGCGGCGTCGTCCAGTTGCTCTTCCCCCCCGTCACGAACGACGGCGTGCTCGGCTGAGGATGCGCCGCCTGGACGAGCGCGGGACCGAGGATGGCGATGCGCTCGACCGACGGCGCGGCGTTCGCGCCGGCGTACGGCGCCAGCAGGCGCGCGAGCTCGACGACGTCGGGACGCCGTTCGCGCTCGCGCTCCAGGCACCGCCGGACCGCGTGCTCCAGCCCCTCGGGGATGTCCCGCCGGACGTCCCGGAGGTTGGGGATCGGCGCGTGCATGATGTTCTGGATGAGATCGCCCAGCGAGTTGCCGGTGAACGGCGCCCTTCCGCTGATCAGCCGGAACAGGATCACGCCGAGCGACCAGACGTCGCTCCGCGAGTCGGCGTCGCGGGCGGAGATGACCTGCTCCGGCGCCATGTAGCTCGGCGATCCGAGGAGATCGGTCGCCTTGGTCACGACGCTGTCGTGATGTCCGCGGCGCCCGCCGGGACTGGTGTCGTCGTCCATGTCGAGATCGAGCACCTTGGAGACGCCGAAGTCGAGCACCTTCACGACCGGCTCTCCGCCGGACCCGCGCGTCAAGAACAGGTTCGCCGGCTTGAGATCGCGGTGGACGATGCCGTGACCGTGCGCCTCGGCGATCGCCTCGCACGCCTGGATGATGTAGTCGCAAGCCTCCGCGTACGGGAACGGTCCGCGCTTCTGGAGGAGGTCCGACAAGTCGGTCCCCTCGAGGTACTCCATGACCATGTACGGCGAGCCGCCCTCGAGCGAGCCGACGTCGAGGACGCGCGACACGTGCTTGCTCTTGAGCCGGACGGTGTTCCGCGCCTCGCGGAGGAAGCGGCTCTTGTAGTCGCGGCTCACGACCTCCTCGCGCATGAACTTCAGCGCGACGGTCTGGCCGAGCTGGAGGTGACGGGCGGCCACGACGTAGCCCATCCCCCCCTCGCCGAGGACGCGCTCGATCTGGAATTTGCCGGCGATGATGTCGCCGGCGCGCACCCCTGACATCCAGGCTGGAGTGTCGCGCGTCCTGTCCCGCCAATCAAGAAACGCCCCCTCCCCGGACCGCGCCGCCGAGATCGTCGCGGCGCGGCCTTCACCCGACCGCTGAAGCGATCTCATCCGTCCTTTCAAGGACCGGCTCGGGAGGCGATGGGGGTCGGAAAGGGAGCGCGAGGCAAGGTCGGTCGAGGCGCGTCGGGGTCGAGCCCCTCGGGGCGATGCTCTTCGTCGCTGCGGGCTGCTCGAAACAGCAGCTTCGGGCGCGACGCCCGCGCGGCGCCTCGTCGTCTGGTTCCGAGCGGCCCGGGGCCGGCCCGTGAGCGGCCCGGGCCACGCCGCGACGGACGCAAGCGAGGAGAACGACGCGCGGACGGCGCTGGCACACCGCTCGCTCACGGCGCGCGCATGAAGCTCGGTCTCTCCCCCGCGATCCCCACGTCCGCCGTCACGCTGCGGCTCCTCCTCTTCTTCGTCTTCTTCGTCGCCGCGCTCCTCGCGCAGCGGACGCCGGCCGAAGGCGCGCCGCGGCGCGCCTTCGCGTCGACCGCCCACGAAGACGCGGTCGCCGACGGAGACCTCGATCAAGAGGACCTCGACACGAGCCCGCTCTCCGTCCTCGACGGCGCCTCGAGCGGGCGGCCCGTCCTCGGCCGGCCGCGGGGCTCGACCTGGGTCTCGCTCGTCGGCTTCTCGCGCCAGGCGTTCGGCGGCGAGCGCCAGGAGATCGGCGGCATGCTCGTCGTCGGCCTCCCGCTCGATCGCTTCGCGCGGGCGAACACCCGGATGACGACGCCGCCGCTCGCCCCGGCGCTCGAGCTCGCGCAGGCGAGCGCGCGCGAGGACGTATCGGCGAGCGAGCCGACGTTCGAGCTCGCGCTCACGCCGCGGCTCGCGCGGTCGTGCGTGACGGCGGCCTGGCGCGCGGCCGGCCTCGGCGCGGACGACGGCCGGCTCGACGCGATCGTGTCTCGCGCGCGGTGGAGCGCGGCGCTGCCCGAGGCGCGGCTCCGCGCGGTCAGGACGGACGACGCTCGGCTGTCGCTCGACACGACGACAGCGACGGACACGAGCCGCCTCCGCGACTCGACCGGAGCGAACGTCGGCTTCGAGGCGCGCCTCACCTGGCGGTTCGATCGGCTGATCTACGCCGACGACGAGCCCGCGTTCGAGCGCATCCGGCTCGAGCACCGCGACGCGCGCGCGCGCATCGGCGCCAAGGTCCTCGAGGCGCTCTTTCACTGGCAGCGGGCCGCGCTCGACCTCCGCGCGCTGCCGCCGGCGCAGCAGGGCACGCGCGACGAGGCGGACGTGCGGCTCCGCTTGATGGAAGCCGAGGCCGCGCTCGACGTGCTCACGAACGGATGGTTCGCCGCGAACAAGGCGCGCCACGTCCGCGCGCCGGAGAGGTACGCGGCGCCGGTGCCGCTCGGCCGAGGCGCGCCGGGCGACCTGTGATGCGCTCGACGCCGCGGCCGCGGCGTGCGCCCTTCCGTCGCGGGCGCCGCCTGGGCCGCCGCTCTCCCGCCTCCCGCGCGCCCGCGCGCGGCTCGCGGAGGGCGGGGAGGGCGTTCGGCTCGTCCGGGCGCCTCACGGGCCTCTCGGATCCGGCTCCGAGCGCGCCCGAGATCTGTGGTAGGATGCGGACCTCATGATCGCCGAGACACGCGAGAAGCTCGAAGACCTCCAAAGGCGTCTCATGACGCTAAGGGGGCATCTTTGACGTCCCGAAGCTGAAGCGGGACATCGAACGCCTCAACGAGGAGACCCTGGCCCCCGGGTTCTGGGACGACCCCAAGAAGGCGCAGGCCGTGACGCGCAAGCGCTCCGGCATCGAGCAGAGGGTCGAGACGACCGAGAAGCTCACGCGCGACATCGAGGACGCCAAGGAGCTCTTCGAGCTCGGCGTCGCCGAGAAGGACGACTCCGTGGTCGGCGAGATCGCGGGGCAGCTCGCCGATCTCGAGAAGCGCCTCCGATCGGCGGAGCTCGGCCGCATGCTCTCGGGGCAGGTCGACCACGCCAACGCCATCCTCAGCATCCACCCCGGCGCCGGCGGCGTCGACGCGAAGGACTGGGCGCAGATGCTGATGCGCATGTTCCTCCGCTGGGCGGAGCGGCGCGGGTACAAGACCGAGATCATCGATTTTCAGGAGGGCGACGAGGCCGGCATCGACGGCGTCTCGATCACCATCGCCGGCGATCACGCCTTCGGCTACCTCCGCAGCGAGGTCGGGGTGCACCGCCTCGTGCGCATCTCGCCGTTCGACGCCAACGCCCGCCGGCAGACGGCGTTCGCCGCGGTCGAGGTCCAGCCCGACATCGAGGACGAGATCGACATCGTCGTGAAGGACGAGGACCTCGAGACCACGACGATGCGCGCCGGCGGCAAGGGCGGGCAGAACGTCAACAAGGTCGAGACCGCGGTCCGGATGAAGCACATCCCGAGCGGCATCGTCGTCGTGTGCCGCGCCGAGCGTTCGCAGCTCCAGAACCGGCGCATGGCGCTGAAGATGATCAAGGCGAAGCTCTACGAGCTCGAGATGGCGAAGCGCGAGGAGCAGGCGGCCGCCTACCAGGCGAGCAAGACGCAGATCGCGTGGGGCAACCAGATCCGGAGCTACGTGCTCGCGCCCTACCGCATGGTGAAGGACCTGCGCACGGCGCACGAGACCGGCAACGTGGACGCTGTCCTCGACGGCGAGCTCGACGACTTCGTGGAGGCGTACCTCCTCGCGGCCGCGGGCGGCACGCTCGCGAAGGGCGGCGCGAGCGACGACCTCGACGCGTAGCGGTAGGGCGCGCTCGCGATGACCGCCTCCCCCTCGCCTCGCCGCCGACAGCGCATCGGGGTCGACCTCGGGGGCACGAAGATCGAGGCCGTCGTGGTCGATCTCGACGCGCCCGCGTCCGGCCCGGCGACCGCAGGCGCGCGCGGCGCGGCGGGCACGGGCCTCGAGCCGTGCGTGCTCGCGCGCGGGCGGGTCGCGACGAACCGCGCGCTCGGGTACGAGCACGTCCTCGAGGCGACGCGCGCGCTCGTCGTCGACGTGGCGAAGCAGGCCGGCGTCGACGCGATCGCGACGCCCATCGGCGTCGCGATGCCCGGATCGGTGACGACGCGCCGCCCCGACGGGAGCCGCTCCGACGTCCCGCTCGTCAAGAACTCGAACACCACGTGCCTCAACGGTCGGCCGTTCCGCGCCGATCTCGCGCGGGCCGTCGGGAGAGACGTCGCGTTCTCGAACGACGCCAACGGCTTCGCGCTCGCGGAGGCGACGTGGGGCGCCGCGCGCGGCGCGCGCGTGGCGTTCGGCGTGATCCTCGGCACCGGCGTCGGCGGCGGCGTCGTCCTCGCCGACCACGCGGGGATCCCGCGCGCCTGGGACGGCGCGCAGGGGATCGCCGGCGAGTGGGGCCACGTCACGCTCGATCCCGAGCGAGGCCCCGCGTGCTACTGCGGGCGACGCGGCTGCGTCGAGACGTACCTCAGCGGACCGGCGATCGAGCGCGAGTACGCGCGGCGCTCCGGGGTGACGCGCCCTCTCGTCGAGATCGCGATGCGCGCGGGCGAGGACGCGGCGGCGAAGGCGCTGCTCGACGAGCGCGTCGAGCTCTTCGGGCGCGCGCTCGCGACGGTGATCGACGTGCTCGATCCCGACGTGATCGTCCTCGGCGGCGGCGTCTCGAACCTCGAGGTCCTGTACGAAGCGGGGCCGCGCGCCGTGGCGCGCTGGATCTTCAACGACGATCTCGAGACGAAGATCGTGAAGCACGCGCTCGGCGACAGCGCGGGCGTCCTGGGCGCCGCGCTCCTCCCCTGACGTCGCCGATCCTGCCGCGGGGACGCTCGAGACGTATGGACTCGAGCCGATCGCGCGACGAGGGATCGACTCCGGCGCGTCCGTCGCGAGGGCGCGCGCGCGTCTCGCCCTTCGAGGCGGGCGCGCTGGACCTCGGGCGGACTTCCCGCCCCGGCCCTGATCCGCGCGCTGCCGCGAGCTCACGGCGACGCGCCGTCGAACGACTTGAACCCCGCGGGGATGCTCTCGCCCTCCTCCGCACTCGGCGGAGGGCGCGGCGCCGAGGGACGCGGCGCCGCGCCGACCTTGGCGTCGGACCGCGCCGCGGGCGCGAGCGGACGCGGCGCGGCGGGATGCGCGTCCGGGAGCGACGCCGGCGTGAGCGGACGCGCGTCCGGGAGCGACGCCGGCGTGAGAGGACGCGCGTCCGGGAGCGACGCCACGCTCATGACCGACGGCGCATCGACCGCAGGCGGCGCGCCGAGAGGCGGAGCCGACGACGCGACCTGCGGCGACGCGGCGGCGAGCGGCGCGCCGAGAGGCGGAGCCGACGACGCGACCTGCGGCGACGCGGCGGTGAGCGGCGCGCCGGGCGATGGCGGCGTCGGGGCGGCGACGCCCGACGCGACGTCGGCCGCTGCCGTGTCGTGACGCGCGAGCGCGTGCTCGACGAGGTGCATCCCGATCCCGACGCCGAGCGACACGGCGAGGAGGCCGCCGACGATCGCGAGCGCGGTCGTCGAGCGCTTCATCTTGTTGTCCGGCTCGTCGTTCGGCGCGACCGCGGCGACCGGCGGGGAGGCCTCGGCGACCGGCGGCTTCGGCGGGGCGAGGAGCTCCGACGACAGGACGACGGGCGAGATCGAGAGCGGGGACGCGACGACGACGCCGCGCTCGGACGCGTGGAGCTCCGCGAGGCTCGGCTGCGCGAGCACCGTCTCGGCGTCGGACGCGTCGTCGTCGTCGACGAGGTCCGTCACGCTCCCCGAGTCGTCGAAGATGGCGCTGCCGGTGCTCTCGTGCACGGCGAGCGCGAGGCGATCGATCGCGGGCTCGACCGGGGACGGCGGCGGCGCGGCGGCCGCGACGAGCTCGCGAGCGAGCGCGGCGTCGTCGAGGCGACCGAGCACCCGGTCGACGTCCCCCAGATCCGTGCGCACGCGCTTCGCGTTCTCGAGCAGCGCGCGGCGCCGCGCGAGCTGCTCGAAGCGGTCGGCGGGCGACGACGCGAACGAGCCGAGCGCTTCGGCGATCGCGTCGACCGACTGCGGGCGCGCGGCCGGATCCTCCGCGAGGCACGCCGCGACGGTGATGACCAGCGTGCGCGGGGCGCGGGCCAGCGTCTGCTCGAGCGGATCGGAGCTCGGCGCGACGCCGGCGATGAGCCAGTGGAGGATCGCGCCGACCGCCCAGACGTCGACGCGCGCGTCGACGGCGCCGCCGGCCCGTTGCTCGGGGGCGATCAGGAGGGAGACCGCGGAGGCTCGGAAGGCGAACGCGGCGCTGTCGTTCTCGCCGAGCGCGAAGATGTCGGCGCGCTGCTTCGGCAAGCGCGGCCAGTGCGTCCGCACGCGGTGGAGCCCGAGATCGCCGTGGACGACGCCGTTCGCGTGGGCGTTGGCGAGCTCGTCGCAGACGTCGAGCGCGACGTCGACCGCGTCGGTCACCGGGAGCGGCCCGTGGTCACGCAGGATGGACGCCAGCGACCGCTTCTCCGAAGCGGGATCAGCGAGCGAACGCTGACGCGCAGACGACGTCGCGAGCATCATGCGGCGCCGGAGACGTAGCACGGGAACACCGAAATGCACGTCTCGGCACGGTCGCCGCCACGCGCCGCTCCACGGATGTCGCAATCGCAATTTAACACATCAATTACATATATTTACACCACGAACGGCGGAGCCGACGACGCGCAACCTCGGCGGGACGAGCGCGGCCGCCCGAACGCGCGGCGGGGGAACGCCCGCGCGACGGCAGGCGCCTCGAGCTCGGCTCGGGGGCCTCGCGCCGAGGCTCCGCGGCGCGACGGCTCACCCCCCGTTGGCGGCGGCCGCGATCCTGAGCTATCTCGAGCGCATCCTCGTGGCCCACCCCAACCTCACGCAACTCCAGCGACTCTATGCGGCCAAGCCGGTCGTGCTCGCGCCGCTCGAGGACGTCTCCGACGCCGTCTTCCGCCGGATCTGCCGCTCGCTCGGCGCCGAGATCACCGTCACCGAGTTCGTCAACGTCGAAGGGCTCCTCCGCGGCTGCCGCAACGCGCGCCGCAAGATCGCGCTGGCCGACGACGACGTCCTCACCGCGATCCAAATCTACGGCGCCGATCCCGAGCGCCTCGCGGAGGCCGCGCGCTTCGCCGAGCAGGCCGAGCCGCTCTTCATCGACGTCAACTGCGGGTGCTGGGTGCCGAAGATCGCCGGTCGCGGCGCCGGCGCCGGATGGCTCCGCGACCCGATCGCGATGGTCGCGATGGCGAAGATGGTCGTCGAGAGCGTGGCGCTCCCGGTCACCGTGAAGACGCGGATCGGCCTCGGCCCCGAGTCGCACATGCCGATCGTCGATCTCGCGCGACGGCTCGAGGACGCCGGCGTCGCCGCGATCACGATCCACTGCCGGACGGCGAACATGGGCCACACGGGCTCCGCCGACTGGACCTGGGCGATGCGCGCTCGCGAGGTCGTGAAGATCCCGGTGCTCGTCAACGGCGACGTGAGGTCCGCCGAGGACGCGGCGCGGGCGATCGACTCGACGGGCTGCGCCGGCGTGATGATCGGGCGGCGCGCCATCGAGCACCCGTGGATCTTCCGCGAGGCGAACGCGCTCCTCCGCGAGGGCGCGACGGTCGCGCCGCCGACGGACGAGGAGCGCATCGAGCTCTGCAAGCGCCACCTCGTCGCGAACGTCGAGGCCCGCGGCGAACCGCACGGCGTGCGCTGCACGCGCCGTCACCTTTCGGGCTACCTCTCCGGCCTCCGCGGCGCGTCGCAGCTCCGGCGCGAGCTGAACCTCTGCGATTCGCTCGACGGCTGCCTCGGCATCCTCGACGGCTACCGCGCCCGCGCCGCCGCCTGACCGGCGCGCGGGCCACGCCTCTTCGAGGACGAGCCCGCCGTCGGCCGCCGGAGTTCGCGTCCGCTCGCGCGGAGACCGCCGACGATGCGCCGCTTCCCGCGGCGGAGCAGCCCACCGTCGAGGCTCGCGCTCCAGATGGCCTGACACGCCGCAACCCCGCCCCGCGGTGTGGACACGGGGGGTTCGCGGCGGATGGCGGCGCGGGCCCGGACGGCGCCGGCGCCGACGCGCAGCCGGACGTAGCCACGACGCGGACGGCCCCGCGCCGCCGGGGTTCCAGATCCAGTCGAAGGACGCGAACATCCCGCCCTCGCTGGAGGTCACGTACTGCTATCACTTCGAGACGCCGAACACGGAGACGCTCCCGATCCACAAATGGAAGGCGGGCGCTGCCCCCCGACGTCCACGCGATGGAGCTGTTCGTCGGAGGCAGCAACGAACCCGCGGGGACGCTCACGGCCGCGTGCCCCAGCAGCGCCGGGACGAGCCTGGGCAATCGTGCCGTCTGGGTCTTTGCCGCCCACGCGGCGGCGTCGGAGCTGGCCTTCCGAACGACGACGGAACAGGCAAGCCGCTCGCCACCGAACGATCACGTCGGGCGACTCGCGCTCGACCGACGAGACGTGCCGACCCTGGGCTACGACTTCCCCGCCACCGAGCCCGTCCTCTGCTTCTGCTTCTGCGTCAACTTGGGGTGCGTCAACCTTTAGGGGACGCCCGAGGCGCCCCAACGGCGCTCTGATGCAGCGCACGTCAACGTCGCGGCGAAGGATCGTTCTTCGAGCGGAGGGCGTTCTTCGAGTGGAGCCCCCGCGCTCGTCGCGACGCTACGCCGAGCCCGGTGCCCGTTCGTGGTGCGGCCCCGTCGCGCGAGGGCTCGGGCGAGCCGTTGGGGCCTCCCACGACGTGCACCGACGCGCCGGCGGCGCGCGGCTTTCCGCCCTCGAGGTGAGGCGGGCGCGGCCAGGAGGCTCGCTCCTCGAGAAAGGTACGGCGCGGCGGCCAGGCACCTCGTACACTTGACCACATGCCCCGCTCTGCTGCGATCGCGTCGACCTGGCGCCCCGAGACCGAGCGGCCGGCGCGGACGATCCGGGCGAAGCTGCTCGTCGACGGCGATCACTACGACGACCTCGCCTCGCGCGCCGTCGCGGGCGCCCGCGTGAGCGTGTGGATCACGACGGCGAACCTGAAGACGATGCTCGTCGAGGCGCCGATCGGCTCGCGGGCGCGCGCGCGCGGTCGCTACGTCTCGTTCTTCGAGTCGCTCGGGGATCTGGCGCGGCGCGGGGTCGACGTGTGCATCCTGCATGCGTCTCCGCCGTCGGGCCCGCTCGCGCGGGAGATGGCGCGGCTCGCGGCCGGCGGCGGCTCCGGCGCCGTGAAGATGCGCCGATGTCCGCGGGTCCATCTGAAGATGATCGCGATCGACGGACGCCTGCTCTACCTCGGGAGCGCCAACCTCACCGGCGCGGGGCTCGGCGCGAAGAGCGCAGGCCGGCGCAATTTCGAGATGGGCATCGTCACCGACAGCGAGGCGATGCTCGACGCGGCTCAGGAGCGCTTCGATCGGATCTGGCGCGGCGCCGAGTGCGCGCGCTGCCAGCTGCGAAGCACCTGCGACGCGCCGCTCGACACGCTCGCGCGGACGCCCACGCCGCTCCTCGCCAAGCCCGCGCCCGCGAGGTCCGCTCTCGCGAAGCGGAGGCTCGCCAAGCCCGCGGCCCCCACGCTGCCTCGCACCGAGTCCGCGCCCGCGCCCGCCGCCGCTACTTCGCGCGGAAGCTCGCGACGAACGCGTCGAAGTCCTTCTTCGCCGCCGTGACGGTCTTCTCGGGGCCGGTCATCTTGAAGAAATGCTGCCGATCGCCGCCGTCGACGACGGCGCCGAGGAGCATGAACTTCTCCTTCGACGTGGTCGGCCCGCCCATCATGCCCATGCCGCCGGACGCGAACGTGCCCTTGATCTCGACGACGGTGACCTTGAGGCCGTTCGGGCTCCGCGGCTCGGTCTTCGCCTCGGCGTTGCCGAACTGACCGGACCAGCGCTGGATGTTCGCCTCGACGCCGCCGCCCGCGGCGGACACCGTGAGCTCGGCGTCTTCGGCGTCGCCGGAGACCTTCGGGATCTTGTAGGTCGCCTTGCGCATCGTGTTCGCGTTCGGGATGCTCTCCCACCCCTTCGGCGCCTCCCACGCGATGTCCTCGGGGCCGGCCGCCGGAGCCGCCGTGCCCTCCGCCTTCGGTGAGGGCGGCGGCGCCGCGGGCGCGGACGGCGCGGGCGGAGCGGACTCGGTCGTCTTCTCGGGCTCGGGCGTCGTCTTCGAGCAGGCCGCGTAGAGGCCTGCGCCGCCGATGGCGAGCAGACCGAGGATCGTCTGGAGCCGTGTCATCCGGTGGCCTTACCGTCAGGATCGCCGCGAGCGCAAGCGGATCGACGTCACCGCGACCGCAGGCGCGTCGCGAGCACGTCGCCAAGCGCACACGGCGGGGCTATCCTCGCCGCCCGCCGCCGACCCTCTCCGCCCGCTCTCGCGCGCTCCGCGACGGCGCGATCCATGCCGTTCTCTCGCCGAACACGCGTCTCCGAGCTCGCCGTCCCCGGCGCCGAGGCGACGAACGCGCTGAGCCGCGCCGTGGCGGCGGCGCGCGCCGTCGCGAGCTCGGGCGGACGGCCGCTCTTCGACCTCACCGTGAGCAACCCGACCACCGCCGAGCTCCCGTACGACGCCGAGGCGATCGCGCGGGCGCTCGCGACCCCGCGCGCGCTCGTCTACGAGCCCGAGGCGCTCGGCCTCGCGAGCGCCCGCGGCGCGGTGGCCTCGCTGTACGCCGAGCGCGGGATCGCGATCGCTCCGTCGCGCGTCGCCGTCACCTCGAGCACGAGCGAGGCGTACGCCGTCCTCTTCAAGACGTTCTGCGATCCAGGCGACGAGGTCCTCGTGCCGACGCCGAGCTACCCGCTGCTCGCGTGGCTGGCGGCCTTCGAGGGCGTGACGCTGAAGACGTACCCGCTCGAGTACGCGGGTCACTGGCACGTCGACGTCGGGGCGCTCGCGCGCGCCGTCGGCCCACGGACGCGGCTCGTCGTGGTCGTCAGCCCGAACAACCCGACCGGCTCGTTCCTCGGCGAGGACGAGCTCGACGCCATCCTCGACCTCGGCCTGCCGATCGCGAGCGACGAGGTCTTCGCGACCTACCCGCTGACCGCGTCCGGCCGCGCGCCCGCGCACCGCGTCGACTCCGCCCTCCGCGCCGAGCGCGGGCTCGTCTTCGCGCTCTCGGGCCTCTCCAAGCTGGCCGGGCTCCCGCAGATGAAGCTCGGGTGGATCGCGTGCGGCGGCGACCCGACGCGCGCCGGCGACGCGCTCGAGCGCCTCGAGACCGTGCTCGACGCCTACCTGTCCGTCGGCGCCCCCGTGCAGCACGCGCTGCCCGAGCTCCTCCGCGCCGGCAGGACGACGTCCGACGCCATCCGCGCGCGGACGCGCTCGAACCTCGCCGTCGTGCGCGAAGCCGCGCAGCGCGCGCCGTCGATGAGCGTCCTCGACGTCGAGGGCGGCTGGTACGCGACCCTCCGCGTCCCGGAGACGCGGAGCGACGAGGAGTGGGCGCTCGCGCTCGTCGCGGAAGACGGCGTCTACGTCCACCCGGGCTACTTCTTCGACATGACGCGCGGCGCGCACCTCGTCGTCAGCCTCCTCACGCCGGAGGCCCAGCTCCGCGAAGGCATGGCACGCCTCTCCGCGCGCCTCGGCCGCGACGACTAGGGCGGCTCCCGATCCCGCCTCACGGCGAGACCGTCGACCCTGCGCGTCCGAAGCGTGGTGGTGCGAGGCGCTCGAGCATCACCGGCCCCGCGCGCCCGGAGCGTCGGCGCGCGCGTCCGGCGCTTCGAACGTCACAGGCCCGCCGCGCTCGAGCGCGCGCCGGTACGCCGGGCGCGCGCGGACGCGCTCGAGCCACGCGGCCATGTTCGGACGCGACGCGCCCTTGACGCGCGCCGCGTGCGCCTCGACGGGGTAGCTCATCTGGATGTCCGCCGCCGAGAGCTCCTCGCCGGCGAACCACGTGCTCTTCCCGAGCTCGCGCTCGACCCAATCGAAGTGGAGCTCCATCTGCGGGCGGACGAAGTCCGCGAGCACCTTGTTCGCGATGCCCTTCGCGATCGGCTTCACGGGCCACGGCGCCCGCGCCTTGACCTGCTGGAAGACGAGCGACAGCAAGAGCGGCGGCATCGCCGAGCCCTCCGCGTAGTGGAGCCAGTAGTCGTACCGCAGGCGCTCCGGCGTCCCCGCCTCGGGCCTGAGCCGCCCGCCGCCGTGCGCCGTCACGAGGTAGTCGAGGATCGCGCCCGACTCCGCGAGCGTGCGCTCGCCGTCGGTGACGATCGGCGACTTGCCGAGCGGGTGCACCTTCCGCAGCTCGGGCGGCGCGAGCATCGTCCTCGGGTCGCGCTCGTACTTCTTGAGCTCGTACTCGAGGCCGAGCTCCTCGAGGAGCCAGAGGACGCGCTGCGAGCGGGAGCGCTCGAGGTGGTGGACGGTGATCATCGCGGCATCTTCGGCGGATCCGACCGGCGAGGGCAACCGGCGGAGAGCGCGCCGCAGCGGCGGCCGCTCCGCGCGACCGCGGCGCGGAGAGCGCGCGCCGCGCGAGCGCCGATCCCCACCGCCCTAAAGGTGCCCTCGCGCGCCGCGGCGACTATGCTCTCTTCGTGTCGATCGGTCAGGGCAGCGGCTCGGGCCTCCCGGGCCAGGGGGGCTCGACGAACGGGCCGGCGAACGTGCGCGTCGTCGGCCCCGTCCCGTTCGCGCCCTCGCCTCGCGACCGCGTGAAGGCCTTCATGCGCGCGCACGGGCGCAAGCTCTGGTGGCTCCACTCGGCGTACGCGCTCGGCCTCGGCGTCACCGTCGTCGCCTTCGCCCAGAAGGGCTTCGACCACGCGCGCTGGCTCGCGGTCTCGATCGGCGCCGCGTGGCTGCTTGTCGTCCTGTTCTTCCGCCTCTTCGGCTCGGGGCGCCAGCAGGCGCACCTCCACGCTGCGGGAGCGAAGGCGCGCCTCCGGTTCTTCGCGATGACGTACGCGCTGAAGAACCTCTACCAGGGGATGCTCTTCTTCCTCCTGCCCTTCTACTGGAAGTCGACGACGTTCTGGGCGCCGAACTCGTGGTTCGTCGTGCTGCTCGGCGTCTGCGCGCTGCTCTCGACGCTCGACATCGTGTTCGACCGCGTCGTCTTCCGGTTCCGCGCGCTCGCCTCGATCTTCCACGGCGTGGCGCTCTTCGGCTGCTTGAACCTCGTGGTGCCGGCGCTCTTCCCCGACACGCGCACGCTCTACTCGCTGCTCATCGCGATGGGCATCACCGTCGTCGGCTTCTGGACCATCCACGTGAGCCTCGCGATGCTCCGCGACCGCCTCTGGATCGTGCTCTTCTTCGTCAGCGCCGCCGCGGCCGTCGGCGGCGCCTACGCCGGCCGCACGGCGATCCCCCCGGTCCCGATGTACGTGTCGAAGGGCGCCGTCGGGCCGATCGTCCTGCCCGACGGCCGTCTCGGCATGGTCGTCCACGAGCTGCATCCGTCGGTCATCGACAAGCTCATCGCCATCACCGACGTCGTCGTCCCCGGCGGTAAGGGCGATCGCCTCGTGCACGTGTGGCGCCACGACGGCGACGAGGTGCACCGCGCCACGGAGACGACGTCGCGGGTCGACGGCCCGGAGGGCGCCGTCCGCCTCCGCTCCGGGCTGACGGGCCGGCAGCTCCCTCAGCGGCTCGTCGGCGCCTGGGCGATCGACGTCGAGACGCAGGACGGTCAGCTCGTCGGACGGGTGAGCTTCCTCGTCGCCGACTGAGGCGCGACCGGTCGCGCCGGCAGGCGATCACGGCCTCGGCTCACCGCGCCTCCCTTCCGCAGGCGCCGCGCCGTGCTTAGGTTGGCGCGTCATGGGTCGTCCAACGCCGAAGATCGGCTGGTTTCGCGCGCTGAGCCGCTACTACCGGGATCCGTCGGCCTCCACGTTCGGCAAGCTCGTCATCTTCTTCGCGCTGATCTACGCGGTCGTCCCGGTCGACTTGATCCCGGACGTGCCCGTCGTCGGCTGGCTGGACGACCTCGGCGTGATGGGCCTCGCCACGGCGTGGCTCATGCGCGTGGTCGCGCGCTACCGCGTGCCCGGGGAGCTCCCCGAAGAGAGCTCGGCCGAGCCGCGCCGGCGCCCGTTCTCCGTGAGCCCGTGAGCGTCGCGCGCGGGCGGCGCGCGGGCGCTCGCGCCGCCGTCGAAGGGACGCGGCGCGGATCGCTTTCCGGCGCCCTCGGCTTGCGCTGCCCGTGAAAAGCTCTACCCTCGTCCCCGATCCCACGACCCGCGACACGACAGGAGCAGACGAGCATGAACTACCCCCCGAACGCCCCTCCGCCCGGTGGATACGGTGGACCGCCCGGCGGACCGCCTCCCGGCGGCTACGGCGCGCCGCCCGGCGGCGGCGGCTATGGCGCTCCCCCCGCCGGCTACGGCGCTCCCCCGCCTCCGGGCATGCCGGGCATGGGCGGGCCGATGGGCGGCGCGATGGCGCCGCACGCGCCCTACGGCATCGACCCCGTCAGCGGCATGCCGTTCTCGGACAAGTCGAAGATGGTCGCCGGCCTGCTCCAGATCTTCGTCGGCACCTTCGGCGTCGGCCGCTTCTACACCGGTCACACCGGCATCGCGATCGCGCAGATCGCCGTGAGCTGGCTCACCTGCGGGATCGGCGCCATCTGGCCGCTGATCGACGGCGTCATGATGCTCATGGGCAAGGTCCCCGACGCGCAAGGGCGGCCGCTCCGCGACTGATCGTCGAGCCGCGTCCGCGCGCAACGACGCCCCGCACGTCTCGTGCGGGGCGTTTCGCGTTTGTGCCGACACCGCTCGATCCGGCGGCTCCGACCGGCTACGACGAGCGCATGCGCCGCCCCGCCCTCGCGATCGCCGTCACGCTCGCGCTCGGGCTCGCCTCCTCGGCGAGCGCCGCGCAGGGCGGCGACGAGCGCGACGCCGGCGCGACGCCGCGCGCGATCGCCGCGGCGCCGGCCGAGCGCGAGCCGGACGAGGGCCTGTCGCTCCGGCTGGTCAAGGCCGCGGTCTTCGGCGTCGTGGCGAGCGCCCTGCTCCTCGCCGGCGGCGTGTGGCGCCGCGGGCGCAAGCGCCGGCTTCCGCGCCCGCGTTGAAGCGAGCGGAGCGCCGCCTCGGAGCGAGCGCGCCCTCGCCGGTCGAAGCGCGGCACCGCGGAGCGCCGCCTCGAGGTCACGCTACGCGCCCTGCACGTGGACGATCACGCGGCGCGTGTGCGGCGCGCGGCGGTGCTCCCAGAGGTAGATCGCCTGCCACGTGCCGAGCCCGAGGCGACCGTTCGCGACCGGGACGACCTCGCTCGTCCGGGTCAGCGCCGCGCGCAGGTGCGCCGGCATGTCGTCGAGCCCCTCGTCGTCGTGCTCGTACGCGCTCGCGTCCTCCGGCGCGACCTTGCCGATCCAGCGCTCGAGATCGCGGCGCACCGACGGGTCGGCGTTCTCCTGGATCACGAGCGACGCGCTCGTGTGCTGGACGAACACGGTCGCGAGCCCGGTGCGTACGCCCGAGGCGGCGACCACGGCCTCGACCCGCTCGGACAGGTCGGTGAAGCCCCGTCCCCGCGTCCCGATCTCGAGGACCTCCTGGTGAACCTTCATGCCGGGAGTTTAGTGGCGCGCCCTCGCCTCGTTGATCCACGGCAAGCGGATATTTCGCGATCCAGCGCATTCTGAAAGAGGTGGGATAAGCGCGCACTTTCACGTGCACGGTGGGGATTCGTGTGCTTGGCATAGGTCGCGCTTAGAGGAAACCTCAGTCGCCCACTTGCTCGGAGAAATCACGCAGATGCCCCGCCTCGCTGCTCTCGCCATGGTTGTTGGATCCCTCGCCCTCGGTCTGGGCGCCTGCGCCGTCGACGCCGACGATGACGCCGAGTCGAGCGAGGATGCGATCGTGAGCCGCAAGGTCGACGATCACTGGTTCTACTCGGGTCCCCTCCCCACCCTGCAGAGCCCCTCCGTCACCGCGTCGCTCACCGGGCACACGGCGCGCGTCACCGGCTACCTGCCGGCGGGCACCCGGCTCCCGGAGCTGCCGCACGTGAAGACCACGGCGGAGAACGGCAAGCTCCGCGTCGACGTCGTCTACCCGATCGCCACCGCGAAGGCGGGCAAGAGCAACTCGCGGCCGGGCACGTACTCGTTCCACCTCGCCAAGCCGTACCGGCCGAACGGCGCGGCCTTCACGCAGTCGGAGGGCTGGCACGACGTGCCGTGGGGCGGCTTCCCGTTCATCGCCTACAACGGCGGGATCGCGTTCCACGGTCCGATCACCGACCAGGACAACGAGGCGCCCGGCGATCTCGACGTCTGGTACCTCCGCCGCGGTCAGGTCTCCGCCGGGTGCAACCGCATGATGGGCGAGCACGTCGTCGAGATGTCGCACGTGCTCGGCATCAGCATGCGCAAGGTCTACGCCGCGAACACCGCGATCGCGCCGACGACCACCGCCAAGGTGAAGGTCATCGCCGACTACGACACCTACGAAGGCAAGTACATCGACGTCGACTACCCGACGGACACCGGCGCGAAGCGCCCGGCCTCCGTGCACGGCGCCGACAAGGTCGTCATGTTCGGCTCGTGGGTCGCGACCGAGATGCCCGACGGCAAGGATCTCCCGCCCAACATGAAGTGGGCCGGCGGCGTCTCCGGCCGCTACTACGATTTCTCGGAGCACGCCGTCCGCGGCTACGTCTGCTCGATGCCGAAGTCGAGCCTCGCCGCGCTGAAGCCCCTCGCCGCGGCGCGCCCGGGCGGTGAGCTGCCGGCGGACTTCTGCGCGAAGAAGATCGCGTGCGACGAGCGGCTCGGCCGCACGTGCACGCCGGCCGAGATCGGCCTCTGAGGGGCGAGGTTTGACCGGACGCTCGCCGTGTGCGAACGAGAGGCCCGTCATGCGCTCCCTCCTCGTCACCTCCTTCGTCGTCGCGCTCGCGGCCTCCGCGAGCGCCTGCTCCTCCACGACCACGGTGGTCCCGAGCGGTCAGGCCGACTCGGACGGCGGGTCGAGCTCCGGCGAGCCCGGTGAAGACGCCGGATCGAGCGAGCCGGCGGGGCCGATGACGCTCACCAGCAGCGCGTTCGACGACGGCGACGAGCTCCCGCCGGTGCACTCGTGCCAGGGCGAGGGCGGCAAGCGCGAGGTCTCTCCGCCGCTCTCGTGGACGCCGGGCCCCGAGGGCACGCTGAGCTACGCGATCGTGTTCGTCGACGCGACGACCGACTTCCTCCACTCGTCGATCTACGACATCCCCGCGGACGTCACGAGCCTGCCGGAGGGCCTCGCGGCGAAGTACGAGCTGTCGAAGCCGGCGGGCGCGAAGCAGTCGCTCAGCTACAAGGGCACGCCGGGCTACGCCGGCCCCTGCCCCGGCGAGCCGCACGAGTACGAGTTCGTCCTCTACGCGCTGAAGGTGGAGAAGCTCGAGGGCCTCACCGAGGAGTCGAGGGTCGCCGCCGCCGAGAAGGCGATCAAGAAGCAAGCGCTCGAGAGCACCAAGCTCACGCTGAAGTTCACGCCGAAGTGACCGCGAAGCGGACGACCGAGCCTCGGTCGCGGCCGTCCGCGGCGGCCTCGCCGCGGCGCTACTTCCCGAGCAGCATCTTCAGCACCCAGTCGATGCGCTCGGCGTACGGCGGACGCAGCATCGCCGTGGCGTTGATCCGGCTCTGGTAGAAGACCGGCTTCTTCTTGGTGAAGGCCTCGAAGCCCTCGCGCCCGTGGTACGCGCCGATGCCGCTCGGCCCGGCGCCGCCGAACGGCAGATCGGACTGCGCGACGTGGAGCATCACGTCGTTGATCGTGACGCCGCCCGACACGGTCTCGCGGAGCACGCGGTCGATCCGCCGCTGGTTGTTGTCGAAGTAGTAGAGCGAGAGCGGGCGCGGGTGATCGTTCACGTAGGCGATCGCGTCGTCGAGCTTCTCGTAGGTGAAGATCGGCATGATCGGACCGAAGATCTCCTCCTGCATGACGAGCATCTCGTCCTTCGGGTGGAGCAGGAGGACCGGCGCCATCTTGCGCGAGTTCGGATCGAGCTCCTCCTTCGCCGGGTTCAGCTCGATGATCTTGGCGCCGCGATCGCGGGCGTCCTTGATGTACGCCTGCAGGCGCTCGTAGTGGGCGTCGCTGATGATCGTCGTGTAGTCCGGGTTCTGCCCGAGCCGCGGGTACATCTGGCCGACGGCGACGCGGCACTCCTCGACGAAGGCGTCGACGCGGCCCTTCGGGAGGATCGCGTAGTCCGGCGCCACGCAGGTCTGCCCGGCGTTGAAGCACTTGCCGAACATGATCTTCTGCGCGGCCTGCTGGAGCGAGTAGCCCTCGCCGACGATCGCCGGGGACTTCCCGCCGAGCTCGAGCGTGACCGGCACGAGGTTCTCCGCGGCCGCCTTCATCACGAGCTTGCCGAGGCGCGGCGAGCCGGTGAAGACGAGGTGGTCGAACGGGAGGTGCGTGAAGGCCTCGGCGACGTCCGGCCCGCCGGTCACCACGGTGACGTGATCGGCGGCGAAGGTCTCGGCGACGATCTGCTTGATGACCTCGGCGGCGTCGCCGGCGAGCTCCGACGGCTTGATCATCACGCGGTTGCCGGCGGCGAGCGCGTTGACGAGCGGCGAGAGCGAGAGCTGCACCGGGTAGTTCCAAGGCGCGACGATGCCGACCACGCCGACCGGCTGCATCACGACCTCGGCGCGGCCGGGCAGGAACATCCACGACACCTCGCGCGGCTCCGTCTCCATCCACTCGTGGAGGTGAGTGCGGACGTGCTTGATCTCGTTGACGACGATCATCACCTCGGCGGCGAGCGTCTCGTGCTTCGAGCGGTTGCCGTAGTCCATCGACACGGCCTTCGCGAGGTCGTGCTTCTTCTCGAGGATGGCGCGCTCGAGCTTGTCGAGGTGCTCCACGCGCGCGTCGTAGTCGGGCGGCCCGCTCTTGCGAGCCGCGGCGCGCATGCGGCCGAGGACGCCGCGGAGCTCGCCAGCCGGTCCGGATGCGGCGACGGGTTGGGCCGAGGGCGTCAGGTTTTCGGCGAGCGTCATCGGAGTCTCCACTCTTTCCAGGTCCAGCGCGAGTGAGGGCTGGGCTGCGGGGACGGAGCCTATCAAAGCGGAGGGCGACAGTCTCCCGAAGGTCGACTAGGCTCCACCGCCCATGCGAGCAGCGTCATGTGGCTGAGAGGGTTCCGCGACGAGATCTGGAGTCGCCTCGATCGGCCTTGGGACCTCATCATCGTCGGCGGCGGCATCACCGGCGCCGGCATCCTCGGAGAGGCCGCGCGGCACGGCAAGAAGGTGCTCCTCGTCGAGGCGCAGGACTTCTCGTCCGGGACGTCGAGCCGCTCGACCAAGCTCGTGCACGGAGGGCTCCGCTATCTCCGCCAGGGGCAGTTCCTGCTCACGCGCAAGTCGGTGCGCGAGCGCGAGCGGCTGATGCAAGAGGGCGCCGGGCTCGTGAACCCGCTCGGCTTCTCGCTCGGCGTGTTCCCGGGCGACCAGATGCCCAAGTGGATGTACGGCGTCGGGCTCGCGATGTACGACGCCCTCGCCGGGAAGTGGGCGCACGAAGCGCAGTCGCGCGACGAGATCGTCGCGCGCGTCCCGCCGCTCGCGGGCTCCGCGGTCGAGGGCGGCTACCGCTACTTCGACGCGCAGACGGACGACTCGCGGCTCGTCCTCCGCGTGCTCCGCGAGGCGGTGAAGCAAGGCGGCACGGCGATCAACTACGCGCGCGCCGACCAGCTCCTCCGCACCGCCGACGGGCGCGTCCGCGGCGTCGTCGTGCGCGACATGGCGCCGGGCGCCTCGCGGACCGCCGAGGTCGAGGCGAAGGTCGTCATCAACGCCACCGGGGCCTGGGCCGACGAGCTCCGCGCGCAGCTCGGGCAGGACAAGCGCCTCCGCCGCATCCGCGGCAGCCACCTGACGTTCGAGCACCGGCGCCTCCCGCTGCCGGAGGCGGTGAGCCTCCTCCACCCGCGCGACCAGCGCGCCGTGTTCGCGATCCCGTGGGAGGGCGTCACGATCCTCGGGACGACGGACGTCGATCACGGCGCGCTCGACGAGGAGCCGGCGATCAGCGACGCGGAGCGCGAGTACCTGCTCGAGACGATTCAGAAGGCGTTCCCCGCGGCCGAGATCACCGAGAAGGACGTCATCTCGACCTGGTCGGGCGTCCGCCCCGTCATCGACACGGGCAAGTCGGATCCGTCGAAGGAGTCGCGCGAGCACGCGATCTGGAAGGAGGACGGCCTCTTGACGATCACCGGCGGCAAGCTGACCACCTTCGCCGTCATGGCGCGCGACGCGCTCGCGGCGGCGGAGGACGAGCTCGGCGGCCTCCAGCCGCGCACGCGCGTCCTCGAGCCGAACGTCGAGGGCATCGACTGGCCGCGCTCGATCACCGACGAAGACCGCCTCCGCCTGCTCGGCCGCTTCGGCGCCGAGATCGTCGAGATCACCGCCGACCCCGAGCGCTGCCATCGCATCCCCGGCTCGATCGCGCTCTGGAGCGAGCTCCGCCACGCGGCGCGCGCCGAGGGCGTCGTCACGCTGTCGGACCTCTTGCTCCGGCGCGTCCGCCTCGGCCTCCTGCTCCCGAACGGCGGCCTCGATCTCGTCGCGGACATCCGCGCGCTCGTCCAGCCCGAGCTCGGCTGGGACGACGCCCGATGGGACGCCGAGCTCGCGGCCTACCGGGAGACCTGGCAAAAAGCCTACTCGCCCTGAGCGCGCCGAGCGCCCGGCGTCGTCCCGAGCGGGGCCCGCGCGACGGGACGGATCGCGTGCGATCGCGGAGCTCGCACCCGGCCGATCCGCCGTGGGCGGCGCCCCTCCGACGCTCGTCGTCGTCGATCGACACGTAAATTCGGGGATGTAGCGCCGTCGGGGGACGGTCCGCCGGTTGCACTTCGTGTCGTTCGTCCGAGCGGGCGACGCGGAGGTCTCATGGCGGCGAACGGCAACACGGCGATGTGGGTGGCGGCTCTCGCGGCGATCGCCGCGGCGTGCGCCTCGGAGCCTCTCCCGGCGAAGCGGACGCGCGGCGGCGGCGCCGACGGGGCGCGCGCCGATCTGCCCGGCGTCGTGATCGAGGACGGCGCGCCCCGGGGCGCCGCGAAGCTCTTCGCGAAGGCGTCCGGCGACGCGGCCGCGCCGTGCCTCGTCGAGCCCGAGCCGGGCACGCTCTTCCCGAAGAACTGGCTGCCGCCCCGCTTCTCCTGGATCGCCGGGGCGGGCGCGAACCTCTTCGAGCTCCACGTCACGGTCGACAACCAGGCGAAGGACCTCGTCGTCTACACGACCGCGACGTCGTGGACGATGCCGAAGGACGTGTGGGACGCCCTCCGCGAGCACTCGGCGGACGTCCCGATGACGGTCGCGGTGCGCGGCGCGCGGTACGAGGGCGGCCGGCTCCACGACGTGACGGCCACGAACGGCGGCGATCTCCGGATCGCGCCGGTCGACGCTCCCGGGAGCATCGTCTTCTGGTCGATCGGGAGCGCGGAGCAGAGCCTGCTCAAGGGCTTCACCGTCGGAGAGCCGGGCGTCGTCGACGTGCTCCGCGGCGACAGCGTGCCCGCCAAGGGCCAGGGCGCCCGCACGTGCATCGGCTGCCACACGTCGACGCCCGACGGGAAGTACGTCGCGGTCGCGTGGGAGGGCGCGGGCGGGAGCGCCACCGGCGTGGACATCGCGCGCATCGAGCGGGGCACGACCGCCGGACCGGCGCCCGACTACGTGACGGCCACGGCGACCGCGACGCTCGCCGAGGGCTACCCGATGCTCTCGACGTTCTCTCGCGCGCGGTGGGCGCCCGGCGATCGGCTCATGTTGACGAACGACGGGCCGGACCTCGTGTGGGTCGATCTCGAGGCGAAGGCTCCCGCTTCGGCGCGCGGCGTCCTCGGGAAGGTCGGGGATCCCAACCTGCGCCGCCTCGGCCCGACGTGGAGCCGCGACGGCGGCGCGATCGTCTACATGTCCGGCACGCTCGGCGAAAACCCCTTCGATCTCGTGGGTCCTTCGGACCTCTACGTGATGCCCTTCGCCGACAAGGCGGGCGCGACCGCCGCGAGCCCGGCGGAGCCGCTCCGCGGCGCCTCGGATCCTTCGCGGGCCGAGTACTACCCGGCGCTCTCGCCCGACGACGCGTGGGTCGCGTTCACCGCGCTGCCCGACAACGGCTCGCTCTACGACAACCCGAAGGCCGAGATCTTCCTCGTCCCGCGCGCCGGCGGCGAGCGCGTCCGGCTCGAGGCCAACGATCCGCCGAGCTGTCAGCCGAAGAGGAGCCCGGGCCTCACGAACAGCTGGCCGAAGTGGGCTCCGGAGGTGAAGGAGCACGAAGGCCGGCGGTACTACTTCATCGTCTTCTCGTCGCGCCGCCATCGCCTGACCGAGCGGCCGCAGCTCTACGTGGCGCCGGTCCAGGTGGACGCGAGCGGCGGCGTCACGACGTTCCCGGCGGTCTACCTCCGCAATCAGGAGAGCGTGCCCGACTGGAAGCAATGGGGGAATCACACGCCCGCGTGGGACGTGTTCGCCATCGAACCGGTGATCGTCAAGTGAAGGAAGGAAGACCAACCATGATCAGGATCAACGTGGGAATCGTCACCGTCGTCGCCTCGCTGGCCGTGCTCGCGTGCTCGAGCCCCGCGCCCGTCACGTCCGGCGACGACTCGGGAGGCGAGAGGACGAAGAGCGCCGACACGAACGGCGGCGACGACGGATCGTCGAGCGGCGGGAGCTCGAGCGGCGGCGACACGAGCGCTCCGGCGGCGGACGCCGCTCCGAACGATCCCGCGCCGGGCGGCACGTGCAGCGCCGCGCAGGGCGTGGAGGCCTGCTACGCGTGCTGCGACGCGAAGAACCCGGACGGCATGGCCGTCTACGAGGACGCCTGGCTGGCCTGCGCCTGCGCGCCGGGCGTCTGCGCGACCGCGTGCGCCCAGTCGGCTTGCGCGGCGACGCCGAGCGAGCCCGCCGACGGCGACGCCTGCGACACGTGTCTCGCGCAGGCCGACCAGTGCGACGACCAGGCCGAGGCCGCGTGCGAGGCGAGCCCGGCCTGCCTCGCGGGCTTCCAGTGCGCGCTCGACAGCGGGTGCGAAGGAGACGAGGACGACTGAGCGACGTGCCAGTCGGGACGCGAACCGGTACGATGACGGTGCCATGCGCGGCACCGGAGCGAGCACGCCGAGACGACGCCGGCAGGCCGTCCCGATCGTCGCGCTCCTCCTGACGTCGGCGGCGGCGGGCGCCGCCCCCGCGGGCCCGGACAAGCACGCGTGCGTCGACGCCGCGACCCGCGGGCAGATCCAGCGCGACGATCAGAAGCTCGGCGCCGCGGCGGAGGCCTTCGCGATCTGCGCCTCCGCGTCCTGTCCGCCGGCCGTTCGCGCGAGCTGCGCGGAGTGGCTCGAGGAAGCCCGCTCGAAGCGGCCGTCGGTCACGGTGCGCCTCTCCGCCGAGCCCGAGCGAGCGGCGAGCCTCTACATCGACGGCGAGCCGGCGGCGCTCGACACCGCCGTGCTCCTCGATCCGGGCGCCCACGAGGCGCGGGTCGAGCCCGCCGCGGGCGCGCCCGTGGTCCAGAGCTTCTCCCTCGGCCCGGGGGAGCCGAAGACGATCACGATCGCGCTGCACCACCCGGCCTCGCCGGGGCCGAGCGCGAGCGCCCCGGAGCCCTCGCGGCCGGTCCCGACCGGCACGTGGATCCTCGGCGGCGTCGCGGTCGCCGGCGTCGCGAGCTGGGCGGTCTTCGGGCTCGTCGCCAAGTCGGAGACCGATCGCTTGCGGGAGGAGTGCGCGCCGGCGTGCGCGTCGAGCGATCGCGACGGCGCGTTCCGCACCGCGCTCGTCGCCGACGTCTCGCTCGGCGTGGGGATCGTGGCGGCCGCGCTCGCGACCGTCCTGTATGTCACGCGCCCGGCGCGCGCCGCGAGCGCGGCGCTCCGGCCCTCGCCGCGCGGCGCCTCGCTCGGCGGCAGCTTCTGACGCGATGCGCCCCGCGTCCGTGCACGGCCCCGTCGCGTTCGCGCTCTTCCTCGCCGGCTGCGCGCTCGCCGGCTGCGTGCTCACGCTGCCGTTCGACGAGCTGACGGGGGGCGGCCCGCGCCCCACGTCGTACTATCCGCTCGACGAGACGGCCGGCGCGACCGTGCCCGACGTCGTCGGGCCGAACCCCGGCGTCCTCGAGGCGGACGGCGACGAGCTCCCCGCGTGGACGACCGCCGGCAAGCGCGGCGGGGCGGTCGATTTCACCGACGACGGTTGGATCGAGGTCCCGAACCTCTCGGAGGCGAAATTCCCGGCCCGCGGGACGATCGCCTTCTGGGTGAAGCTCCGGGCGCGCGCGGGCTCCGACGTGACGGCCCTCTTCCTGGCCATCGAGCCCGACGACGTCGCGCCGCTCGGCGTGTACGTCGCGCCGGGCGGCGTCTACTTCGAGCGCGAGGGCCGCGGAGGCGACAAGCGCGAGTCCCACTCCGAAGGCGCGCCGCTCGACACCTGGCTCCTGGTCGCCGCCGGTTGGGACGTCGACGCGGACGAGACCGTGCTCCTCGTTCGCCCCGAAGGCCGAGCGCCGTTTCCGATCCAGCGAGGCGGGTTCCCGTCCGGCTTCGCGCTCGAGGTCCCGACCGTCATCCTGAGCGCGGCGTTGGGGACGCTCGACGAGGTGCGGTACTACGACCGGCTGCTCACGGACGAGGAGCTGAAGGTCCTCGACTGACCTACACTGGGACGACGATGGGCGAAGACAAGACGACCGAGGCCTTGAACGTCGTCGAGGACGAGGCCGGCGGGCTCCATTCGTACCGGCTCGTCGTCGTCGAGGGCGCCGACGCCGGAGCCGGGCTCGCGCTCGACGTCGGCAGCCCGACGCGCGCGCTCGTCGGCCAGAGCAGCGCGTGCCAGCTCGTCCTCACCGATCCGCTCGTCTCGCGCCGCCACGCGGCCGTCGATCTCCACGGCCGCGGCGTGAAGGTGGTCGACCTCGCCTCGACGAACGGCACGCGCGTCAACGGGGTCCGCGTGATCGAGGCGATGCTCGAGCCGGGCGGTCGCCTCGCGATCGGACGGACGACGCTGCGCCTCGATCGCGCCGCCTCGCCGCGCCACGCCGCGGGCTTCTCGCCGAGCGTCAGCTTCGGCCGGATGATCGGCGCGAGCGTCGCGATGCGCCGCCTCTATCCGCTCTGCGAGCGCCTCGCGACGAGCGATCTCCCGGTCACGATCGAGGGCGAGACCGGCGTGGGGAAGGAGCTGCTCGCCGAGGCGCTCCACGAGGGCGGACCGCGCAAGGCGAGGCCCTTCGTCGTGTTCGACTGCGCCGGCGTGCGCGGCGACGCGATCGTGCCGCACCTCTTCGGCGACGGAGCCGCCGAGGGGACGTCGGCGCTCGAGCAGGCGAGCGGCGGGACGCTCCTCCTCGACGAGATCGCCGAGCTCGGCGACGACGCGCAGGCGCGCCTCCTCCGGTTCCTCGATCGCAAGGAGGTGCGCCGCGACGCGGGCCGCGCGGTCGAGGCCGACGTGCGCCTGCTCGCGAGCTCCCGCCGCGACCTCGACCAGGCCGTGCACGCGGGGCGCTTCCGCGAGGAGCTGTTCTTCCGGATCGCCGTGAGCCGCGTGGAGCTGCCGCCGCTCCGCGAGCGGGAGGGCGACGTGGAGCTCCTCGCGCGCGCGTTCTGGAAGACGATGTCCGCCCAGCGCGGCCCGTTCCCCGGGGGCTTGCTCGATCGCTACGAGCACTACAAGTGGCCCGGCAACGTGCGCGAGCTCAAGAACGTCGTCGCCCGGCGCGTCGCGCTCGGCGCGTTCGCCGACGCGCCGGGCACGGCCGGGGCGATCCCGCCGTCCGCCGGCGGTGGAGACGTCGTCGATCGGATCCTGGCGATGGACCTGCCCCTCGTGGAGGCGCGCGCGCGGATCGTGACCGAGCTCGAGGCGCGCTACGTCGCGCGCGTGCTCGACCAGCACGGCGGCAACGTGTCCCGGGCCGCCGCCGCGTCGGGCATCGCGCGGCGCTATTTCCAGGTCCTCCGCGCGCGCGTCGCCCCGAAGAAATAGCCCGCGCGCGGCGCCCTCGGAGAAAGGACCGGCGCGGCGCCGGGGGCTCGCCGTTCGTCGCGGGTGGTAAGATCCGCGTCGATGACCGCCGTCGTCGAGGTCGATCGCTACGTCCTTCGCGAGCCGATCGCGGTCGGCGGGATGGCGACCGTCTACTTCGCGCGCCAGCGCGGCGCGGCGGGCTTCTCGAAGGCCGTCGCGATCAAGCGGATGCGCCCCGATCTCGTCCACCAGCGCGAGTTCGTCGAGCTGTTCGTCGACGAGGCTCGGCTCGCCTCGCGCGTGCGGCACGCGAACGTCGTGAGCGTCATCGACGTCGTGGCGTCCGGCGAGGAGCTCCTGCTCGTCATGGAGTACTTCCACGGCGAGTCGCTCGCGCGCCTGCTCGCCGCCGCGTCCCGCGCCGGGGAGCGCGTCCCGCCCGCGATCGCCGTCGCGATCGCCGTCAACGTGCTCCACGGGTTGCACGCCGCCCACGAGGCCAAGGACGAGCGCGGCGAGCCGCTCGGGATCGTGCATCGTGACGTGTCTCCGCAGAACGTCCTCGTCGGCGTCGACGGCGTCGCGCGCGTCGCGGACTTCGGGATCGCCCGCGCCGCGGGGCAGCTCCACGCCACCGAAGACGGCAAGACGCGCGGCAAGGCCGGCTACTCGGCGCCGGAGCAGCTCCGCGGAGGCCCCGTCACCCGGAGGATCGATCTGTTCGCCGTGTGCGCGCTCCTCTGGGAGGCGCTCGTCGGACGGAGGCTGTTCGACGGCGAGACGCAAGCGGCGGTCGTCGCCGCGGTCCTCACCGAGGCCGTCGAGGCCCCCGGGATCCACGCCCCGGAGCTCCCCGAGGAGCTCGACGAGGTCGTGCTCCGCGGGCTCGATCGCGATCCGAGCCGTCGCCCCGGCGACGCGCTCGAGCTCGCGGCGGCGCTCGAGCGCGCGGTCACGCCGGCGGGCCCGGCGGCGGTGAGCGCGTGGGTCCTCGAGCTCGCCGGCGAGGAGCTGGCGAGGCGCGAGGAGATCGTGCGCCGCATCGAGTCCGGCGCGGACGAGACGCCCGCGACGGCGGCGGCGGCCGCGCTCGCCGCGAGCGACGCGACCGGATCGCTCGCCACGTCCCGCTCGCCGAGCGCCCCGACGGCGCGGCGCGCGCGCGCGTTCCCGCTCGCCGCGGCCGGCCTCGGGATCGTGCTCGGGATCGCGATCGCCATCGCGACGGCGATCGCCGTCCGAACGCCGCCGGCCGGCGCCGGCCCCCCGACCGCCGAAGCGCCGTCCTCCTCCGCGATTTCCTCCACGACGTCGTCCGACGCGCCTCCCTCCGCGGCGGTGTCGCTGGAGCTGCCGACGAGCGCGGCAGGCGCCGCGAGCGCGGCGTCGGCCCCCCCGGCGCGGCCCGCCGCCTCGCGCGCCGCGAAGCCGCCGCCGCGCCCGAAGGCCAGGCGCTGCGATCCGCCGTACGATCTCGATCCGGCGGGGCGGAAGATCTTCCGCGTGGAGTGCCTCTGATCGAGAGCGCCCCGGGCGCTCCGCGACGGGCTCAGGGCGCCGATC
>JAHBWF010000087.1 GCA_019637105.1 Labilithrix sp.
TGAAGGACGCCGCGCGCGCCGTCGGGGCTCAGCCGTGCGCGCGCTCGGCGGGACGCTCTTCGACCGCGGCGAGCGCGACCCACTCCGACTCCTCGGCGGTCAGCGGCGCGACGCGGACGTCGGCGGCGACGTGTACGGTCGACGCCTCTTCCGCGAGGTCCAGCGCCGCGCGCTCGTTCATCAGGCGCCGGCGCGCGAGGGCGAACATGAGGGGGATGAACGCGATCCCGGTGAGGGCGGTGAGGAGCGGCGGCACCGCGAGGAGCAGGATGCCCGGCATCGCCGCGACGAGGATGACGATGCCCCAGGCCCGCGCCCACTCGCGGTGGATCGACAGCGCGCGGAGCCTCTCGCTGCTCAGCGTCGTCAGCTTGCGGCCGAACGCGATCGCCAGCGCCATCAGCGCGAGGTGCGCGTGGCCGACGACGACCATCGAGACGCGGATCCACCACGAGAAGCTCTCGGCGCTCGTGGAGTCGGTGACGGCCATGAACGCGTAGTGGAGCGTGAGCGGCGCGAGGAGCGAGGCCGCCGCGAGCGGGAGCGTCGTGCTCCAGACCTCGAGCGCGTCGAGCCGCCGCCTCAGCGCGGGCAGCGGGCTGCTCGCGTCGATGCGCGCGAGGTCGGCGTCGAGGACGCCGGTGAGCCGCGGGAGCTCCCAGCCGCGCGCGCGCGCCTCCCTGCCGGCGATCGCGAGGACGCCGCGCGCGAGCAGGTACGTGGCGACGGCCGCCAGCCCGGCGCCGAGGAGCGCGTGGGTCGGGGACCCCTCGTCGCCGACGATCGCGCACACGACCGTGCACGCGGCGCCGGCGAGGCCGACCGCGCCCGCCAGCGCCCGGGCCAGGCGCGCCGCGCGGAGCGACGAGAGCCGCGGCAAGAGCGGCGCCACGGTCTCCCTGGCGAGCTTGGTCTCGGCGAGCCGCGCTCCGACGATCTGCTCGTACGCCGAGCGGTACGCGTGACTCATGCTCTCCTCGTAGGGTCGACCCGCGGAGAATCCACTCGCGGCGCGGGCGCGAGCCGGCGTTCGTCCCACATCCTGTCAACATGGGCCTGCCGCGGCGCCCTCGCCAGGGGAACCTCGGCGAACGGTCGCAGGCGTCCCGCGAGCGGCGCCCCCCGACCGGTCCTCGCGGCGCCGGTGCGGCGATCGCGCCTCCGGACGGCCGCGCGACGCCCGCGCGAAGCGCTCGCTCGGACATCGCGGCGCTCCGCGTGACACGGACGCCAGGGGCGCGCTCGCGTCCTCCGCGCGATCCGGCGGGGTTTTTCCAGCCGTGGCCGGCCGGAGGCGCGGTGGCTCGGCCTTTGCGAAAGGCGGTCCCGATGGCTTCCTCGAACCGCTCTTCGCTCTCCCTTTTGCCCGTCCTCTTCGCTGCGGTCGCCTCGGTCGCGTGCAGCGAATCCTCCTCTGACTCCATGTCGAGCGCCCGCGGCGACGACCCTTCGAGGAACGCCGGCGCCGGCGCTTCGGCGCCGGGCGGCGACGGCGCCGGGGCGTCGAACGGCGGCTCCGCCGAGCGCGCGATCGCCGAGGCCGACGTCGTCCAGCTCGTCGACGGTCGCCTCTACGCGATGTCGAAGTCGGGCTCGCTCTCGATCATCGACGCCTCGCGCCCCGGCCGCCTCACGATGCTCGGCCACGCGTACCTCCCCGGCGAGCCGTTCGAGATGTACCTCCGCGGCGATCTCCTCGTCGTCATGGCGAACGGCGCCTACGCGGTGGACGGGCAGCCGAACGCGCCGTCGCGGGGCGATCAGGGCGAGACGTACGGCGCGGAGGCGCCGTCCTCCTCCTCGCGCGTCGCGAGCCCCGACCTCGGCGCCGGCGTGATCGTGATCGACGTGAAGGACCCGGGCCTGCTCCAGCGCGTCGCGACGTTCCCGGTCCCCGGCGAGATCGCCGACTCGCGCATCGTCGGCGACATCCTCTACCTCGCCACCTACGAGAACGCGTCGTGCTACGGCTGCGCGTCGAGCCCGCGCACGATGGTCACGTCGTTCGACGTGTCGTCGCCCGCGGAGATGCGGCAGGTCGACCACGCCGCGTTCGAGAGCGGCGCGCACTACGTCGACTGGGGGACGAGCGGCTACAAGCGCAGCGTCATCGCCACGAGCGAGCGCATGTACGTCGGCGGTCCCGGCGACGCCGCGCCCTCCTACCAGGACGACGGCGCCGACGAGGGCGTCATCGACGTCCTCGACATCACCGATCCGCGCGGCGTGCTCGGCCGCGGCGCGCACATCTCGACGCGCGGCGCCATCTTGAGCCGCTGGCAGATGGACGAGAAGGACGGCGTCCTCCGCGTCATCAGCCAGCGCGGGAGCGGCTACACGGTCAACGGCATCGGCAGCCCCGAGGTCCAGACGTTCCACATCTGGAACACGCGATCTCTGCAGGCGATGGGCAGCACGAGCCTCCGCCTGCCGCGCCAGGAGGGCCTCAAGTCGGTGCGGTTCGACGGACAACGCGCCTACGCGATCACGTTCAACGAGACGGACCCGCTCTTCGTGATCGATCTCGCGGACGAGGCCGCGCCCCGCCAGCGCGGCGAGCTCCACATGCCCGGCTGGGTGTTCCACCTCGAGCCGCGCGGGGACCGCGTCGTCGGGCTCGGCCTCGACCGGAACGATCCGCTCGGGAACCTGAACGTGTCGCTCTTCGACGTCGCGGACATGGACAGCCCGCGGATGCTCGCGCGCGTCGCCTTCGGCTCGACCGCGTACACCAACGACGGGGCGATCGTGAGCTACGAGCTGCCCGAGGACCAGGATCGGATCCAGAAGGCGTTCCGCATCTTCGAGGACGGCCTCGTCGCCGTCCCGTTCTCGGGGGGACAGGCTTCCGCGAACGGCGCGGGGTGCGAGGGCCAGGGCGGCGGCGTCCAGCTCATCGACTGGTCGGGCGACACCCTCACGAAGCAGGTCACGCTCCCGGTCGCGGGCAACCCGCGGCGCGCGCTCCTGAACCAGGGCGAGCTGCTCGCGGTCTCCGACTCGAACGTCACCTCGTTCGACCTCGCCCGCCGCGACGTCGCGCTGAAGACGGCGGATCTCGTCATCGGCTCCTGCGAGACGCGCCCCGTCGGCGTGAGCGGCGGCTGGCGCGGCGGCGACCGCGCGACGGTCTTCGCCGACGACGCCCCCCGCTATGACCTTCGCTGCGCGGCCGCCGGCGCCGGCGCCGGCGCGGGAGGGTCGATCTGGGCGGGGCTCGGCGTCGGCCTCGCGGCGGTCGCGGGCGCCGTCCGCCGGCGTCGTCGCGACAGCTGATCGAGATCATTAATACTTTCGGCCCCTTGCTCGCTCCTCTCTCTCCGGGGGCGGGCAAGGGGCCGCGCCGTATCTCCAGGAATCGACATGGCCGATGACGATTGTGTGATGAGACGCGGCCTCCGGCGGCATTCACAGTGTGAAGACCCCGCGCGCGCTCCTCCCCCCAAGCGCGCGCCCGGCCCTGGTGTGCACCGGACAACGCACACCGTCATTGTCCTCCCTCGGAAGGGCCGCCATGAAGCTGAGCCTCTAGAGAGTGCGCCCACTCTGGTGCGTACGGGGTTAGACTCCACGCCCCGAAAATGCCCGAGTTCATCTTCACCATGCAGGGGGTGACGAAAGTCCACCCCCCCGACAAGCGGGTCCTCGAGAACATCCACCTCGCGTTCTATCCGGGCGCGAAGATCGGCGTGATCGGCGCGAACGGGTCGGGCAAGAGCTCCCTCCTCCGCATCATGGCGGGGGTCGACACGCAGTTCGCCGGCGAGGCCAAGCCGCACCCCGGCACGCGCATCGGCTATTTCGCGCAGGAGCCGGACCTCGGGAGCGCCGCCACGGTCTGGGACGCCGTGAGCGAGGGCGTGAAGGAGACGCAAGACCTCATCACGCGCTTCGAGGAGATCAGCAACGAGCTCGGCGAGCCGATGGACGGCGACGCGATGCAGGCGCTGCTCGACGAGCAGGCCGCGCTGCAGGACAAGCTCGACGCCGCCGACGCGTGGAACCTCGATCGCCACGTCGGCCTCGCGATGGAAGCTTTGCGCGTGCCCGCGCGCGACGCCGAGATCAAGCACCTCTCCGGCGGCGAGAAGCGCCGCGTCGCGCTCTGCCGCCTGCTCCTCTCGCGGCCGGACATGCTCCTGCTCGACGAGCCGACCAACCACCTCGACGCCGAGTCGGTCGCGTGGCTCGAGCGCTTCCTGCACGAGTACTCGGGCACCGTCGTGGCGGTCACCCACGACCGCTACTTCCTCGACAACGTCGCGGGCTGGATCCTCGAGCTCGACCACGGGCGCGGCTACCCGTTCCAGGGCAACTACTCGGGCTGGCTCGAGCAGAAGTCGGCGCGGCTCGCGCAGCAGGAGAAGACGGAGTCGGCGCGTCAGCGGAAGCTGAAGCAGGAGCTCGAGTGGGTGCGCGCCTCGCCGCGCGCGCGGCAGGCGAAGAGCAAGGCCCGCCTCGCCGCGTACGACACGCTGCTCGCCGAGTCGCAGAAGACCTCGGTGGACGCGACCGAGATCACGCTGCCGCCGGGCCCGCGCCTCGGCGATCTCGTGATCGAGGCGACCGACCTGAAGAAGGGCTTCGGCGATCGCGTCCTCGTCGACGGGCTCTCGTTCCTCCTCCCGCGCGCCGGCATCGTCGGCGTCGTCGGCCCGAACGGCGCCGGCAAGACGACGCTCTTCAAGATGCTCGTCGGCCAGGAGAAGCCCGACGCCGGCACGCTCAAGATCGGCGAGACGGTGAAGGTCTCCTACGTCGATCAGTCGCGCGACGCGCTCCAGGGAGACAAGAGCGTGTGGGAGGTCATCAGCGGCGGGAGCCCCACCGTCGAGCTCGGCAAGCGCGAGGTGAACAGCCGCGCGTACTGCTCGTGGTTCAACTTCAAGGGCTCCGACCAGCAGAAGAAGGTGAAGGACCTCTCCGGCGGCGAGCGCAACCGCGTGCACCTCGCGCGCCTGCTCAAGGAGGGCGGGAACCTGATCCTGCTCGACGAGCCGACCAACGACCTCGACGTCGAGACGCTCCAGGCGCTCGAGGCCGCGCTCCTCGGCTTCCCGGGCTGCGTCGTCGTCGTCAGCCACGACCGCTGGTTCCTCGACCGGATCGCGACCCACATGCTCGCCTTCGAGGGCGACGGCAAGGTCACGTTCTTCGACGGCAACTACCAGATGTACGAGGAGGACCGGAAGAAGCGCCTCGGCGACGACGGCGAGAAGGGGCCGAAGGGGAAGTTTCGCAAGCTCGGCGCGATGTAGCGCGACTTCGCGGTCCGGCGTAACCGATCGACGCGCGCGTCGATCCCACGGGGATGAGAGATGGCGCACATCATCGAAGAGGCGAAGTCGGGACGCGCGGGCTGCCGGACGTGCCGCAAGCCGATCGCGAAGGGTGAGCTCCGGTTCGGCGAGGAGGTCGAGAACCAGTTCGCCGACGGCGGCGAGACCACGTACCGCTGGCACCACCTCGCGTGCGCGGCGGGCGCGAAGACCGACGAGCTCCGCGCCACGCTCGCGGCGCACGAGGGCGCGCCGCCCGTCCCCGACGCGCAGCGCGCCGAGCTCGAGCGGCTCATGGCGGAGGCCGACGCGAAGAAGCCGCCGCCCTACCCGCACGCGGACAAGGCGCCCTCCGGGCGCGCGAAGTGCCAGGGCTGCGGCGAGACCATCGCCAAGGGCGAGCTCCGCGTCGCGTACGAGCGCGACATCGAGCGGGGGATGACCGTGATGAAGGGCGCGGGGTACCTGCACCCCAAGTGCGCGGCCGCCCACTTCGAGGAGAACGGCGGGACCCACGCCGAGCTGACGGAGGCGCTCCGGACCAACACGCGCGACCTCTCGGAGCAGGAGATGGAGCGGCTCTTCAGCGAGGTCTGACGCGGCGGCGCGGCGAGCCCATCCGCGCCGCTCGCGCGTCCGCCTCCGCGGGGAGCCCGCTCCGAGCGAGGACGAAGTTCGGGCCCGGCCGTAGTAGGCTCTCGGCCCCGAGCATGCTGAAGGCGGCGAAAGACATCTACCTCGCGACGCGGAAGAAGCACGATCTGCTCTTCAACGTCTACCTGATGCGCCCGATCGCGGCGGCGGTGGTCGGCGTGCTCGCGAAGACGCCGATCACGCCGAACCAGGTCACGCTCCTCAACCTGGCGCTCTTCGTCGTCGCCGCGGCGCTCTTCGTGGCGCTGCCGGATCACCGCGGCGGCCTCGTCGCCGTCGGCGTCCTCGAGCTGTCCTACTGCCTCGACTGCGTCGACGGCATGCTCGCGCGCCACAAAAAGATCGCCTCGAAGGAGGGGCACCTCTTCGACTTCTTCACCGACGAGATCAAGGCGGTGCTCCTGGCGGCGGCGCTGCCGATCCGCTTCTGGCGGAGCGGCGCGCTCGGCCTCGACGGGCAGGAGTGGCCGGCGGGGACGCCCGCGTTCCTGTTCGCCGCGACGGCGGCCGCGATCATCCTCGCGTCGGCGACGTCGCTCACGAACTTCGTCCGCCGGCCCGAGATCAGCGGCCGCGAGTCCCAGGTCGAGGCGCACTACGAGACCGTGGTGGAGGCGAAGCCGAAGTCGCTGGTCGGGCGCGTCGGCGGCCTCGTGACGACGTTCCTCCGCTTCTTGAACCACTACCCGAGCCACATCTGGATCTTCGCGCTCGCGGGGCGGCTCGACGTGATGTTCTGGATCTACGCGTCGATCAACCTGCTCTACCTCGGGCGCGGCTGGCTCGGCATCGTCCTGCGCTTCGGTCGAGCTCCCCGCGCGAGCTGAGGCGCCGTCTTCTCGCGCGCGGCCATCTGCGCTAGCGTCCCGAGTCCATGGTTCGTCGGGGAATCGTGAGGACCGCTTCGCCTGGGAGGGCCTCGCGATGGTCCGACGAAGCCGAACGTCCGACCCGGGACACTTCCTCGTTCTCCTTTCCCGTGCCCGAGTCCTCGCGGACCCGGGACGCCAAGGCGCAACTCGGTTGCGCCGATCCTGGAACGTCAGGAGCCGTGAGCAGAGATCAGGCTCCTGACCGGAGATTCGCGCCGCTCGCCCATCGGGCGGCGCGAAGCGGAGGCTCAGATCAACCGATCACGGCTATAACCGCTCCGAGGAGCCCAATTGCCTTGGGTGCGGCTCCATTGCGACGACGGTGGTCGTGAACGATTCCGGGGCGTTGGCGAGCTGACTGGATGAAGGAACGAGGCCTTTTGGTGTAGGAGCGGGGTTGCGAGACACCAACCCCCACGCACGGAAGGCCTCATGAGCGGAGCTACCACGACGGCGACCTTGGCGGCGGATGCATTCGCGCCCGCGATGGAGAAGGCGCTCGAGATGACGCGGTACCTGGAGTCCCGAACGGCACTCGCCGTGACGCACACCGAACTGGCTTCGTCGAGAGCGAGGGTCGCGAGTTTCTTCGGCGGCTGCTCCAGGCCATCACGAGCTGCGCGCACTGGCGGAGCGTCCGGTTCGCTCCGAGGGAGCCGATCGCAGGCCGAGCCGCCGTCCCGTCCTCAGCATCGTGGGACAGGTCGACGTCACCCGCATCGCGTACCAAGCGCGCGATGTCGAGGGACTCCATCCGATGGACGCCGCGCTGAACCTCCCGCCAGAGCTGTACTCCCACACTGTTCGACGTCGAGCGGCCGAACACGCGGCCGCCGAGGTGACTCCACGCCGTCTGCGCACCCGGCCGACGAAGGGCGAGAAGCGACACCGCGAGCGGATGGCGGAGGTCACGGCGATCTACACGATCGCGCCGTACCCTCGGGCCCCGCGCGATGTTCTCGCCGAGCTGCGTCCCGTGCGGGATGTCGAACGCGATCGGGCGCGACCGGAGCCGACGAACAAGCGCGTCAGGGCGAGCGTGAGCAAACCTGCCGAGGAGGTCATCCGACGCCTTCGACGAGGCCCTTCGACGCGATCCCGAGCGCAAGCGCCGTTGGATCGTCCTCGTCGACGGAAACAAGGACCAGCTTCGCCTCGTGCGACGGGTGGCGAGGAAGGTTGGCGCCGAGATCACGATCATCGCCGACCTGATCCATGTCCTCGAGTACCTCTGGAAGACCGCGTACGCGTTCCATGCCGACGGTTCCAAAGAGGCCGAGGACTGGGTCCAGCAGCGCCTGATGTGGCTCCTGCAGGGCAACGCCGCAAAAGTCCCGCTCGAACATCCTTCGCAACGCGCGGGACCGAGGCCTCAGCGGAAACGCGCTCAAGCCCATCACTGCGTACCTCCGCTACCTCAAGGGTGTACGACGGTACCTCGGCTACGACGCCGCGCTCGCGGCGGGACTGCCGATCGCCGCCGGCGTGCATCGAGGGTGGGTGCCGGTACCTCGTGAAGGACCGCATGGAGAAGGCCGGTGCGCGCTGGTCCCTGACCGACGCCGAGGCCGTCCTCCGACTGCGCGCGCTCCGCGCGCGCAGTGACTTCGATGCTTACTGGGCGTTCCACTTCGATCGCGAACACGCTCGCCATCATCGTGCGCGCTACGCCGACGACGTTGTGCCGTCACCCATTCCGGAGCTCAAACCCGTCCTCCGACGCGTGAAGTGATGGGAAACGATGCGTTTCATGGGAGCCGCACCCAATTGCCTTGCACCTCAGACGCAGCAGGCTAAGTTCAACCGTATCGTCACAATCGAGTCAATCAACACACTCGGTTAAAACACCAAATTCTTACCGCCACCAACGTCGAGCTGAAAGAACAACAATCTGTCGTACAAACGCGAACCGGTCCTCTGCACCAAGGAGTAGCTATTGTGAAAACACCCCTTTCATTGTCGCTGATTGTCTCAACCTTGGCCGTCGCCTGCGCATGGCCCCCGTCGAGCGAAGACGACACCGCCAGCATCCCGAACGTCGATCTATCGGATTCGAACGACAGTGTCGTCGACTTTGAGGATGACGGCGACCCCAATGAGGTTTTCACGCAAACCGTGGTTTTGGTTCGTGACGACGGCAGCATCGCCACGTCGTCGTCCACGATTACCCGCGCCGAACAATGGAAGTTGCGAAGGCAAGCTCAAGGATCCAGCGAAACCGTGAAGTTTGACGACCGCGTACACACTCGCGAGGGGTGGACGATACCCACTGGATGCACCCCCAGCTCGGCGCTGTCAATATGGGATCAGCCAAACTACGTCGGAAATACGCTTTGCATGGCGTATCAAGCGCTGGCGCCAATCTACCTTCCTGGACTGGATTTCGGAACGATTTCGCGCGGCGCTCCAACTTCATGTGGGTATCACATGTGGTGGGAGGTGCCCCGAACGTGCGTATACAATCCGGTTGTTGGCGCCTGGCATTGGGAGAGCAGCCCCTTTGCCACAAACACACTTCATATTGGGAGTCTGAAAAACCTCTCTGGAAAGGCTGGGAGGCTCTCCAACAATAGTTCCGCCTGCAACACGAGCGGCACCCTCATCTCGGTTGGCCAGCAGTCGTCATCCATCGGTCCATTCGCACTCCGATACATCAAGGCTGTCGGGGCTCCTCCCTGTCCTTGACGTAGCGGCGACCCGTAGTCGCGCGCGCTCGATGACGCCGACTCCAATCAGGAGCGCACGAGCACGGCATCATGGGCGCGCGCGAAGGAGGTCGAGAGTCTAGACCGCCCGTTCGCGGAGCTCGCGCTTGAGCACCTTGCCGGTGGGGTTGCGGGGCAAGGCGTCGAGTACGACGAAGTCGCGCGGCACCTTGGGGCCGGCGAGGCGCTCGCGCGCGAAGGCCTTGAGCGCGGCCTCGTCGAGCGTCGCGCCGGCGCGCGGGACCACGAACGCGCGGACGCGCTCTCCCCACTCGCGATCCGGCACGCCGACGACCGCGACCTCACCCACGTCCGGGTGCTGCTCGAGGATCCCCTCGATCTCCGCCGGGTAGACGTTCACGCCGCCGGAGATGACCATGTCGCGCTTGCGGCCCTCGATGAAGTAGCGGCCGTCGCGATCGCGGCGCGCGAGGTCGCCGACGCTGAAGTAGCCGTCGACCATGCTCGAGCGCGTCGCCTCCTCGTCCTCGTGGTAGCCGGCGACGAGCAGCTTGTTCTTCACGTAGAGCTCGCCGACCTGCCCCGCCGGCACCTCGCGCTTGTCGTCGTCGAGCAAGCGGATGTCGTTGCCGGGCACCGCCCGGCCGATCGTCCCGGGCGCCGCGCGGAGGTCCTCCGGCTTGCCGAGCGTGACGAGGCCGGTCTCGGTCGCTCCGTAGAAGTTGTAGAGGACGTCGCCGAACGCATCCATGAAGTCGATCGCCAGCGGCCCGGGCAAGGGCGCGCCGCCGGTGAACACGACGCGCAGCGAGCGCGCGTCGTAGCGGCTCCGGGTCTCCTCGGGCAGCTCCATCACGCGGTGGAGCATCGTCGGCACGACCGCGGTGGTCGTCACCGCGTGGCGCTCCACGAGCTCGAGGAAGGGCTCGGCCTTGAACTCATCCATCAAGACGACCGTCGCGCCGAGCACGTGAGACAGCGAGAGGAAGCCGAACGCCGTCGAGTGGTAGAGCGGGCAGGTCACGAGGTGGACGTCGTCGACGCGCATCGGCGTCTCGTTGATGAAGCGCATCGCGGCCTGCATCGTGTCCTTCGGGAACTTTCGGACCGCGCCCTTCGGCTTCCCCGTCGTCCCCGACGTGTAGACGACCACCGCGGCGTCCTCGTCGGCGCCGGTGTCCGCCGTGAGCTCGCGCGCGGGCTCCTCGAGCAAGGCGTCGAGCGGGGTGGCCTCGAGCTTCGGCGACCGGACGCCCTCCGAGCCGACCACGAAGACGTTGGAGAGGAGCGTCGCGGAGAGCGCCGGGCTCGCCTCCTCGACGACGGGGAGGAGCTCCGGCTCGGTCACGATGCCGCGCGCGCCGGAGTGGTTCAGGAGGTAGGTGAGCTCCTTCGCGGTGGAGCGCCAGGAGACGCTCACCGCCGCGGCGCCGCAGCGCGCCGCCGCAGCGCCCAGCTCGACGTGCTCGGGGCGGTTGCGCATCATGAGGACGACGCTCTGCTTTCGCCCGATGCCGCGCCGCGCGAGCCCGGACGAGAACCGGTCGATCCGCCCGTCGAGCTCCGCCCACGTGATCGCCCGGCCGCGCCAGACGAGCGCCGGCTTGCTCGGCGAGTTTCTCCCGTGCACGCGGTAGATCTTGGACGGGTTCTGCGACCCGCTCGTGAACACCTTCGCGAGCTCGACCAGCCCCGGGCGCGTCAACGACCAGAGCAGCCCGCTCTGGCGCGAGAGCTGCGCCGAGACGCGGGCCCTGTCGGGGAGCTCGCGGAGCCCCTCGCGCAGGCCTCGAGCGCGCTCCAAGACATTCCACATGGCTCGAACCTATCAGGTATCCTCCCCTGTCGATGGCGGAAGCGAAGGACGCGAAGCCCGGCGCGGCCGCCGACGACAGGCGCGATCAGGACCGCGCGGCGATCACGCTGAAGGTCGACTACAAGCGGCTCAACACGTTCTTCGCGGACTACACGAAGAACATCTCGAAGGGCGGGACGTTCATCCGGACGACGAAGCCGCTCGAGGTCGGGACCGAGTTCGTCTTCGTGCTCACGGTGCCCGAGCCCACGCCCGAGAGCGCGCCCGTCCGCCTCGAGCTCACCGGCCGGGTGAAGTGGGTGGTGCCCGAGTCCGACGCGACCGAAGAGACGCCCGCCGGGATGGGCATTCAATTCGTGTTCGCGGGCGACGCCGAGCAGAAGCGCGTCGAGACCGTCGTCGCCGAGCTGATGCGCTCGTCGCTCGGCGAGCACCTGGCCGAGAAGCTCCTCGCCTCCCGCTGAGCCCCGACGCCTTTACCGGGGCGCGCGGCGGCTCTAGGTTGAGCGGCGATGATGACGCGCACCCTCCCCATCGCCGGCCGCGCCGCGGCGAGGCCGATCGATCCCTCCCTCGATCTCGAGGAGGAGATCGGCCGGCTGAAGGAGGCGAGGAACGCCGTGATCCTGGCGCACTACTACCAGGACGGCGAGGTCCAGGACGTCGCCGACTTCATCGGCGACTCGCTCCAGCTCGCGCAGGCCGCCGCGAAGACGAAGGCCGACGTCATCTGCTTCGCCGGCGTCCACTTCATGGCCGAGACGGCGAAGATCCTGAACCCGGACAAGGTCGTCGTCGTGCCGGACATGGAAGCCGGGTGCTCGCTCGCGTCCGGGGCGCCCGCCGCCAAGATCGCGGCGTGGAAGGCGCGGTACCCGGGCGCGGTGCTGGCGAGCTACATCAACTGCTCGGCCGAGGTGAAGGCGCTCTCCGACTACATCGTGACGTCGTCCAACGCCGAGAAGATCGTCGGCCAGATCCCCGCGGACGAGACGGTGCTCTTCGCGCCGGACAAGAACCTCGGCGGCTACCTCGTGAAGAAGCTCGGGCGGAGCATGGTCCTCTGGCCGGGCACCTGCATCGTCCACGACACCTTCAGCGAGCGGAAGCTCGTCGGCCTGAAGGAGCGCCACCCCGGCGCGCTCGTCCTCGCGCACCCCGAGTGCGACGACGTCATCCTCCGGATGGCCGACTACGTCGGCTCGACCACCGGGATCCTCAACTTCGCGGCGAAGAGCGAGGCCAAGAGCTTCATCGTCGCGACCGAGCCGGGCATCCTCCACCAGATGACGAAGGCCGCGCCGGACAAGGAGTTCATCCCCGCCCCGCCGGAGGCGAGCTGCGCGTGCAACGAGTGCCCGCACATGAAGAAGAACACGCTCGAGAAGGTCTACCTCGCGCTGCGCGACCTCGAGCCGAGGCTCGAGATGGACGAGGCGCTCCTCCGCGCGGCGCGCGTGCCGATCGATCGGATGCTCGAGATGTCGAAGTAGCGACGAGGCGCGGGGGCGCGTACCGGCGAGTCGCACGATCCGCGCCCTCGCGTGCGCCGTCGTCGAGAGCGGCGCGTCGCGCCCTCGACGCGCGCCCGGCGTCGGACCGATCCTTCGGGTCGGCCGCGCGCCGAGGAAGTGCGAGCCCGGGTCAGAGCTCGGTCATGAGCGACGTCACGACGTAGTCGGCGCCGAAGATCGCGACGATGCTCGCCACGACGGCCTTGGCGGTGGCCTCGCCGACGCCGCGCGCGCCCCCCGCGGCGAAGTAGCCCTTCTTGCAGCAGATCGTGCTGACGATCAGGCCGAAGACGGCGCTCTTCACGAGGAGCATCCGGATGTCGTTCCACTTGATGAACTGCTCGACGCGGTCGAAAAAGACGCCCGGATCGATCCCCTGGAGGACGACCGCGACGAGGTAGGCGCCGAACATGCCGGCGATGCCGAAGGAGAGCGCGAGCAGCGGCAGGACGATGAGCGTCGCCAGGATCCGCGGGACGACGAGGTACTGGATCGGGCTCACGCCCATCGTGGTGATCGCGTCGATCTGCTCGGTGACGCGCATGTTGCCGAGCTCGCTGGCCATCGTGCTGCCGGCGCGCGCCGTCACGACGACGGCCGCGAGCACCGGCGCCAGCTCGCGCGCCAGGGCGAGCGCGACGACGCCGCCGACCATCCCCTCGGCGCCGAACTGGCGAAAGCCGATGATGGAGCTCAGCGTGAACGCCATCCCCGTGAACATCCCGACGAGCCCGGCGATGAACAGCGAGCCCGCGCCGATGAACTCGATCGCGATCATCAGCTGCCCGATCCGCAGCGGGGGCCGCACCAGCCAGGTGATCGACTGGAAGAGGAGGAGCGCGGTGCCGCCCACGTCGTCGAGCAGCTTCAGCACCGGATCGAAGAACGCGTCGACGAAGCCGACGAGCGCGTTCGGCTTCGGCGTTTCGACGAGCTCTTCGGTCTCTGCCACGGCCGCGGGACTATAGCCCGGGAGCCCGACGCCGTCAGGCGCGCGCGGCGCGGCCGGCGCGCGAGGTCGCCGGCGTCCGCGTCGACGCATGCCCGCCCCGCGCGCCGGCGCCGCTGCGACGGGCGCGGCGGCGCGTCCAGCTCGCCGCGGCGACGCCGCGAGGAGCACCTCGCGCCGGCGCTTACCGCCCGATCAAGGCTCGCGGTAGAAGCGCGGGACGCGGCGCGAGATCGACGTGAGGACCTCCCAGGCGATCGAGCCCGCCTGCGCGGCGATGCTCTCGGCCGAGAGCGCGTCGCGCCCGTGGGCCGAGCCCTCCGGCGCGCCGAGGACGGTGACCTCGTCGCGCAGGGCGACGCCCGGGACGTCCGTGACGTCGATCATCGACATGTCCATGGAGACCGCCCCGACGATCGGCGCGCGCACGCCGCGGACGAGGACCTGACCGCGGTTCGACAGGTGGCGCGACAGGCCGTCGGCGTACCCCATCGGGAGCGTCGCGATGCGCGTCGCGCGCGGCGCCCGGAAGAGACCGCCGTAGCCGACCGGCTCCCCCGCCGCGATGGTGCGCAGATCGACGATCTCGGAGCGCACGCGCATCGCCGGGCGGAGCTCGGCGTGGCCGCCGGGCCCGAGCGGCGAGACGCCGAAGATCGCGACGCCCGGACGGACCGCGTCGAAGAGGGCCTCGCCGCGCAGCACCGCGGCGCTGTTCGCGGCGTGCCGCACCGGCGGCGAGACGCCCGCGCGCGCCAGGCGCGTCGTCGCCTCCTCGAAGCGCGCGACCTGCTCGGTCGTGAAGTCCTCGCCCTCGCTGCCGGGCGGAGCCTCCGCGCACGCCAGGTGCGTCATCAGCCCGGAGATCCGGACCTCCGGGAAGCGCGCGAGCTCGGCCGCGAACGCCTCGAGGTCCGCCATGCGCACCCCGAGGCGCGCCATCCCCGTGTCGATCTTGAGGTGGGCGTCGACCGGGCGGCCGACCTGCCGGGACGCGCGCGCGAGCCCCTCGAGGTGCGAGAGGTCGTAGACGACCGGGACGAGGCCGCGGCCGACGATCTCCTCGTAGGCGCCGCCGTAGTAGCCGCCCATGACGAGGATCGGCGCGCGGACGCCGGCGTCGCGGAGCTCGACGGCCTCCTCGAGCAGCGCCACGCAGAAGCCCTCGGCGCCGGCGCGCTCGAGCGTGCGCGCGACGGCCGGCGCGCCGTGACCGTAGCCGTCGGCCTTGAGCACGGGCCAGACCTTCGCGCGGCCGGCGTGCCGGACGACGACGCGGAGGTTGTGGCGGAGGGCGGCGAGGTTGACCTCGGCGCGCGTCGGCCGGACGGCGTCGGCGGGGGCCGCGCGGCGGGGCTTGAGGACGCGCACGCTGTCGGCGGCGTCGGACCGGCGGCGGGTCGGCAACGCCGGCGAGGACTCGGCCTTGTCTTCGTCTAGCGCGTTGGCGTCCATGGTGTGTACAGAGCGATGGCTGCGATCACGTGCCGTGAGCCTCCGTTCGGGTGAGCGCCCGAGACTCCGGCACGTCGCGCCGTCCTCTGCTCCGTGCCCTTGGTTTTCAGGATCGACGCGACCGGGTTGCGCTCTCTCAACGCTTTCGAACGCCATCCTTATTCACGTTTGCCACGGCCCGCGTCAAGGAACAAAGAATTCGACGCCGATGACGCCGCGAACGAGCTCGCGGCTCGTCCTGGCGCTTCGACCCCGCCGAGCGAACGCGCCCGCGGCTCCGCGCGCCCCGGCCCGAGGCGCGCGCGCGGCAGTATCTGCTCCACCGCGAACTGGAAGCGGTAGAGGCGCGCGTAGACGCCGTCCTTCGCCAGCAGCTCGTCGTGGGTCCCGGTCTCGACGACGCGGCCCTTGTGGAACACGACGATGCGGTCGACCGCGCGGATCGTCGAGAGGCGGTGCGCGATGACGAGCGCCGTGCGCCCCTCGACGACGGCCTCGAGCGCCCCCTGGAGGCGCGCCTCGGTGTCGGAGTCGATGCTCGCCGTCGCCTCGTCGAGGACGAGCAGCGGCGCGTCCCGGTAGAGCGCGCGCGCGAACGCGATGAGCTGACGCTCGCCCGCGCTGAAGTTCGCGCCGCGCTCGTCGACGTGCGCCTCGAGGCCGCCGGGGCGCTTGAGGAAGACGTCGAGCGCGCCGATCCGCTCGAGCGCGCGCTCGACGCGGTCGAGATCGGGAGCGGCGTCGCTCATCGCGACGTTCGACGCGATCGTCCCGGCGAAGAGGAAGACGTCCTGCGGCACGACGGCGAACAGCTCGCGGAGCTCGCGGCGGTCGTACGAGCAGACGTCCCGGCCGAGGACGCGCACCGTCCCCTTCTCGAAGTCGTAGAGCCGGAGGAGCAGGCTCGTGATCGTCGTCTTGCCGGCGCCGGTCGCCCCGACGAGCGCGATCTTCTCGCCTCGCTTCGCGTGGAGCGTCACGTCCTCGAGCACCGGGACGCCGGGTTTGTAGGAGAACGTCACGCCCTCGACCGCGACCGCCTCGTCCGCGGGGCCCTCGGCCCCCGGCACGGCGGGCTCGGCCGGGACCTCGAGCGCGGGCTCGTCGAGGAGCTCGAAGATGCGCTCCGCGCCGCTCATCGCCGACTGGAGGATGGTGAAGCGCTGCGCGAGGAGGCTCACCGGCTCGAAGAACTGCTTGATGTACTGGGTGAACGTGACGACGAGCGGGAACGTGATCGTCGGGTCCGCCACGCGGCGGAAGCCCGCCCACCACAGCACGCTCGCGATGCACAGCGTGCCGACCATCTCGATCGCGGCGTCGAGGACGGCCTCGTAGAAGATGCTCCGCTTGTTGGCCTCGCGGTACTCGACGTTGATCTCGTCGAACTCCGACGCCATCGCGGACTCGCGCGCGTAGGCCTGGACGACCGGCATCCCCGAGACCTGCTCGTTGAGGAACGCGTTGAGGCGCGCCGTCTTCACGCGGATCTCGCGGAACGCCTGGCGGGCCCGCGAGCGGACGAACCAGACGATCACCGCGACGACCGGGAGCGACGCGAAGGAGATCAACGACATCCGGAGGTCGAGGACGACCATCATGACGACGATGCCCACGAGCGCGACGAGGTCGCCGATGGCGTTGACGACGCCGGACGCGAACATCTCGCCGACGGCGTCGACGTCGTTCGTCGCGCGCGTCACCAGGCGGCCTACCGGCGTCCGGTCGTAGTAGCGGAGCTCGAGCCGCTGCATGAACTCGAACAGGTGCGAGCGCAGGTCGGCCATCGACCGCGCGCCGGCGATCTGCATCGTGTACGTCTGGACGAACGTGAGCACCTGGATCGCGACGACGACGAGCGCGAGCGTGACGCCGTGCTTCATCAGCCCGCCGGGCTCCGCGGCCTCGGCCCCCGCGACCACGCGCCCCATGACGACCGGCCGGGCGAGGTTCAGCCCGGCCGCCAGGACGAGCATCCCGATCGACGCGAAGAGGAAGCGCGCGTGCGGCCTCATGAACGGCCAGAGCCGGCGGAGGAGCTCGCCGTCGTACACGCGGCCGAGGCGCTCCTCGTCGTGGAAGTCGCGGAGCGTCTTGCCCTTCGCGGGCGCGGCGCGGGTCCTCGCCTTCGCGTCCGGCGCGCTCATGCGGGCACCGATCCCGACGGGACGACGGACTCGAGCTCGTCGAGCGCGCTCTTCGCCGACTGCTCCTCGGCGAACGCCGCGTAGAGGCCGTCCTGTCGAACGAGCTCGTCGTGCGTGCCCCTCTGGACGATCCGGCCCTCGTCGAGGACGACGACCTCGTCGCAGCGCGAGGCCGCCGCGACGCGGTGGGTGACGAGGATGACCGTCCGCTCCGCGGCCTGACGATCGATCGCGTCGAGGATCGCCGCCTCGGTCTTGGCGTCGACGGCGGAGAGCGGATCGTCGAGCACGAGCACCTTGGGCTCGCGCACGAGCGCGCGGGCGAGGGCGATGCGCTGCTTCTGCCCGCCGGAGAGCTGGACGCCGCGCTCGCCGACGACGGTCTCCAGCTGCTCGGGCAGCCCGAGCGCCTCCTCGAGCACTTGAGCCTCGCGCGCGGCGAGGCGGATCCTCCGGACGGCGTCCTCCGACTCGCAGTCGTCGAGCGAGAAGCCGACGTTCCGCAGCACGGTGGTGGAGAAGAGGAACGCGTCCTGCTGCGCGTAGCCGACGTTCGCGCGGACCGCCGCGAGCGGCAGATCGCAGACGTCCTCGCCGTCGACGAAGACCGCGCCGGGGGGCGTCGGGAGGAGGCGCGCGAGCAGCATGGCGATCGTGCTCTTGCCCGAGCCGGTCCGACCGACCAGCGCGACCGATTTGCCCGCGGGCACGTCGAACGAGACGTCGTCGACGACCTTGCGCTCGCCGTACGAGAACGACAGCCCGCGCACGGAGATCGAGCCCGTCACCTCCTTCGGGCTCGGGAGCGCGCCGTCGGTGATCTCGGGGACGGCGCGGAAGATCTCGGCGAGGCGCGCGTACCCGGCGCGGCCGCGCTGGATGACGGAGATCGAGAACCCGAACGCGATCATCGGCCAGGTCATCCGGCCGTAGGCGAGCCAGAACGCGAAGAAGTCGCCGCGCGTGATGCCGCCGTCCTCCGGGCTCGCCTCGAGGAGCGACGCGCCGTACCAGAAGAACGCGAGGACGCCGAGCGTGCTCGCCGCGCCGACCGCCGGGAACATGAGGCCCCGCAGGCGCGCGAGAGAGAGGCTCGCCTCGAGGTAGGCGTCGTTCGCCGCGGCGAAGCGGCTCCGCTCCCGCTCCTCGAGCGCGAAGCTCCGGACGACGCGCACCCCCGCGAGGTTCGTCTGGAGGACCTCGGACAGCTTCCCGAGCGTCTCCTGGTTGTGCCGCGTCCTCGCGAACATCTTGCGCGAGAACGACCGCGTGACCAGCACCATGACCGGCAACATCACGAACGACACGAGCGTCAGCCGGACGCTGATGTTGACCATGACCTCGAGCGCGCTCGCGAACGCGAACACCACGTTCACGATGTTCAGGATGCCGAACCCGAGCAGGAGCCGGACCTGCTGGAGGTCGTTGCTCGAGCGGCTCATGATCTCGCCGGCGGACATGGTCCGATAGAACGCGGCGCCGAGGCGGTGCAGGCGGTGGAGCAAGAGCGCGCGCAGCTCGTACTCGGCGTCGCGCCCCGCGTTGAAGATGAACCAGCGGCTGCCGACGCGGCACGCGAACGAGAGCGCCGCCAGGCCGAAGATCATCATCGCCGGGCGCGTGACCTGCTCGGGCGCGCCGCCGAAGACGTCGTCGATCGCCGCCTTCGACAGCCAGTCGATCCGGTTGAGCGCGAGCTGAAAGACGCCGAGGAGGACGCCGCCCGCGAGGTAGGCCGGGAGGTGCCTCTTGAACTGGCCCCCGAGGGTCGTCGGGAGGGCTCCGGGCTCGAGTGACATGGATCCGATTACCCGCGGCCTACATAGCAGAGAGGCGTCGGGGTTCGATGCCGGATCGCGCGCGGTCGTCGCGAGGGCGCCGCCCGCCTGGCGATCCCGCGATCGCCGCGGCACGTCACAGCGCGAACCTCGCGAGCTCGTCCGGAGAGACGACGCGCCGCTCGTCCTCGAGCGTCGCCGCCAGGAGCGCGTCGGCGAGCCGGACGACGGCCGCCTCGCCCTCCGGGCGGTGGCCGCGGGCGTCGAGGGAGACCGAGCGCGCGACCATCGCCGGCTGCCCGAAGACGAGGCCCTCGAACAGCGCGTGGCCGAACAGGATCGCCGCCCTGCGCGCGCCGAAGTCGAGGAGGAGCACGCCGCCCTCGTCGACGAGCGCGAGCGCGTCGAGCTCGCGCGTCCGCGCGTTCGGGAGCTGCGTCGCGCCCTCAGGGATCCATCGCTCGATCGCGCGGTGCTGCCGCGTGTGCAGCGCGAGCTTCGAGCGCGGGAACGTCGCCCAGACGAGCGCGTTCAGGTAGTCGTGCCACATCCGCGCGCGCGTCGGGACGACGCGGCGCCCGACGATGACGGCGTCGTACAGGCTCTCCCGCGCGATCGGCGCGCCGGCAGGTCTCCGGCGGCGGACCGGAGCGAGCTCGAAGCGGACCGGGCCCTCCCCGGCGAAGGCCGCGCCGTACTCGGAGGGGTCGGGCCACTCCGAGCGATCGGCGAAGGTGCTGGCCGCGCGGGCGATCGGCCAGTGCTCGGCGTGGCGCTCGTAGAACCGCCCGTCGAAGCTTGCGCGCTCGTGGCGTACGAGCCGCAGCTTCTCCCAGCGGGGGCCGCGATCGCGCGGGCTCGGCTCGGACGGTCCCATCGGGATCAGCGCCCGCGCGCGTTGCGCGGACGGCGGTGGGAGGAGCCGAGCATGGGGCGCGCTCCGTCGGCGCTCGCCGCGAGGTCCTTCATGTCGATCGTCGCGACGAGGAGCCCGAGCCTCACGCGCGCGCGGTTCTGCGGGGCGAGCTCCTGCACGATCCCGAAGCGGTTGGCGAACGGTCCGGCGAGCACGCGGACCTTCACGCCCTTCTCGACGGGCAGCGACGGATCGACGTCGTTGCCCGCCGGGGCGCCGCGCGCGCGCAGCGACGTCGGCAGGATCGGGCGGCGCGGCGGGACGAGGCGGACCGCGCCCGCGTCGGCCTTGGCGCGCTCGACGTCGGCCTCGCGCTCCTCCTTCGAGACGCGCTCCTTCGGCGCGGCCTCGCGATCCGCGGCCGAGAGGATCCGCCGCGCGTCCTCGCGCTCGCGGCGCGAGCCCTCCTTGCGGACGGGCCCCTTGCGCACGCCCTTCCTGCGCTTTCGGCGCTCCTCGCGGCCGCGCTCGCGCCGCTCCTCGAGGCGCGAGGCGCGACGCGCCCGCCACGCCCCGCGCCGCGTCGCGGCGATGAGGTCGTTGTCCGGGGCCCACGCGACGAGCTTGTAGACGTGACCGAGCGCGACGAGCGCGTCGGCGAGGAGCTCGTCGATCTCCTCGGCGTGGGCGAGCGCGACCTCGCGCTTCACCGACCAGCCCATCCAGAGCGGGCGGCGGTTGCGCTGGCTGTCGTCGAGGAGCGCGCGGATGTCGTCCGCCGAGGCGGCCTGCGCGCGCGGGAAGCTCGGCACGCCGATGACGCCGATCGCGAACTCGTCCGGCATCGACTCGAGCAGCGACGTCAGCTCGAGGAGCGCCGTGGGATCGGCGATGCGCGCGCGCGTGTTCTTCACGTCGGCTTCGGCCTCGGGGCAGACCTCGAGGCTCACGGCGACGTGGACGCTGTCGATCGTGAGCGCCAGGTAGGTGTGGGATCGGAGCGGGTCGAGCTCGGGCTCGGTGCGCGGCACGAAGCTCCGCGCGTAGGCGTCGCGCACGAAGACGACGCGCTGGGCGATCGCGCGCGGCGCGCCGGACGACAGGTGCTGCTCCACCTCGTCCGGGACGACGACCTCGACCGCGATGCCGAGCTCGGCGAGGCGTGGCGAGAGCGCCCGCGCCCACGCCTCGATGCGTTCGCGGAGCGCGCGGCGCTGCGCGGCCGCGCCGTGGCTCGGGCCGAGACCGCCGAACGATCGTGGCGAAGCCGCGCTCGTCCCCGTCGATCCGGCGCGAGACGCCGCGGTCGTGGGCTCGAGGAAGGCGTCGAAGTCGGCGCTGGTCAGTCGCAGCGCGCCGGACGGCGGGGCTGGCACAGCGGGGCAGCATACGGTCCCCAGCCTGCGTGTCAACGCGTCGCCTGAGCTCGCACGTCTCCCAAGTGGTTGGAACCATGAGCGTTCGGCGCCATGTTGACGCATCGCGTTAGAAGCCTTACGTGGAGGGTCATGAGCTCTTCCGTCATTCCTCGCCACGCGCGTCGACCGGCCGGACTTTCGCAAGCGTCCTTCGAGAGCCAGCGCGCACCCGAGCAGCGCGTCCTGGCATCCGACGTGATGGACGGGAGCGACGAGGACGGTGACCCGATGCCGCCCTCGTCTCGATCGCCCGGAATGCACCTCGGGCATGAGGTGTTGCTCGCCGTAATCACCGCCATGGCGCTCTTCGCCACGCTGCTCCTGAACGCGACCCACTGCTGATGACCCACCCCGCCCCTCCCTCGCTCTCTCTGGACGACGCCGACGCGGGGTCCGTCGCGCTGACTCGGAAGAGAAAGCGTGATAGACCCGCCGACGTGCCGCGTGAGCCGACCGTGAAGCGCCCCTCCCAAGGGAAGACCGCCGCGCAGGGCAAGTCCCGCGGCGCTGGAAAGAGCAAGGGATCCGAGCCGCCCCCGAGCGGGTCGGAGGACACGAAGCCCCGCGACGAGGACGAGGACGTCGAAGCCGAGCCCGCGGGCGTGGACGACGAGATCGCAGGCGCCGAGCCCGCGGACGACGAGGACGCGTTCGCCGAGCCGAAGGACGACGAGGGCGAGACGAGCGTGAGCTCGGGCCCGCTGTCCAAGCCGATGTCGAGCGGCTCGATGGAGCGCCTCGACCCGATGGCGGCCTACCTCCGCGAGGTCCAGCGTCACCCGCTCCTGACGCCAGAGCAGACGCACGAGCTCGCCGCGAAGTTCGTCGAGACGCAGGATCCGGCGATCGCGGCGCAGCTCGTCACCGCGAACCTTCGCCTCGTGGTGAAGATCGCCTACGAGTACCGCCGCGCCTACAAGAACATCATGGACCTCGTGCAGGAGGGCAACATCGGCCTCATGCAGGCGGTCAAGCGGTACGACCCGTACCGCGGCGTGAAGCTCTCGAGCTACGCGGCCTGGTGGATCCGCGCGTACATCCTGCGGTTCATCCTCAACAACTGGCGCCTCGTGAAGCTCGGGACCACGCAGGCGCAGCGAAAGCTGTTCTTCAACCTGCGGAAGAAGCGCGCCGAGCTCCAGGCGATGGGCGTCGATCCGACGAACGCCGAGATCGCCAAGCAGCTCAACGTCCCCGAGAGCGACGTCGCCGAGATGGACGTGCGCCTCGCGCAGAGCGAAAAGTCGCTCGACGCGCCCGTGGGCGACGCCGACGGCCGCGCGATCGCCAAGGTCGACATGATGCCCGCGACCGGCGCGGGCCCCGAGACGCAGATGGCCGACGAGGAGCTGCAGTCGCTCCTCAAGGACAAGCTCGCCGAGTTCAGGAAGACCCTGGTGGGCAAGGAGAAGGACGTCGCCATCTTCGACATGCGCCTCGTCGCCGACGACCCGCTCACGCTCCAGGACCTGGGCGACAAGTTCGGGATCTCGCGCGAGCGCGTCCGCCAGCTCGAGCAGCGGCTCCTCGCCCGCCTCCGCGACTACCTGAAGCGCGAGATGGGCGACGCCACCGACTCGCTCTGACGCGGCGCTCGCCTCCGCCGAGGCGCGCGCCGGCGCCGACGTTTCTGTCGGAGCCCGGGCGCGCGAACGGGTAGCCTGAGGCCGTGAGCACGGAGCGCGGACCCGGCACGCTGTTCGTCGTCGCCACGCCGATCGGCAACCTGGGTGACGTCACGCTCCGCGCGATCGAGGTCCTGAAGGCCTGCGACCGCGTCGCGGCGGAGGACACGCGGCAGACGAGGAAGCTCTTGTCGCACCTCGGCATCGTCGGCAAGCCGACCACCTCCCTCCACGCCCACTCGAGCGAGCGCGACGTCGCCGCCGTCGTCGACGCGCTCGCCACAGGTGAGTCGGTCGCGCTCGTCACGGATGCGGGGACGCCGAGCGTGAGCGATCCGGGGGACGCCGTCGTCAAGGCCGCCGTCGCCGCGGGGATCCGGGTCGTGCCGATCCCGGGGCCGAGCGCGGCGCTCGCGGCGCTCGTGGCGAGCGGGCTCGCGGGCGGCGGGGGCTTCCGCTTCGTCGGCTTCCTCCCGCGGGACGGGGCCGCGCGGCACGAGGCCGTCGGCGAGGTGTGCGCGACGCCCGAGCCCGTGATCCTGTTCGAGTCGCCCGAGCGCACCGCCGCGACGCTCGCCGAGCTCGCGGAGGCCACGCCCGACCGGGCCGCGTGCGTCGCGCGCGAGCTCACGAAGATCCACGAGGAGCTCGTCCGCGGGACGCTGGCCTCGCTCGCGAAGGATCGCGACGCGTGGCGGGGCGAGATCGCGATCGTCCTCGGGGCGTGGTCGCCGGAGGGGCGCGAAGAGAGCGTCGGCGAGGCGGAGCTCGACGCGCGCATCGACCGCGAGCTCGCCGCCGGCGGGCACTCGAAGACGATCGCCGAGCGCGTCGCGGCGTGGAGCGGGCGGCCGAAGCGCGAGGTCTACGAGCGCGTCGTGACGCGCAAGCGCGCGCCGCGGTGAGCCGCTACAGCGCCTGTCCGAGCGCGCGGTCGACGGCGCGCTCGTCGAAGCCGATGAGCATCTTCCCGCGCACGTCGAGCACCGGGATCGAGCCGCCGCGCATCCCGGCGCTCGCGAGCTTCGCCTGCATCTCGCGCGCGGCGCCGCCGTCCTGCTCGATGTCCTTCTCGATGAACTGGACGCCGCGACGCTTCAGGTACGCCGCGGCTTGATGGCACGGGCCGCACCACGACGCGCCGTAGATGATGACCGCGGGCCGGGCGGCGGGCGGCGCGCTCTCGGCGCCGCGCGCGACGAGCACGCCGCCGTCCTTCTGTCGCCGGTCGACGGCCACCTTCTCGAACTCGGTGCGGCTCATCGTGCGGACCGGGTACGTGTTGCCCGGCCCGCTCGCGTTGCGGAGATCGGCGACGAAGACGTCGTCGAGCTTCGGCGGGTCCTTGACCGGATCGGCGACGCGCACGACGTCGCGCGCGCCCACGGGTACGTCCGCGACCTTCTGCTCGACGTGGAACTCGCCCTTGTCGTCGATCCACGTGAAGAGCAGATCCGCGCTGGCGTCGGTGACGATCGGCAGCGCCACCGCCTCGGTCGTCGGCGCCGGCCGCTTGCAGGCCACGACGACGAGGACGACGAGCGAGAGGAGAGCGAGCCGGAGGGACGTCACGGCTCGGGAGGATGCGACGAGTGGGCCCCGGAGACAAGCTCAGCCACGCCGCTCGGCGCGCCGCGCGGCTCGCCTCCTCGGTCTCGCGCGTCGAGGCGGCCCCACGACCGCGCGCCGCGGCGTCGAGCGCCCGCGAGGCGCGCGTCACGCGCCGGCCGACAGCTTGGCCCACTCGGCCATCATCACGTCGACCTTGCGCGCGACCGCCTGCTCCTCGGCGGCGAGCTCGGCGAGCTTCGCCCAGTCGCCCCCGGGATCCTCTTTCAGCTTCGCGCGCATCGCCTCGAGCTGCTTCTCGCCCGCGGCGATGAGCTCCTCGAGCTCCTTGACGCGGCGCTCTCGCTTCTCGCGATCGCGCGCCTTCGACTTCTGCGCCTCGTGCTGCCGCCTCCGCGCGGCCTCGTCGATCGCGGCGGGCGGCGCGTTCGACTTGGCCTTGGCCGGCTCCGCGTTCGGCGCCTTCTTCTCCCTCCTCTCGTCGCGCGGCTTCCTCTCGTCGCGCGGCTTCGTCGAGCTCGCCCAGTCGGAGAAGCCCCCGGGGAAGACGTCGACCTTCGCGTCGCGCACGCTCACGATGCGCGTCGTGACCGTGTCGAGGAAGCGCCGGTCGTGCGAGACCAGGATGACCGTGCCCTCGAAGCCGACGAGCGCCTCCTCCAGGATCTCGGCGGCCGGGATGTCGAGGTGGTTCGTCGGCTCGTCGAGGAACAAAAGGTTCCGCGGCTCGAGCAGGAGCTTCGCGAGCGCGAGGCGCGAGCGCTCCCCGCCCGAGAAGCCGGCGACCACGCGGAGCGGATCGTCGCCCCAGAAGCGGAAGCGCGCGAGGTACTGCCGCGCGGCCTCGACGGTGAAATCGCCGCGCACGCGCCGGACCTCCTCGACCGCCGTGCGCTTCGGATCGACCTCGCCGAGGTGCTGATCGAAGTAGCCCTCCTGCAGGTTGGTCCCGCGGCGGACGCTGCCCTTGTCGAGCGCCGGATCGCCGCGGCCGGCGAGCAGCTTGAGGAGCGTCGACTTCCCCGCCCCGTTCGGACCGACGACGCCGATGCGCTCGCCGCGCCGGACGAGGAGATCCACGCCGGCGAAGAGCGGGCGGCCGCCGCGCGACGCCTCGAGCCCCTTCGCGTCGAGCACGATGTCGCCGGAGCGCGCCGCGGGCGCGAAGCGGAAGCTGACGCGCTCGGCGAGCGCCCAGACGTCCTCCGGGCGCTCGAACCGATCGAGCTTGTCGAGCATCTTGCGCCGGCTCTGCGCCTGCTTGGTCTTCTGGCCGGCGATGTTGCGGCGGATGAAGTCCTCGGTCTTGTCGACGAACGCCTGCTGCCGCTCGGCGAGCGCGCGCTCGCGCTCGAGGTCCTCGGCGCGCGCGACGGCGTACTCGCTGTAGCGGAGCGGGTAGACGCGGAGGCCCTTCGATCCGAGCTCGAGGGTCGAAGGGCAGACCGCGTCGAGGAACGCGCGATCGTGCGAGACGACGAGCACCGCGCCGCGGTAGCCGCGGAGCCAGCCCTCGAGCCACGCGATCGTGTCGAGATCGAGGTGGTTGGTGGGCTCGTCGAGCAGGAGCAGATCGGGCTGCTGCGCCAGGACGACGCCGAGGTGAAGGCGCCCGCGCTCGCCGCCCGAGAGCGACGCCACCGGCCGCGCGAGATCGACGGGCTCGAAGCCGAGCTTCGCGGCGATCGCGGCGACCTTGTGCTCGAGCGCGTCGCCGCCCGCCACGTGGTAGCGCTCGGTCGCGTGCGCGAGCCGCTCGAGGGCGCGCGCGTCGCCGCTCGCGGCCTCGTGCTGCGCCGCGACGAGCGCCTCGCGCGCCTCGACGACGTCGCGGAAGCCGGACATGAAGGCCGAGAGCACGTCGCCCTCGGCCGCGACCTCGTGCGACTGCCGGTAGTAGCCGACGGTCGTGTCCTTCTTGATCACGGCCGTCCCGCCGTCGGGCTCGAGCTCCTTGCCGATGAGGCGGAGGAGCGTCGACTTGCCGGCGCCGTTGGGCGCGACGAGCGCGGCGCGCTCGCCGAGCGCGAGGCTGAAGGTGACGGACTCGAAGAGGGTGTCGCCGGCGTAGCCGAAGCGCAGGTCGGCGACCTGGAGGACGGTCATGGCGCGCGCACTCTACCCCAGGCCTCGCGCGTCGCGAGCGCGGCTCGAGCGAACGGCGCTCAGCCCTTCTTCTTCGACACCGGGAGGTAGGCCGACTTCGGCGGCGCGTCCTTCACGTTCAGGTCCGGGTCTTCCTTGATGCGGCGGAGGTCGCGCGCGAGGTCCTTCGCGTAGTGGATCCAGTAGTCGCGTCCGGGATCGACGCCGTCGTCCGGCACCGCCGCGCGGAGCGCCTCGATGACCTCGGGCGCGACGTACGAAGCGAGGAGCGCGATCGCCTCCGCCCGGCTCGGGTAGAGGTCCGACGGCGACGGCGCGCGCGCGGCCGAGCCGGCGCCGTCCGCTCCGACCACGAAGACGTCGCTCAGCCGCTCGCGCGGGCCGTCGCCCTTCGTCAGCCAGTCGACCGAGACGCCGAGCGCGTGGGCGAGCTTCCGCGCCGTGTCGAATGGGAGGCGCGCGCCGCGATCGCCCGACCGGAGCGAGTTGACGTACTGCGACGTGAAGCCGGCCCGGCGCGCGAGCTCGCCGCCGCTCAGGCGGCGGGCGTCCATCGCCTCGCGGAGCCGCGTCTGCCAGTCGCCGGCCGTCGCAGGCGGCGCGTCCGGCGCCGGTTCGCGCTCGCGGGAGCTCACCCGAACAGGGTACGCGGGGCCGCGCCCGCCGTCACCCGTTCGGCCACGCCAGTTGACAACTTTAGTTTCTGTTTCAAGTTGACAGCATGAGTAGCTACCGCGTCGAGCCCGATCCGTTCCCCGGCCCCCACCCCTCACGCCGCGCGCGGGTGCGCGTCGCCGCGCGGACCGACCGCGGCTGCGAGCGAGAGAACAACGAGGACTGCGCGGCGTTCGCGGACCTCGGGGGCGCCGTCGCCTTCGAGCCGCCGGCGGCCGCGGTCCTCCTCCCCGAGCCGGGCGCCTTCGTGGGCGTGGTCTGCGACGGGATGGGCGGCGAGGCGGGCGGCGAGATCGCGAGCCGCCTCGCCGTCGAGACGATCCTGGGCTTCCTCCGCACGGCGAGGCTCGGCGGCGCCGGCGAAGGCCGCGTGGCGCGCGGGCTCGTCGCCAGCATCGAGGCCGCCTCCGAGCGCATCAAGCAGGAGGGGCGCGCGTCCCCGCGGCTCGCGCGGATGGGGACCACGACGACGCTGGCCGCGATCGCCGACGGCTCGCTCGTCTGCGCGCAGGTCGGCGACAGCCGCGCGTACGTGCTCCACCGCGGCGCGCTCCGTCAGATCACGCGCGATCAGACGATGGCGGAGCTCCTGCGCTCCTCCGGCGCCATCCCGCCCGGCGCCCGCGAGATCGCCGGCGCGAACGTGATCCTCCAGGCCGTCGGCTGCTCGACCCGCCTCGACGTCGCCGTCACGCACACGCCGCTCGAGGACGGCGACGTGGTCCTCCTCTGCTCCGACGGCCTCTCCGGCGTCGTCACGGACGCCGCGATCGCCGCGACGCTCCGCGAGCACGCCGATCCGGACGTCGCGACGGGCGCGCTCGTGGCGCGCGCGCTCGAAGCCGGCGCGCCGGACAACGTCACGTGCGTCGTCTTCCGGCTCGAGCGCGGATCAGGCGCCGGCGGGGACCTCGAACGCGCCGGCGTCGAGCAGGCGTAGCGCGCATTTCGCAGCCGAGATGCGTCGAAGTACTCGACGGATCGCAGCGCGCGCGTCAGGCGACGACGCGGACGAGGTGCGCCACGGTCTCGTCGAAGGCGACGCGATCGGCGGGAGACTGCCGGAGAAACTGCTCGATCTTGGGCATCTTCGCGAGGGCCTCGTCGAGCTCCTCGTCGCTGCCCTTCGCGTAGGCGCCGAGCATCACGAGATCGCGCTTCGCCTCGTAGCGCGCGACGAGCGCGCGCAGGCGGCGCGCGGCGTCGCGGTGCTCCGGCGCGACCACGGCGTCCATGACGCGCGAGAGCGACGCCGTGGGATCGACCGCCGGGTAACGGCCGCGCGCGGCGACGGCGCGATCGAGCACGACGTGGCCGTCGAGGATGCCGCGCACCTCGTCGGCGATCGGCTCGTCCATGTCGCCGCCCTCGACGAGCACGGTGTAGATCGCCGTGATGGCGCCGCGCGAGCCCTGCCCCGAGCGCTCGAGCAGCCGCGGGAGCGTCGCGAAGACGCTCGGCGGGTAGCCGCGCCGCGCCGGAGGCTCGCCGGCGGCGAGGCCGACCTCGCGCTGCGCGCGCGCGAAGCGCGTGACGGAGTCGACGAGGAGCATCACGCTCCGTCCTCGATCGCGGAAATGCTCGGCGTAGGCCGTCGCGACCTGCGCGGCGCGAAGGCGCTCGAGGGCGGCGACGTCGCTCGTCGCGACGACGACGACGCTCCGGCGGCGGCCCTCCTCGCCGAGCGCGTGCTCGAGGAACTCGCCGACCTCGCGACCGCGCTCGCCGACGAGCGCGACGACGACGACGTCCGCCGCGGTGCCGCGCGCGATCGCGCCGAGCAGCGTGCTCTTGCCGACGCCCGAGCCGGCGAAGAGGCCGACGCGCTGGCCCTCGCCCATCGTGAGCAGGCCGTCGAGGACGCGCACGCCCGTGGCGAGCGGCCGGCTCACCGGTCGGCGCTCGAGGGCGATCGGCGGGTCGGCGTCGACCGGGACGATCGCGCCGCCCTCGATCGGCCCGCGGCCGTCGATCGGCCGCCCCAGCCCGTCGACGACGCGGCCGAAGAGCGCGTCGGAGGCGCGTACGGCGAACCCGGCGCCGGTGGACTCGACCTCGTCGTCCGGGCCGACGCCGACGATCGCGCCGAGCGGCATCCCGATCGCCTCGCCGCGCTCGAAGCCGACGACCTCGCACGCGAGCGGCTCGCCGCGGCGCTTCACCGTCACGACGTCGCCGACGCGGACGCCCGGCATGCTGAAGCGGAGCGACAGCCCGGTCACCCCGAGCACGCGGCCCACGGGACGCAGCGCGGCGGTGGCGGCGAGCTTGGCCTTCAGCGCGTCCAGCGAGGACATCGCCCCAGGCTACAACTACTTCGCGCCGGCCGCCCGCGCCTTGCCCGCGTCGGGCACGGCGCCCGCGCGGAGCTCCGTCTCGAGCTCGACGAGCAGCGCCTTCGCGCGTTCGGTGAGCTGCGTCGGGACGTCGACCTGAACGACCGCGACGAGCGACCCGCGGCCGCGACCGTCGAGCCGAGGCACGCCCTGCCCCTTGATCTGGAAGACCGACCCCGACTGCGTCCCCGCGGGGATGCGGCACGACACCGTGGTGTCCGCCGGGTCGTCGGCCGAATCGCCGATCGACGGCACGCGGATCTCCGCGCCGAGCGCGGCGTCGGCGAACGAGACGTGGACGCGCGTGACGAGATCGGCGCCGTCGCGCTCGAAGCGCGCGTCCTCTTCGACGTCGATCTCGACGTAGAGATCGCCCGCGGGGGCGCCGCCGGGCCCCGGCATGCCTTGTCCCGGGATGCGCAGCTTCTGCCCGCCGTCGATGCCCGGCGGGAAGCCGACGACGACCTTGCGGGCCTTCTCGATCGCGCCGTGGCCCTTGCACGCTTTGCAGTGCTCCTTGATGACCACGCCCTGCCCGTGACAGCGCGGGCAGGGCGTCGTGAACATCACGAAGCCGCGCGCGTTCGACACGTGGCCGCTGCCGCGGCAGTGCGCGCACGTCTCGGGCTTGGTCCCCGGCTTGGCGCCCGAGCCCTGGCAGTCCTCGCAGCGCGTGGGAGCGTTGACGGTGATCTCGCGCTTCAGTCCGAACGCGGCTTCACGCAGGTTGAGGCGCGCCTGCACGCGGAGATCGGCCCCCCGCCGCGCCTGCCGGCGCCCGCCGCCGCCGAAGCCGAAGCCGCCGCCGGAGAACATCTCCGCGAAGAGGTCCTGCATGTGCGCGAAGACGTCCGAGGCGTCCCCGCCGCCGCCCATGCCGCCCTCGAGCCCGGCGTGACCGAACTGGTCGTAGATCTGACGCTTCTCGTCGTCGGAGAGGACCTGATAGGCCTCGTTGACGGCCTTGAATTTGACCTCTGCGGTCGGGTCGCCCGGGTTGCGATCCGGATGATGCTTCAGCGCTTCGCGCTTGTATGCCTTGCGGACCTCATCGGCGCTCGCGGTCCGTTCGACACCCAGGACTTCGTAGTAATCGCGCTTTTCCGACATGGAACAGAACCGTGCCGCGAGCCGCAAGGTAAGGCGCGGGCCAAGGGTGTCAACCACCCTAGCACGGGCGAAGGTCGCTCTGCTCGAGGTGCGCGACGCGACGCGGTCGCCGGAGCCCTCCCCGCCGGGCGCTCAGGCGCTCTCGGCGCGACCGCGGATCTGCTCGAGCAACGCGGCCTGGCGAGCCAGCTCCGCGCGGGCGCGGGCGAGCTCCTCGCCGGACTCCGCCGCGACGCGCGCCGCGTGCTCCTGCGCGAGCGCCTGCCGGAGCGCGTCGAGCTCGCCCTGCGCGCGCGCGAGGTCCGCGCCGGCGTCGGGCGCGAGCTCCTGCGGTCGCGCGCTCGCGGCGGCCCGCGACGCGGCGGCCTCCTCCACCTCGATCGCGAGGCGCGCGCGCTCGTTCTCGAGCTCGGCGATCCGCCACGCGCGGGCGGTGAGCTCCCCCTCCCGGCGCGCGATCTCCGCCGCCAGCTCGTCGAGCTTCTGCCGGAGGCGGAGGACCTCCTCGGCGGCGGCCACGTCGACGCGCGGCGCCGGGGGCGGGAGCGGAGCGGCGATCTCGAAGACGCCCGTCTCCATCCCGTCGCGCGCGTCCTCGAGCGACGTCACGAGCTCCCTGACGAGCTCTTCGCGGCGGACGAGCTCCTTCTCGAGCGAGGCGACGACGCGCGCGCGCTCGCGGAGCTGCTCTTCGTACGCGGCCGTCTCGGCCGCGTGGGCCTCCGCGACCTGGGAGAGGTCGGCGGCGCTCAGCGCCAGCGCCGCCTCGGCGCGCTCGGCGCGCGCGACGATCGCCGTGACGTCGGGGAGGCGCGTGTCGACGTGCGTCGCCGCGTTCTCCTCGCGCGCGGCGATGTCGGCGAGCGCCGCCGCGAGCGCGGCCTCCGCGACCTCCGCGCGCGCCACGACCGCGCCGACGTCGACCACGTCGACCACGTCGATCGCGATCGTCGGCGCCTCCGCCGAGCGACGCGCTTCGAGCTCGGCGGCCAGGACGGCGAGGCGCTCGTCGCGCTCGAGCAGCCCCTGCTCGGCCTCGAGCAGGCGGCGCTCGGCCTCGAGCAGACGCTGCTCCAGCGCGGCCGTCGTCTGCTGCGTGGCGGCGAGCACGGTCTCCAGCTCCATCGCGCGCGTCAGCGCGGCGTCGCGCTCGCCCGCCGCTCGGTCGAGCCGGGCGGCGGTCTCGACGCTGCGCACGTCCGAGACGACCAGGCGCTCGCGCGCCTCCTCGAGCTGGACGGCGAGGAGCTCGGTCTTGAGCTGCGTGGCGGCGAGGCTCGCCTCGAGCGCGATCGTCGAGTCGGGCGGCGGCTCGCTGGGCGAAGGGACCTGGACGATCGCGTACGCGTCGAGCGCGGGGCGCCGAGCGCGCGGATCGCCGGGCGCGCTCTGCGAGGCCACCACGACGAACACGCTCGGCGCGGCCGACGCGGCGAGGCGGGTGTCGACGCTGACCGCGGGCGCCTCGTCGCCGTCGCCGCCGAGCTCGGCGAACACCACGCCCGAGAACGGCAGGACGCCGGCGAGGGACACGTCCTCGAACTCGGCCGCGAAGACGTCGTAGAGCTCGCCGTACGAGAGCGTGGCGGGCCCGAGCTCGCTCCCGAACGGCGGCTCGCCCTCGTCGGCGCCCGCCTGGAGCTTCGCGCGGCCCATCGCCACGACCGCGCCGCGACCGGCGACGGCCCGGCGAAGGCGGGCGACCGCCGCGCGCGCGTCGTCGAGCTCGGACAGATCGGGCACGACCGCGAAGTCGAACGCTCCGTCGCGGACGTCGAGGTCGTCGACGAGCGCGCGGACGGTGACGCCCCGCGGGGCCTCGCGCGCGGCGGAGGCGGCCCGCGCCGGGTCGGGATCGAACACGTGCACGGCGCGGGCGCCGAGCTCGAGCAAGCGCTCGGCGACGGCGCCCTCGGAGTCTCCGAGCACGACGGCGTGCGCGTCGGCGGCGAGCGGCTCGGCGTAGACCAGCAGCGCGTCGACCAGCGACGCCGTCGCGACGTCGTCCTCGCTTTGCTCCGTTCCGGTCGTCATGCGACGGGCCCTTTCTACCACAG
>JAHBWF010000088.1 GCA_019637105.1 Labilithrix sp.
GCGCGGAGGACGAGGTCCGTGGCGCGGGCGCCGCGCGCCGTGGCGCGGGCGCCGCGCGCGTCCCGGTCCGAAACGTGGAGACAAAATGGCGGCGCTCGGGCGGCGACCTGGTTGACGGCGGGAGCGCCCCCCGGTATGCGTCAGTCCCTGGAGCGGCGCGGTAGCCAAGTGGTTCGGCAAGGTGTGCAAAACAAAAGCGTGAGGTGTCCACGTAGTTGAGCTCGATCGGCGGCTTGGATGCGTGTGGTATACACGTTGTACCAGGCGCCTCTCGCGGGCCCCCGCTGACGGCTCCAAGTGAGCGAAAAGACACCGTTTCGGTGCGGTAGCCAAGTGGTTAGGCAACGGTTTGCAAAACCGTCATACGTCGGTTCGAATCCGATCCGCACCTCTGAGAGGCCCTGTTTTGCAGGGCTTTCGTCGTTTTGTGGCGACGGCTTCGGCGACCGACGAGCGGTGGGAGCGCCGGCTCTTCGCTGAAAGGCGGGGCAGGGCCGAGTTTGTCTTCTGCTCGCCGCAGAGGGCTCGACGAAGAGCCGGTCCGTTCTCGGCCATCACGGGGCGTCCTCTTCTTTTTTCTTTCCGTGCTGAAGGCGAGCTGCCCCGCGCGCCCACTCGTCCCAGTACGTGCGCGCGCACTCCTCGAGAGCGGCGTGTGCCAGCGGCGCACCGTCGTCAAACCTCAGCGAGAGGTCTTGGTAGCGGACCTTCAGGACGCCGGTGCTTCCCCAGACCACGACGGAGCTCTCTTCGTTCCTCGCCTCGAGGATGTCTGCTTCCGCCTGGGCGATTTCGTCGAGCGACGACGTGGCGGCTCGATCGTACGGGGTGAACTCGAGACGCGAGCAGTCGAAGAGTTCGAGCCGGAAGGCGGTGCCGGGCACGGCAAAGCGTGTCCGCAGGTAAGGGATGTCGACGATGACGGATACGCGCCCGTCGCTGCTGCGTTCGATGCCGGCCACGGTGCCGTCATGGAGCAGGTTCCACGCGGACACGTTCGACGATGGGATCCGTTCGACGGCCACGTCGTCGAGCAAGGACCACTGGCGAGCCTCCGGCTCATCGAGAAGGGGGCCACGCACATGCTGCTTGGCGACCTCTTCACACGCGCCGAACCTGAGGTAGTTCGCCCGTGCTTGCCAGAGGCTGCCGCGGTTGGGACCGCCGCGATCGAGATGGGCATCGACGTCGTCCTGCCCGTCGTCCTCCCAGAAGCACACCGGGCAAATCTCGAAGCCCGCGCGTGCTTCGAGTGTGAGACGGCCACAACACGGACAGGCGTGAGCGCGGGGGAGCACGTTCGGGTTCTCGCATGCCGGAGCGGTCGTGCCCAGCGTGCGTCGTCGACGCTCGGGCGGGGGGCTATCGACCAACCACCAAGTCGAGCAAGCTACCCGGCAGCTCCGACGTCGACGACCGGCCCGCCTCGGCAATGACGAGCCGTTCGACACGAGCTCGGCGAGGAGCTCCCTCGCAGCTCGCAGCCGCCTCGACGAGATCGGCTGAGCGATCTCGGTCGCAGAGCGCGCCGTCGCCGTCGGCCCTCCCGGCAGCGTCCTCTTCTTTCTCCATGTCGGCCGCGCTCCCTCGTTCCGCATCACTCCAGTCCGCATCACTCCAGCATGAGTCGTGGCCGCAGCCTTCTGCGCCGAACGGAGACGCGCGCGTTCACCGGCCGGCGCCATGGTACGTTGGTGTGTCGCCATGGCCACCGCCGCACAGCCGACCCTCGGGGAGGACGACGCGTCGTCGGACCTGGACCTGACGCGGGAGGCCATGTCCGTGTGCGTCGACCTCGCGGCGATGGGTCCTCAAGAGACCCTCGCGCTCTATGTCGCGTCGGGGCACGCCCGGATCGGTCGTGCCCTCGGAGCGACGCGCGGGTTCGCCGTGCTCGGCGTGAAGATGCCCTGTCCACCCAAGGACGACCCGCTCTTCGGCTGGCGCGTCGACCTCTGTTACGACGTCGGGCCGAAGTCGCACGAGCAGATGCTCGTCGTCGCGCAAGACGTCCGCGAGGAGACGTACGTGCACGATCCGCTGATCCGGGACACGTGCACGGCTGCCGGTCGCCATCGCGTCGCCCACGTCCCCGACCCGCGGAGACTCGCCGCGCACCGAGACACCGTCGAGGCGAAGTACTGGACGATGTTCTCGCTCCGCGATCGGCTCAAGGCGATCTACGCGCTCTCTCCGACCGTGGAGCTCCACCTGTCCTTCGACCGTTCGTCGGAGGCAGAGCCCTACGGGCACCGTGAGGCGCGCCTGCTCGAGCTCGTCACCCCCGGGATCGCGCCGTGGGTGCAGCGCTTTGCGCTGATGTTGGGGCGGTTGGACGGACTCGCGGTTCTCTCGCCTCGCGAGCGCGAAGTGGCCTACGGACTGCTTGGGCGCTCCGACGTGAAGAACCTCGCGGCGAACCTGTCGATGAGCGAGGCGCGAGCGCGTGAGCTCATTCGCTCGGTGTACAAGAAGCTACGCGTGAGCGGGCGCATGGAGCTCGCGAACAAGTGGGCGTCGTCGGCGGTCACGCCGCCGGCGCCCCTCGGCAGCACGATGGCCGTCGGACGGGGTAGGTGATTGGGATCGGCGAGCGTGAACCGCGTTCGCGCATCGTCACGGATGACCGCATCGTCACGGATGACATAGGGCGCGCCTCGGGCCGCGCCGAGATGACGATGGGGCGGCGTGAGCGCGCCGTCCGCGAGGACGTCGAGGCTCGGCCCCCTCCAAGTTGAGGGGTTATGCCGATGCGGCGCGCCTTGTAGCGTCGGACGATGCTCAGCCTCCGACGTCTGCTGCCCTGGCTGGTCCTCCTGGTCGTCGTCCTCGTCGAACCTCGAGACGCGCGGGCGGCGGTGGGCACGGTGGATCAGCAGACCGAGGCGGGGAATGGAGCTCTCTGTATCGGAGCGGACAACCGGCGCAGCCGGCAGCAGGTGAAGGCCGGAGTGACCGGCACCCTCGCCGGAGTGGCTCTCACCCTCCGGACCACCGAGAGCGCCCCCGTGACCTTCACGGTGCGCGTCAAGCGCGGGCCGGCTCCGATCGACGGGCCCCTCCTGTTCAGCAGGACCTTCACGCTGACCGAAGCGGTCAACATGCGCACCGAGTTCATCGACATGACCGCGGCGAACATCCAGCTCACGACCGACGAGCTCTTCACGATCGAGCTCGGCGCGACCTCGCCGTCCACGACCCTCCCGTGCGTCTGGCAGATCAGCAAGGGCTACTCCGAGCCGCGCTACTATTACTTGGACGGAACGTGGTACTTGCACGACGGTCAGGCGACCGTCTTCGCGACGTACATGTTGCCCCCGGCCGCGCTCGGCGTGTCGCTCGACGCCTCGCCGAGCCCCTCGGTCACGGCGGCGCCGGTCACTCTCAAGGCCACCGTGGCGGGCGGAACGACGGGCGACACGGTCCAGTTCTTCGACGGCAGCGTCGAGATCGGGAGCGCCTCGGTCTCCGCCGGCGAGGCGACCCTCGTGACGTCCACCCTCTCGGTCGGCGTCCATTCGCTCACCGCGCGGTACGTGCCGACGGGGACGATTTCATCGCCGGTCGCCCACTCGGTGGCGAAGGGGAGCACGACGACCTCCGTGGCCACCTCCCAGAGCCCGTCGCTCGTCGGCCACCCCGTGACGTTCACGGCGACGGTGCGGGCGACCCCGCCAGCGGCGGGCACGCCCACCGGTACGGTGACCTTCAAGGAGGCGGGGAACACGCTCGGGAGCGGCGCGCTCGACGGCGCAGGCACGGCCTCGTTCGTGGCGACGACCCTCGCCCCCGGAGCGCACACCATCGTGGCGGAGTACGCGGGCGACGGCGACTTCGACGCGAGCGCGGACGCGGTGACCCAACTCGTCGCGCAGGACGGCACGCTCGTCGACCTGCAGGCTTCGACGTCCCCGTCGACCTACGGACAGAGCGTGACGTTCACCGCGACGCTGACGGCGAGCGCCGGCGCGACCACCCCCTCCGGGAGCGTGACCTTCACGGACGTCTCGACGGCGCCGCCGACGACGCTCGACACGGTGCCGCTGGTCGGCGGTGGCGCCGCGCTCACGACCGACGCGCTCGAAGCCGGCACGCACGTCGTCGAGGTGACCTACGGCGGCGACGCGATCCACGAGGCCGTCTCGGCCTCCCGCGTCCACGTCGTCGAGCGGGCGACGAGCGCCGTCGCGCTGACGACGTCGGCCGCGACGACCGCGTTCGGCCAGGCGGTCGCGCTGACGGCGACCGTGACGTCGGCCAAGGGCCCGCCGTCGGGCACGGTGACCTTCGCGCAGGGCGAGCTCGTGCTCGGGACGGTGCCCCTCGAGGCGGGGGTGGCGACGCTCTCCACGGCGTCTCTCCCCGTGGGGAGCCACGGGATCGAAGCCTCGTACTCGGGCGACACGAACCACGAGCCATCGGCCTCGACCGCGACGCATCAGGTGAGTCGAGCGTCCACGTCGACGACCTTGCTCTCGTCGTCGAGCTCGTCGGCGCCGGGCGACCTCGTCACCTTCACCGTCACCGTGTCTTCGAGCGTGGCGGGCGCGTCCGGAGACGTCGAGCTCTTCGCGGGGGCCGCCTCGCTCGGGAAGGTACCGTTGACGACGAGCGCGAACGCGCTCGAGTCGACCGCCGTGTTGTCGACCCGCGCGCTCTCGATCGGCGTTCACGACGTCCGCGCCGAGTACGTCGGGGACGCCACCCATGAGCCGAGCACGTCGACCACGGTCCAGCACGCGGTCCAGCACGCGATCGACGACGAGGATCCCGTCGCGCGCTCGGTGAACGTCGGCGGCGGCTGCCAGGCGACGGGGCGCCACCCCGCCGGCGCCTCGCCGTGGGCGCTCGTCGGCGCCGGCCTCGCCGCCTTGCTCGCCCGACGTCCCCTCCGCCCCCGCCGGAACGCGCCATCGAAGCGTCGACGCGCTTGAGCGTCGTCGCTTCGAAGCCGAAATGCCTCCCTGACACTTCGACGGTTCGCCGCGGACGCACGAGAGTCGACGCGGCGGCTCGTGCTTCGGCTCGTTCGGGACCTCCGTGAGGACGCGTTGGTGTGCGGCTGTTCAGCACGGGTCGACTTGGTTCGCGGGACCGGACGGAGACGAGCGCGCGGGGTGCGCTCAGGGGGCTTACGGCGAGCCAGACGCCGGAGATCGACGGGGGCGGTGGGCGACTGCGTCGACCACGACGGTCAGCACGAGCGCCGCGAGCAGCCACGGGCCGCGACGTGCGAGCGCGTCGACCCACGCGGAGGTCAACGGTCGCCAGCCCGTCGCCCGCTCGAGGATCCAGCCGATCGCCGCGACGACGCCGAAGGCGCTGCCTCCTACGCGTACCAGCGCGTAGCTCGAGCCGCGGCTCAAGAGCGCAAAGGCCGAACCGACGGTGACGATGATCGCGAGCTGCATGGCTTCGACGCCCAGGTTGAAGCCGAGCAGCGAGAGCAAGAGCGTCGTCCGGTCGAAGCTGAACGGCACGAGCGCGGACGCGAAGGCGAGGCCGTGGACCAATCCGAATCCTCCCGCGACGAGCGCTTCGTGTCGCGAGAAGAGCGGGCGGAGCGCGTGAACCGCGGCGACGAGGATCGACGCGGCGATCGCGATCTCGATCGCGGTCGTGAGTCGAGGACCGCTCGAGCGCTGGAGGAGCGTCGCTCCGGCCAGCGTCGCCGAGTGACCGATCGTGAACGCGCTGGCGATCTTGGCGGACTCGATGACGGCGCGTCGTACCGTTCCCGCGGCGGACCAGCGACGTGGGGGCACGGCGACGAGGGGCGCCGGCAAGAGGAGCATGAGGAGGAAGAGGATGTGATCCGCTCCCTCCGCGATGTGGTGTATCCCGAGCTCGAACCCGTGGCGGACGACGCTGCCCATGCCGCCATCCGTGCGATCCACGACGAGCGCGCGCTGTTGATGGTGGAGCTCTCCCAAGAGCGACGCGCTCTCGTCCACGTCTCCGGCCCGCAGATCGCGTCGGAGGAACACGTAGACGGAATGGGTGACGACGTGATCGAGGATGACGTCGTCGTGAAGCTCGAACCACCGCGCGTCGCTGCCCTCGGGGGCGAGAAGGCGTGCGAGCACGACCACCACGTCGCCGTCATCGATGCGCTTCACCTGCGCGCCGTCGACCGTGGTGACGAACGGTCGATGCTCGCGGTCGAACGCGACGAGTCGAGTCCTCACGTGCTCCGGTACTCCGTCGACCTCCACCGACGCGAGATCGTGATCCACGCCCGGGAACAGGTCGGGGACGTTGACGCGGAGCTGGGACAGCGGGATGAGCAGCTCCACGGCGACGGACCGTTCCCCGACGTCGAGCAAGACGACCTCGCCCCTCGCGTCGTGCGCCCACGCGACGCGGGCGAGCAGCAAGGAACAGAGAACGGCGAGGAGCGCTCCGACGCGACGGATCACTGCAGCTGATCGCCGTAGTCGAACGACCTGTCGCGGTAGATCGTATGGTAATGCGTCTGCCCTTGGATCACGGCGCCGGATTGACACGACAGCTCGATCCAAGCGCGGGGGCCATCGATGCGCATGTACGTGCCGCTCACGTCGACGTCGATCTTCGTCGACGCCGTTCCACCCCAGGCGACGTACGTGTCGGCGTACGCGGTCGACGAGGTGTAGTCCGCGAGGAGCGCGTCCGCCGTCTCCGGCGCGTAATCGCGGACCCAAAGCTCGATGGCGGCCGTGACGAGCGCCTGCGTCGCCGAAGGCAGCGACGAAACGAGGACCCCGGTGCGGTTGGAGCCGGTGGGGAACTTCGCTGCCGCATTCGCATAGGAGCCGGTGCCGTACTCGGCGGGACCGACGACGACGTCGCCGTAGGTCCCGCTCAGGTGGGCGTTGGAGAAGGTCGCGCTGTCGAGCGCGTCGAAAACGGCGACCAACGCGTTCGCCTTGGGGTCGAGGGGGGCGTAGGTCGAGCCCCCTTGGGTGAACGTGCCCTTCGGTTCCACACCTGCATGGTTCGGGACGGGGTAGCCGACTCCGCCGACGTAATTCACGTTGAAGGCCATGTGATGACCGCCGAACATGACCTCCCATTCGTCCGTCGTGCTCGGTGTCCCGAAGACCGCGACGTGGTAGAGGCTCGAGCCGTACCCGCCACCGCCGCCACCGCCACCGCCGCCCTGCTGCGCGGCGAGGTAATCGTCCGCCGCGCGGATGCCGGTCAGCTCAGCCAGACCGTGGGTGGTGAGCACGGTGGCCATCATCGCCAGCGCCGCCTCCTGTTGAGCCTCGGTGAGGTCGCCCATCTGCAGGCCGGGGCGCTCCTGTCCCGGAAGATTCGACCACTTCGTCCGAGACGCCTTGTCCGTGTACGCAGGGTTGGCGGCGGTCTTCTGCGTGTCCGACAGCGCGGCCAAGAACGCGTTCGCCGCGCAGACGGCCTGCGCGACCCCGGCCGCCTCCGACGCGCATTCGGCGGGAGGGCTCGTGGTGCTCGCCCCGCCTTCGTTCGTCGTCCCGCGATCGACCCCAGCGTCGCTTCCCGTCGCTCCCTCGGTAGCGTCGTCACCGCAGTGGAGCGTCGCGAAGAGGAAGGTGAGCCCAGCAAGCGGTCCTACGAACGAGCGATAAGGGGCGAACATGTAACCTCCGGAGACCCTCCACACGAGGTCCTAAGGGCTCGACGCCATTTGACACCAGGTTCCCTGTGGCCTTGCGTGGCGATTTGGATCAGGTTCGCCGATAATTTTAATTATCCAAATATTTCGTGTATTTAGATCGCTGGTATGCCGCGTGCCCCACGCCGTGCCGACCGCGGTATGTCGCGCCGGCGGGGCCCGTCCGGCGCTCCGGTGAAGCGTCTAAGTGTCCGTAAGCAAATACGAAACGGTCGAATCCTGCGGGCGGCGAGCGGCGTCGCCGAGCCGCGGGCGGACCGCGGCGCTCGCGGGCGCGCCGCGCGGTCGGCTAAAGGCCGAGGTCTGCTAGGCTTCTTTTCGCGCGGCCTGTAAACTGCTTATGTGGCAGTTACGTCGGACGACGACGTCCCCACGCGGGTGACGGCGACGGAGGATGACGAGGGGCCCGACGGCGATACCACCGCCGCCGCGACCGCCCCCGCTGCCCGTCTGCCAGCGCTCACGTCGTCCGAGGCCGACGCGTCCGAGGCCGACGAGGAGGATCGAACCGTCCAGCAGCCGGTCGATCCGAAGGTGCGAGGCGCCTCGCCGGCGTCGAGCGCTCCGGGCGAGATCCGCGCTGCGTCGCCGGCATCGAACGCTCCGCGTGAGGTCCGCGCTGCGTCGCCGCCCGCCCCGCCGCGGCCCGCGCAGCCGCTCCGCATGACGTCGAAGCGGCCGACCGCGGTCGGGCTCGGATCGCCGCTCCCGAGCAACCGCCCCGCCGCGGGCTACGATCCGTCGTCGTCGCGGCCGCCGCCGCCCGCGACGTCGAAGCCGCCGCCTGCGTCGAAGCCGCCGCCGGTGACGTCGAAGCCGCCGCCGTCCGCGCCGGGGAAGGCGCCGTCTCCGCCCTCGACGTCGAAGCCGCCGCCCGTGCCGCCGAAGCGCCCGACGCCGCCGCGGGCGGAGCCGGCGGGCGTGGAGACGGAGGCCGACGCGGAGGACGGGAGCATCACCGCGACGGCGCCGCGGGTCAGCTTGAAGGGGGGCGCGCTGCCCATCACCGTGCCGGGCGCGGTGCAGATCCGCGAGATGGCCATCGAGGAGGACGAGGGCGACGAGACCGAGGTCCGCACGCTCGTGACGTCCCCGCTGGCGCCCGAGGCTCCGGCCGCGCCGACGCCGGCCGCGGGCAGCGCCCTCGTCCGACCGCTCGCGCACGAGGCCGACGAGCCCGACGACAGCGTGACCGCGCTGACGCCTTCGATCGTGAGCGCGCGCCTCCCCGAGGAGGACGAGCCGAGGACGTCGCCCCCCGGCCGCCTGCCGCCGCCGACCCCCGCCGCCGGACGGCGGCCCGGTGAGGACGCGCCGCGCGCGGCCGCGGACGACGAAGAAGACGCGTACGACGCGGAGGAGAGCATCACGACGCGCGGCCCCGTCGTCGCCGAGTACGAGGACGACAGCGTCACCGCGCAGGCGCCGGTCACGCGGCTGACGCCTCTGGCGCCTCCGGCGCTCACGCGGCCGCCGACGTTCGACGCCGGCGCCGCCAAGTCGCCGCCGCCGCGCGAGCACGCGCCGGCGCCGCGCGCGGTGATGCCGTCCGAGAGCGACGAGGGCGAGAGCATCACGGCGCAGGCGCCCGGGCACCTCACGAACATGCTGCGGGTGATCGCGACGCCCGACGACACGATCGAGGGCGACGAGTCGGCGGCCAACAAGACGGCGGTCATGCTCAACGCCCCCGTCAAGCCGATGCACGCGACGTCGGGCTCGCTGCGCGCCGCGCGCCCGGTCGTCTCCGGATCGGGCCAGTCCGGAGGCGCGCGCGCGGCGGCGATCGCCGACCTCCGCGAGCCGTCGTCGGACAGCGGTCTGCGCGTGGCGCGCGCGGAGGCGCCGAGCGGCGATCACGCGAGCCTCGGCGCGATGACGGCCGGGGCGATGATGCGTCACGAGCGCGCGTCGGGCCCGCAGCCGGCGTTCGGCGATCCCCACGCGAGCCGCGACCGCTCGCCGGGCGCGTTCGCGAACACGGAGCAGGCCTTCTCCTCGCCGCACCACGCGGCGCACCCGCACGCCATGCGCGAGCTCGACTTCAACGGGTCGGGGAAGATGCCGCGCTACGGGCTGCTCGTCGGGCTCGTCGCGGTCCTGTCGGTTGCGATCCCGCTCGTGCTGTTCCTCTGGCTCCAGCAGGACGTCGACGACGCCCCGGCCCGCTCGGCGACCGAGGTCTCGCCCGATCGCGTCGACCGCAAGGACGAGCCGCGCGTGAAGGCGCCGAAAAGCGCGCCGCCGGCCGCCTCGTCGTCCGCGCCCCCCTCGTCCGGCGGCGTCCGCGGCCACTCGGGTTGGCGGCGCCGCTGATCGCCCGGCGCTCGCGTCCGCGCCGCGTCCGGCGTCCGCGCCGCGTCCGGCGTCCGCGCGCGCCGGACAAGGGACGAAATGGGCCGGGCGTGATCGAGGGACCACGCTCGTCACGGCCTAGTGTCCTGAGTCCTTGCGGACTCGGGACACTAGCGCTTGGGGCGGAGGACCTCGACGCCGTTCATGTACGGCACGAGGGCCTTCGGCAGGACGACCGAGCCGTCCTCCTGCTGATGGTTCTCGAGCAGCGGGATCAAGATGCGCGGGCTCGCGATGGCCGTGTTGTTGAGCGTGTACGGGTACGAGAGCGTGCCGTCGGGCATGCGGACGCGGATGTTCGAGCGGCGCGCCTGGAAGTCGCCGAGCGTGGAGCACGAGTGCGTCTCGCTGTAGGAGCCCTTGCCGTCGTCGCGGCCGGGCATCCACGACTCGACCTCGTGCTTGCGCGTCTGGCCGAGCCCGATCTCGCCGGTGCACGCGATCGCGACGCGGTAGGGGATCTCGAGCTTCTCGAGGATCGCCTCCGCGTTGCCGAGGAGCTGGTAGTGCTCCTTCTCGGCGACGGCCTCGTCCGGCAGGCAGAAGACGACCTGCTCGATCTTCGTGAACTGATGGACGCGGTAGAGGCCCTTCGTGTCCTTGCCGTGCGCGCCCGCCTCGCGGCGGAAGCAGTTCGACATCCCGGCGTAGCGGATCGGGAGCTGGGCGGCGTCGAGGGTCTCGTCGCAGTGGAGCGAGACGAGCGGCACCTCGCTCGTGCCGACGAGGTAGAGGCCGTCGGCGCCGATCGCGTAGGCCTCCTCGACGCCGAGCGGGAAGAACCCGGTCCCCTGCATCGCGCGCTCCTTCACCATCACCGGCGGGATCACCGGCACGAGGCCGCGGGCGACGAGCGTGTCGAGCGCGAGGCGCGTCACGGCGACCTCGAGGAGCGCGCCGACGCCCTTCAGCGCGTACGAGCGCGCGCCGGCGAACTTGCGCGGGCCCTCCCAGTCGACCATCTCGTGCAGCGTCATGAGCTGGACGTGGTCGCGCGCGGGGAAGTCGAACTTCCTCGGCGCGCCGACCTTGCGGATCTCGACGTTGTCCTCTTCGCCCTTTCCGATCGGCACCTCCGGACGCGGGATGCTCGGGACGCGCAGCATCAGCTCGTCGAAGGTCCTCTGCGCCTGCGTGAGCGCGGGCTCGAGCGCCTCGAGCTCGGTCTTCACGCTCTTGCCCTCTTCGATCAGCTTCGGACGGTCGTCCTTCGACGCCTTGGGGATCAGCTGGGCGATCTCGTTCTTGCGCGCGCGCTTCAGCTCGATCTTCGCGATGGTCTCGCGGCGCTCCTTGTCGGCGGCGAGGAGCGCGTCGAGCTCGAGCTCGATCCGCTTGTTGGTGATCGCGGCGCGGACGACGTCGGCGTTCTGACGGATGAAGGCGATGTCCAGCATGGGCGGCGGACAAACTACCCCGATCGCCCGAGCGGCCGAAGTCACAAAACGCCGGCGGCGCGCGGTCGAAGCCGCGCGCCGTCGTTCGAGGCCCGTTCGGTGCGGCGGCTACTTCACGTAGAGCTGCGCCGCTGCGACGCCCGCGCCCTTCGTCGCGCGGACGATGAACTTCGCGTTCGCCGGGAACGGGCTGAGGGGCTTCAGGCAGTTGCCCTTGCCGCCGATCGACGCCTGCGAGCCCGTCTGGCTGTCCTTGCCGATGCTCGGCGCGATCCCGGGCAGCGGCGTGACGTACTGCATCTCGATGTCGATGTTCTGGATGCCCGCGCCGACCGCCACGACCGTGTAGCACTTGCCCGGCTGGAACGTGAACGCGCTCTCGAGCGTCTGTCCCTCCTGGAAGTTCCCCGCGATCGTGGGGCCCTCCTGCGCCATCCCCGGGGCCTCCGTGTTCGCGAAGACCGTCAGGGGCGCGACCGCGAGCTGGGCGAGGTTGGGATCGAGCGCCTGGGCGGTGCCGCCGCCGCTCGCCGCGGGCTGCTGGCCGGGCAGGCCGGGGATCTGAAGACCGCCGTTCGGCTGCGCGTTCGGATCCTGGGCGGGCTGCTGCGGGTAGCCGGGCTGCTGCTGGTAGCCAGGCTGCTGCGGGTAGCCGGGCTGCTGCTGGTAGCCAGGCTGCTGCTGGTAGCCGGGCTGCTGCTGCGGGTACTGGCCGTTGTAGGCCTGCGGCTGCTGCGCGGGCGGCGGATCGCTGCTGCCGCATCCAGCGATGAGCGTCGTCATGACAGAGGAAACGGCAAGCACGGACAGAAGGCCGGTACGATTCACGGCAGGGCTCCTTGGTTCGGTCCCAAATTTCGAGGAAGCGGGAGCATACCTCGAGATGGGGGCGAGAGAGGAAGGGGAAAGAGACACGCGCAGGGCGTCGTCGTTCTCGTTGGACGGGGGTCGGCGCGTTTCGAAGCGCGCGAATTTCACCAGCGATGTCGATAACTCCTACGCACGCGCTTGCCCCCGCGCCGGACGTCGCGGTCGTGGCGGGGTCCGCGCGTGCTCGGAGCGAACGCGCGGACCCGCAGGCGGCTTACACCTCGACGCCGTCGCGGCGCGGCCGGCGCGGTCGAGGCCGCTCGCCGGCCGCCGCTTCATCGAGCCGCGCCCTCACGGGTTCGCCGCGTGGACGATCGCGATCGCGTCGAGGTCGAAGCCCGCGGTGTTGGGCTTCGGCGTCCCCTCGCACGTCGCGGTCGACACGTCGCGGATACGCACGAACCGCGCGCGGGCCAGGCCGAGCGCGGAGAGGTCGTACGCCTCGCCGCCGGCGGTCGCCGGATCGACGGGCGAGACGCCGTTGCCCGGCGCCGAGTAGACCGCGGTCCAGCCGGCGCACGCGCCGTAGGGAGGGGCGTCGCCCGGCGTGCACGCGTACGTGTGCCAGGTGACGCCGTCCTCGCTGACGCTGACCTCGCCCAGATCGACGACGGGCCGCGACGGATCGCCCCCGACGTAGAACGCGTTCTCGAAGACGATGAAGTCGTCGCCGGGGCCGTCGACGATCTCGTTGGGCTCGAACGAGAGGACGATCTCCCCGCCGATCCCGAGCGTCACGACGTCGAGGCTCCCCCTCAGGGCGCCGCCGCCGACGGGCGGGCCGAGGACGACGTCCGGCATCGCGGCGGCGCCGAAGCCGGCGCACGGGCCCGGCGTGAAGCGGACGACCTCCGTGACGAAGCGGTCGGCGCGGATGACGCCGCCGTCGGGGCTCGTGAAGCCGCCGTCGACGCGCGCCTTGTCGGCGTCGGGCTCGGGCGCGTCGACGTAGCCGGCGTCGCCGAGGGAGACCGGCGGCGGGTCGGCGGGGGAGTCGCTCGCGTCCTCTCCGCACGCGGCGAGGCCCGCGCCGGCGCCGGCGAGCGCGAAAACGACGACGAGACGGGATGCACGAATGGACGAGGAGACCATCGACCGCTCCTTCCGCGTGGCTCGCGCGGCGTGGGGAGAGAGACCGCACGAGAGGTCTTCTGGCTCCCGGATCGTCCCCTCGTGGAGCCTTCCCCCGCGTCTCACGACGCGGAGTGGCGTGGTTCCAGGAGAGTCCCCGGCTACAGCGGCGGCACCGCGTCGGCGTCGGACCGACTTCCCGCCTCGTGCGACGGACGAGCCTTAGCCGCGGCGCCGCGCGTGCGCAAGCGCGCGGGCGATCGACGCGGCGCGTGGCCCGCCGCTCGGCGGCGCGTTCGCCGACGGTCGACGCGCCGATCGCGGACCGATCGCTCAGCGCGCGGCGCGGACGCGCGCGGCGAGCCACTCGGCGACGCGGTCGAACGGATCGAAGCCGTGCTCGCGGGCGATCGGCGCGCGCAGGTTCGAGTTCGCGTTGACGTCGTAGAAGACGCGCTCGCCGCGCGACTCGAGGTACTCGATGCCGCCGACGTCGACGCCGCCGGCGTCGACGATGCGCTTGCCCGCGGCGACGGCCTCGGCCGGCACCTCCTTGAACGCGTAGAACTCGACGGGCGGCGCCGCCGCCGGCGCCGGGACCTCGCAGACGCCCTCGCCGCTCTCCGGGTTGCACGTCTCGGAGGGGCAGAGGTTGTAGCGCCCGTGCGAGACCACGCGCATCGCGTAGAGCAGCTCGCCGCCGAGGAACTCCATCCGCACGATGCCGTGCTCGTGATCGTGCTCGAAGTACTCCTGGAGGAGGAGCACGCCGTCGGGCTCCCAGATCCCCTTGGTCGACTCGACGTGCGCGCGGGCCTCGTCGTACGACCCGAGCTTGACGATGCGCGCGCCGCTGCCGCCTTGCTCCGGCTTGAGGAGCGCCGGCCAGCGCCACGCGCCCTCGCGCTCGAGCTGGGCGCGGAGCGCGTCGACGTCGTTGAACACGATCGACCGCGGGGTGCGGAGCCCGAGCCGCCCGAGCAGGGCCGCCTGCGCGGTCTTCGACAGCTCGAGCGCGAAGGCGCGGTGACCGTTGAGGACCGTGCGGCCCGCCGCCTCGAGCGACTTCATGTACGACAGCGCGAGCGGGACCGCCCGCGCGTTGCCGCGCACGTAGGCGCTCGGGCTCGCCTGGTTGAAGACGACGGGCGCCGCGGGCAGATCGCCGGCGACGAACGCGGCCTTCTTGAGGTCGAGGGTGTCGTAGCGGACGCCTCGCTTCTCGAGCGCGGAGAAGAGGGGCTTCTGCCACTCCGGGTGCTCGTAGAGGACGAGCACGTCGGCGGCGTGGGCGGAGGCGGGGGACGCGGTCACGGGACCTCGGGTCGAGCTCGGGTCGATGCCAGCGACGCGGACCGGATCAATCGGGCGTCGCCACCGGATCGATGCGGACGACCTTGCCGCGGTTTCGATCGGTGAAATAGATCTTCCCGTCCGGGCCGAAGATGAAGCCGGAGAGCGCGCCGGCCGTGAGGCCGGTGTCGAGCTTGCGGAGCTCCTTGCCCGTCTTGTCGAAGACGTGGAACGTCGCGGTCGCGGTGTCCGTCACGTAGATGAGCTCGTTGCGGACCTCGACGCCGCTCGGCTGCTCGAGCGTGCCCTCCGGGACGACGTCCTCGACGGTCGCGTCCTCCATGACCCCGCTCTTCTTGAGGGGCTCGTTGATGAGCGGGAGGCGGCCGCCGAGCTTGCCGGACGTCGTGTCGAGCTTGGCGATGCGCTTGTTGCCCGTGTCGGCGATGTAGAGCATCTGGTCGGACGAGTCGTAGAAGAGGTGGCTCGAGACGCCCTCGACGCCCTTCACCTGACCCTCGACGTAGCGGTAGATCTCGCCGTCCGAGTGGTCGTCGCCGCCGGGCTCGTGCGGCTTGTTGAAGTTGTACTTCTCGATCGAGCCGAGCTGCCCGTTGAAGGTCCAGAAGATGTTGGCCTCCATGTGGGCGATGCCGCGGCACAACGACGTGTTGTGGAGCATGTCGTAGTGCGAGCCGAGGCCGGTCTCGTCGTTCTGCGTCGTGAAGATCTCGAGGTCCGACGTGAAGAGCGCCGGGCCCATGAAGTAGTTCGGCTCGAGGCGCGGGCTGTTGTGCCGGTTGTCGTTGTCGCCGCAGATGCCCCAGAGGCCCTCCACGCCCATCGCGATCGCCGGCGGCTTGTACATGAAGTGCGGGGCCGCCGGGTCGTAGTACTCCTTCCACTCGCCGGCCTTGTCGCCGCCGACGCCGGTGCCGACGTGGACGGAGCTGTCGCCGTAGCCGATGACCCAGAGCTGCGAGCCGTCCGCCGTGAACGCGAGGTCGACCAGCTCCGAGCGCTTCTTGGCGCTGTAGATCTCGGTGAACGTGACCGACGTCGGCGAGCCGTCGCCGCTGCCGATCTCGGTGCCCAGCGCGCCGGCGACGCACTTGCCGCTCGCCGTGTCGCAGGTCTCGGTGCCGGCGGCGCACTGGTCGTTCGACGTGCAGGCGGCGCCCGTTCCCGTGCCGTCGGGATCGGGTTGCGACGTCGTCGTCACCGTGGTGCAGGCGAACGCGGAGAGGCCGACGAGGAAGCCGAAGAGCGGAAGAGTGGTTCGGAACGACATCTTTCCGGCGGTCTAGCGCTCGACGTGCCGAGCGGCAAGGTGTTCGAAATCGCGCGCGGCAGGGCGCGCCGAGCGACGCGCGTGAAAGCCCCGCGGATCGCGGCAAAATCTCCGGATCCAGCCCCCGCGACGGCCTGCAAATTTCGTCGTCGCACCCGGGTCGCAGGGCCGGAAAGGCCAAGAGAAACGAGTGTCGGCCGCGGCAGACGACCGTCGGCTGGGGGCCGCGGCGCGAGGCTCCTCAGGACGGCCCGAGCGGGCCGCCCGGCTTCTTAATGGGGATCTCGGCCCGCACGCGCTCGGAGCGCGCCATCCGCTCGAGCACCTCGAAGCGCTTGTTGGTCTCGGCGCGGAGCGCCCCGACCTCGCGGAGGAGCGACTCGATCCCGACCTCGTTCTTGAGGTTGACGCGGAAGTCGGTCTCCGCGGTCGCGCGGTCCTTCATCGACTGCCGGTTCTGGCTCATGACGATGAGCGGGCCCTGGAGCGCGACGAGGATCGCCAGGGCGAGGTTGTAGAACTGGTAGGGGTACTCGTCGAACGGCGTGCCGAGGTACTTGTTCGCGAGCGCCCAGACGGCGGTGAGGGCGAGCAAGAAGAGGATGAACGACCAGCTGCCGTTCAGCTCGGCGACCTTGTCGGCGAGGCGCTGGCCCCACGTGAGGTTCTCCTCGATCTCCTTGACCACGTCGCGGGCGGCGCGCTGCGAGAGCAGCGCGTTCGTCTCGCGCAGGCGCTCGGCCATCTCCGCGAGGATCGCCATCGCGGCGTTCTTGGACCTCGAGAGGTGATCGCCGAACTCCTCGCGCGTGAGCTCGAGGAGCGTGGTGTCGACGACGGCGTCGACGCTCGCGGAGCGCGGCTTGTCGTCGAAGAGCGAGAGCTCGCCGAAGTACTCGCCGGTGCGCGCGTCCTTCAACACGACGCGCGGCTCGTCGCCGCTGCCCGGGAGGAAGATCTGCACGGCGCCGGAGAGGACGACGTACATGCTCGAGCCCTGATCGCCCTGCGCGAACACCGACTGACCGGCGGTGAACTTGCGCTCCGTCATGCGGTTCGCGAGCGCCTCGAGATCCTCGGCGGCGAGCGTGTCGAAGAGCGGGATCTGGGCGAGGAGCTCGGCGTGCAGCATGAGCAGCGAACCGGCCGATCATCGCGCGCGCGCCGCGTCCGGCGCAAGGCCCGTGAGTCAGCCCCGCGCCTCGCGCTCGATCGCCCGCTCGTTCTCGAGCGCCAGGGCGCGGTGGGCGGCGCGCGCCGCGACGCGCTCGCGGACGACCCGCGTAGCCCACATCCCGGTGAGCATCGCGCCGACGAAGACGACCGAGATGGGCGTGACGACGAACGCGACCAGCGCGGGCCCCGGGCAGTAGCCGGCGAGGCCCCAGCCGGCGCCGAACAGCGCCGCGCCCGCGAGCAGCGCGCGATCGATCGGCGCCGGTTCCGGCACGTGGTAGCGGCCGCCCGCGGCGGGCGCCCGACCGGCGGCCGCCGCGACGCCGGCGCGGCGCGCGAAGACGAAGTGCACGCCGATCGCGCCGGCCATCACGAACGCCAGGCTCGGGTCCCAGTCCGGCGACGTGACGTCGAGGAAGGCGAGGACCTTCGCCGGCGAGGTCATCCCCGCGAGGCCGAGCCCGATCGCGAAGAGCGCGCCGCACGCGAACGCGACGAGCGCGTGGACGCGCGGATCGGCGGGGCGCGGCGCGTCCGGGCGGGTCATCGAGCGCCCGCCACGTGACGGACGACGAAGGTGACGAGCATCCCGACCGCCATGAAGACCGCGGTGGCGGCGACCGAGCGCCGTGAGAGGCGGCTCAGACCGCAGACGCCGTGCCCGCTCGTGCACCCGTTGCCGAGCGTGGTGCCGACGCCGACGAGCACCCCCGCGAGCGCGACGAGGAGCGGGCTCACCGGCGAGCCTTCGAGCGATCCGAACGACTCCGGGCGGTACTGGAAGAGCGCGACGCCGCCGGCGAGGAGCCCGAGGACGAACGCGAGACGCCAGGCGGTCTCGCCGCGCCGCTCCGCCTCCGGTCGGCCGTCGGCGGACGTCGTCAGCAGGCCTCCGACGACGCCGCTGACGCCTGCGACGCGACCGGTGAGCATCAAGAGGAGCGAGGCGCTGACGCCGATGAGCGCTCCACCGGCGAGCGCCGGCGCGATCGTGGGGGGAGTCATCGCCCGAGACCATAGCGCCGCCGGCGGGCGCACAGAAGCCGTAGAGACGCGAAGCGGCGCCGCCTCGGGGAGAGGGGCGCCGCGCTCGCGTCGCGTTCGGTTTCGCTCGTCGTCAGGTCACTTCACGACGGGGTCGCCGCTGCCGCCGCCGCCGCAGGACGGGCACGCGCCGTAGTCGATGTTCGAGTCGGCGCAGGAGCCGCCGCCGCAGCCGCCGCAGTTCGGGCCGCTGCACGACGCGCTGTCGGGCGCGGGCGGGCAGACGTCCGGGTTGTCCGAAGCACCCGAGCACTTCTCGGCGTCGCCGCCGGGGTTGCCCGGCGTGCCGTCGCCGCCGTTGCCGCCGTTGCCGCCGCCGTTCGAGCCGTCGTCGCCGCCGCCGCCGTTCGAGCCGTCGTTGCCCCCGCCGTTCGAGCCGTCGTTGCCGCCGTTGCTGCCCGTGCCGCCGTTGTTGCCGTTGCTGCCGGCGCCGCAGTCGTCGCCCACGCACGCGGGGATGCCGGGGCAGGTGTTGCTCGGATCGTCGCCGCCGCCCGCGCCGTTGCTGCCGTCGGTCCCGTCGCCCGGCGTGCCGCCGTTGCCGTTGCCGTCGTCGCCGGTCGAGCCGCTGCTGCCGCTGCTGCCGCCGTTGGTCCCGTCGCCGCCGCCGCTGCCGTTGCCGCCCGACGAGCCCGGCACGGTGGAGCCGCCGTCCAGGTTGCCGCCGCCCTTGCCGTTGCCGCCGCCGTAGCCGCCGGAGCTCGAGCCCCAGCCGCCGCCGCCGCCACCCCAGCCGCCGCCCCAACCGCCGCCGCCCTTGCTCTCGGGCGTGCCGCCGTAGCCGCCGCCGCCGTTCTGCGAGTTGCCCGAGCCCCAGGTGCGGGTGGTCAGGCCGTTCGAGCAGCTGATCGCCGACTTCGTCCAGTTCGCGAAGCCGTCGACGCGCGCGACGTGGAGCAGCTCCGACTGCACGCCCTTGCCGGAGACGACGCCGACGATCTTGCCGGACGCGTCGAGCACCGCGCCGCCGGTGTCGAGCCACTCGTTCTTCCCCATCTCGAGGAGGTAGTTGAGGCGGAAGCCGTCGTCCTCGCCGCCGTTGATGCGCGTGCTCGTCGCGGTCGCCTCGGTGGCGTTCGCCGAAGCGCGGTGGAAGCGCACGCCCTTCGTGCCGTCCTTGACCTTGGACGACGCGATCTGGGGGTAGTTGTCCAGCTTGATCTGCTTGTCCAGCAGGATGAGGCCGACGTCCGAGTGCTCGGGGTGGGAGAGCGAGGAGCCGAAGCTCTTCCAGGGCGTCGAGGCGACCGACGCGGTCGACACGCCCGCGCTGGCGGTGATCTTCCACTGCCCCGCGCCGGCGATGCAGTGACCCGCGGTGAGGACCAGCTTCGGCGCGATGAGCGTGCCGGAGCAGGAGCCGAGGCTCGTGCCGTTGACGTCGAGGATCTCGACGACCACGCTCGAGGCCTGGGTGGTCTTCTTCGCGTCGACTTCTTCGCGGGCAACCTCGGGAGCGCCGCAGGCCGTGATGGCCGCGAGCGCGCTGCCGAGTCCGATGAGCACCATGTGGTGAGTGCGAAGACGAGCGGTCATTTGATTCGGCCTCCAGCGGGGGAAGAGGGCTGCTCCCGTGTCGGCTGAGCCTGATGCATCTTCGGGTCCATCCGACCGCATCGCTGCAGCGAGGCCCTCGCGTGGCGGATCCTTCGAAAATGCGCCGGTACGACAAGGTAAGCACCCCGGCGTACGATCGATTCGATCGCGCTGACCGAGCCCCTCTCTTGCTGGATCACGTTTCCGCCATCGCGGCGGTCTGCCCACATCGAACGTCATCGGCGCCTTCGTCCGCGAGACGCCCACGCGTTCGCGTCCCGAGCGATTTTTCCGCGCGAGTCGCCCGGCGGGCTCCAGGCCGTGGCGTCCTCCCACGCTCGTCGCGCGGCCGCGGCCTCGGTCGCGACTCGGCATTGTCGTTGCTCCTATACTCGGGCAATGACTCGCTCCGCCCTGGTCCTTGGACTGGTCCTTTCGACTGCGACGCTCGCCGCCGCGTGCTCCTCCGAGGAGGCGACGCGGCGCCCGCGAAAAGGATCGGTCCGCACGCAGACGGATCCGGAGACCGGCGCCGAGCTCCCCGACTTCAACGACCCGCGCGTGAAGGAGAAGGAGGGGGTCCCCGATCCGCTCGAAGGCCTCCTTCACGGCACGGCGCAGAACGACGCGCTCTGCAAGCGCGCCGGCGACATGGTCGAAGGGAACCCGAACTTCAACGCAGTCACGAACGCGATCTGCAAGGAGAAGAGGCCGATCACGAACATCAGCGAGCTGCAGCTCGCGCTCGGCCTCGACTTCAAGCGGACGGATCGCCAGGGGACGAACGGATCGAACAACAACCCGGGCTTCGCGCTCCTCGCCCACTCGAGCTCGCTCGTCGCGCGCGGCGTCTCCGCGATCAACCCGCGCACGTTCATCTTCTCCGCGCCCGCCGGCCAGCCGACGCGCATCCCCGCGTTCGTCGTCATGACCTTCGTGCGCGGCGAGCCGTTCATCGAGATCGCGGCGGAGCAGGCGCGGCCGCCGAACGGGCAGACCGGCAAGATCACCTTCTACCTGTTCAAGTTCGACATCACGTGCGAGGCGAACCACACCTGCACGAACGCCGACCTCCTCACGCCGGCGATCGAGAAGGACTGGAAGGGCTTCAGCGTCTACGACGACGAGGACCTGAAGAACACGCTCGTCGACTGCCGTCACTGCCACCAGCCCGACGGGCCGTCGTCCCGGATGATCCTCCGCATGCAGGAGCTCGAGGACCCCTGGACCCACTGGTTCCGCAGCGACCGCCCCGGCGGCATCACGCTGCTCCAGGACTACTTCCGCGCGCACGGCGAGCAGGAGGACTACGGCGGCATCCCGGCCGCGCTGATCCAGAAGTCCGACGGCCGCGCGCTCGAGGACCTCGTCAAGGGGCAGGGGTTCCAGAACCAGCCGAACGCCTTCAACTCGCGGGCGATCGAGAACGAGATTAAGAGCTCGTCGTCGCTTCAGCCGGAGATCAACACGCCGCGCGGGCAGAGCTCGACCTGGGACGCGCTCTTCGCGCGGGCGTTCACCGGCCAGGCGATCCCGGTGCCGTACCACGACGTGAAGGTGACCGATCCGGACAAGCTGCAGTACGCGACGGACGAGTACAGGAAGTTCATGGCCGGCGAGACCTCGGAGCTCCCGGACATCCGCCGCGTGTTCCTCGACGACGCGCTCGAGGCGATGACGTTCTTGCCCAAGTCGGGGGCGTCGGGCCGCGAGGTCCTCGTGCAGACCTGCGCGCAGTGCCACCACCCGAAGCTCGATCAGACGATCTCCCGCGCGAAGTTCGACGTCACGCGCCTCGACTCGATGACGCGCGCCGAGAAGGACCTCACCATCGCGCGCCTCAAGATGGGATCGGCCAACCGCCTGCGCATGCCGCCGGTGATGATGCGCTCGCTCCCGGACGACGCGCGCGAGGCGGCCATCGCGTTCCTCTCGCAGTAGTCGTCCGAGGGCTCTCCCCGCCGGGCCGCCCGCGCCCCGGCCGAGCTCGACGGTGACGCCCGCGTGACGCGCGGCGCCTCGGCCGGCGGCGCCGAAGACATGGTATGACCCGAGCCCATGCCCGGCTGGCTCTCGGAGCTCCTCCCGATCGTCGCGCTGCTCGCGCTGATCGTCGTCATCGTCGGACGCCTCCCGCGCGTCGACCTCGGACACTCGCCGGCGTTCCTCCGCCGCCGCTTCGCCAACTGGTTCCCGGTCGGCTTGACGTACGCGTTCCTCTACATGGCGCGCTACAACCTGCGCGTCTGCACGAACGTCGTCTTCGACAAGGCGCAGTTCTCGAACATCTACTTCTGGGGCACGCTCACCTACGGCTTCGCGTTCATCGTCAACGGCCCGCTGACGGACAAGCTCGGCGGGAAGAAGACGATCATCGTCGCCGCGACCGGCTCGCTCCTCGCCAACTGCGCGATGGGCTTCGTCATCATGCGCGCGATGCAGGACGGCGTCGTCCCGAAGGAGGCGCAGGCGGGGCTCGTCCCGATCCTGAGCGTCCTGTACGCCGCGAACATGTACTTCCAGAGCTTCGGCGCGGTCGCCATCGTCAAGGTGAACGCGGCGTGGTTTCACCTCCGCGAGCGCGGCACGTTCGGCGGCATCTTCGGCATCCTGATCTCGCTCGGCCTCTACTTCGCCTTCGACTGGTGCAAGTTCATCGTCGAGCGGGCGAGCGTCGAGTGGGTGTTCTTCATCCCCGCGGCGATCCTCGCCGTCTTCGCGTTGCTCGACGTGCTCCTCGTGCGGGACACGCCGGGCGAGGCGGGCCACGCCGACTTCGATCTCGGCGACGCCTCGTCCGGCGACGACGGCCCGCGCCTGCCGCTCGCCCAGATCGCGCTGAGGATGGTGAAGAACCCGGCGATCATCACCATCGCGGCGATCGAGTTCTGCAGCGGCTACCTCCGCAACGCCATCCTCCAGTACTACCAGACGTTCGCGGAGGAGACGCACCGGGCGGCGTCGCCGACGATGAAGAAGGCCGCGGCCGCCGCGCCCGACGCCGCGCAGGCGCTCGCCGCGCTCCCGCGCGAGTTCGTGCACGACCACTGGGGCATGCTCAACTGCATGGCGGGGATCACCGGCGGCGTCGTCGCGGGGCTGATCTCGGATCGTGTGTTCGGCTCGCGACGCGGACCCGTCGCGGGCGTCCTCTACGCGGTGATGATCGTCGGGGCGATCGTGATGTTCCCGGCGCTGTCGACCAGCGCCGTCGGCTGGGTCGTGGTCGTGATGACCCTCGCGATCATCGGCGTCCACGGGATGCTCTCCGGGACGGCGAGCATGGACTTCGGCGGCAAGAAGAACGTCGGGATCGTCGTCGGCATCATCGACGGCTGCGTCTACCTCGGCACGGCGGTCGAGGCGCTCGTGCTCGGCCGGGTCCTCCCGAGCAAGGAGCTCCAGGGCGACGCGCAGAACTGGTGGACGTGGCCCGCGGTCATGGTCCCGGCGGCGGTGGTCGGCCTCGCGCTCTCGGCGCGCGTGTGGAACGCGCGCCCGAAGGCGAAGGCGTTCGCCGGGCACTGACTCGAAGGACGCCGTCCGAGCTCGTCGAGAGACCGAGGCCGAGTCCCCCCGTCAGTCCGCGCAGGCGCCGACGCGCCGGCACTCCTCCATGTCCTCGGCGCTGAACACGATCGTCTGCCGTTCGGGATCCATCACGCCCTGCTTCACGTGGCCGAGGCCGAGGGCGTGGCCGAGCTCGTGCAGCGCGACGGCGTAGACCTGATCGTCCGGCGTGACGGGGTTGATGCGGATGAGGCGACGCTTCCGCTGGGCGTAGCCGAGGCGGTTCTCCGTCACCGAGGCCGGCAGGATGAGCCAGTCGCCCTCGCCCGGCGGGGCGAACGTGACCTCGCGCGTGGTGAAGCGGTTCCAGTCGTCGGCGGCGCGGCGGATCTCGGACGCCTGATGGTCCGTGAACACGGCGTCGATCTCGCAGTCGACGCCGCCGCTACCGCAGGACGCGAGCCACAGCGGCGCGACCGCGAAGAGGGCGCGCGCGATCCTGGTCCGAGCAGACGGGAGCGGCCTGTTCATGGGGAGCACCGTGCGACGCTCCTCCGGCCTCACCGTCGAGTGGCGAGGGCGGGCGAGGAGCACCGCACGCGCTCTTCTTCATCTCGCGTTCCGCGTCGCGCCGACGCGGTCTCGCGACGTTATCCGGGCGAGCCGGCGTCCCGGCGCGCGTCTTCGCCCCGGGCGACAGCCCCGCCACGACCCGCGGAGCCTCGCCCGCGACCGGGTTGCGCCTCAGCGCGCGAGCTCCCGCGCGATCGCGTCGAGGAGCGCGGCCTCGTCGGGCGACACCGGCGGATCGAGATCGAGGTGCTCGGTGGGCAGCGCGACGCGGCGCGCGCCCCTCGGGTGGACGCGCAGCCAGACGTGATCGATCGACGCGAACCGCTCGTGACAGCCGACGAAGAGCGCGACGAGATCGGGGCCGACGGCGCGCCGAGGGGAGGGGCGGACCTCGACCGTGGCGGAGCCGTCCGTCAGCGTGGCGGTGAGGCCCGCGACGAGGTGATCGGCCGGATCGGCGAACGCGCTCGCCGCGCCAGGCGCGCCCGCGGCGAGCCAGTCGCCGACGGCGAGATCGGTCGCGGCGATCCCGAGGGTGAGGCCCGCGCGCTCGAGGGCGCGCTCGATCGACGCGAGCGTCGCGGCCCCGGGGACGCGGACGAGGAGGCTCTCGCGATCGATCTCGAAGCTCATGCGGTGACCGGCTTCGGGTGGGCGTCGTCGACGTACGGCGTCGGCGCGTCCGGGATCAGGTTGCCCGGGTTCAGGATGCCCCGCGGGTCGAAGGCGCGCATCAGCGCCTTCACGGTCGCGACGCCGGCGTCGCCGAGCTCGCTCGAGAGGCGCGGCGCCTTGGAGCGACCGGCGCCGTGGTGGTGCGCGAGCGTGCCGCCCGCCTCGACCGCGGCCGCGAGCGCCGCCCGCCACGCGCGGTCGTAGGTCGCCTCGCACCGCGCGTCCCACCCCTCGCGCCCCGGCTCGGCCGGGCCCGCGGTGCCCGCGAACGAGAAGTAGATGCAGCAGCCGTCGGGGTAGGCGTGGCTCATGTGCGCCATGACGAAGACGTGGGCGCCGAGCGCGCGCCGGACGCCGTCGTAGAGCGCGCCGAGCTTCGACCACGGCGCGGCGACCTCCATCGTGTCCGAGAAGAGGCCGGCGGCGAACACCGGCGCCTGGCGGTAGCTCACCGAGTACCGGTGGAGCAGCCACTTCTGCGCCGGGCCCTCACCCAGCCAGCGCGCCTTCATCGGCTCGAGGACGCGCCGCGCCGTCGCGAGATCGGCGTGGGGCCCCTCGGTCGCCGCGGCCCCGGCCTCGCCCTCGAAGATGACGACGAGCAGCGCGCCGCCGAACACGGCGCTGCCGAACGAGCCCTCGAGCAGCTCGTTGATCGCGCCCGGCCTCCGGAGGAGGTTGCGGAGCGCGGCGGCGCCGAGCCCGGGCGTCCCGCCGGAGTCCGCGCCGTCCTTCTTCACCGCGCCGCGCCGCGCGAGCATCGCGTCGAACGGATCGTAGAGCCGCGCCACGGCGGGCCGGAGTCCGGCCTGGAACATCGCGCGCATCGCCTCCCAGCCGTGCTCGGTCGTGGGGAAGGAGAACGCCGCGAAGGCGCGCGCCTCGGGCTTCGGGTGCAGGCGGAGCTTCGCGCTCGTCACGACCGCGAGCGTGCCCTCGCTGCCGACGACGAGCGGGACGAGGTTCGGACCGCTCGTGCGGTGGCGGAGCGTGACGACCCGCCCCGTGCCGGTCACGCACTCGAGCGCGAGCACCATGTCCTCGATCTTGCCGTACTTGCCCGAGCACTGCCCGGCGCTCCTCGCCGCGATCCAGCCGCCGACGGTGCTGCAGAGGATCGACGACGGGAAGTGGCCGAGCGTCAGGCCGCGTCGGTTCAGGTCCTCCTCGAGCGGCAGGCCCATGTGACCCGCCTCGACGTCGAGCGTCCGCGCGCGCTCGTCGAGCTCGCGCCAGCGCGTCATGCGTTTGAGGTCGAGCACGATCACGCGCTCGTTCGGGAGCACCCCCGCGCACACGCCGCTGCCCGCGCCGAACGGGACGACGGGCGTGCGCGTGTCGTGGGCCCAGCGGACGACGCGCGCGACCTCTTCGGTGGACGCGGGCCAGACGACGCCGGCCGGTCGGTGCTCGGCGACGTTGCCGGCGCGCACCGCGAGGTGATGGCGCGGCCAGAGGTCACGCGCGTAGGCGACGCGATCGGCCGCGTCGCCGCTCGAGCGGACGTCGGGCAGCGCGCGTGCAAGCTCCGCCAGCGGCGAGGGATCGACCATCCGCCGGCGACTATATACGGGCCGCACGCGCCTCGCATCGGGAGCGTCGCGTCTCCGCCGGAGGCCCCGCGCCGCGCCCGCGCGCGACTCCGGTGCGTCGAGGACGACCGCCGGGCGCCGGCGCCGCTCGGATCCCTGCTTGCGTTTCGCTCGCGGAGCGCGCTACTTCCCGCAGCATGGCAACGTTGCTCGAAGCCCTCGCCGGAGGTCCGCTCGTCGTCGACGGGGCGATGGGCTCGCAGCTCTTCGAGCGCGGGATCCTCCACAACGCCTGCCTCGAGGAGCTCTGCGTCTCGAAGCCGGACGTGATCCGGAAGGTCCACGAGGACTACGTCCGCGCGGGCGCGCAGGTCCTCGAGACGAACACGTTCGGCGCGAACGCCATGCGCCTCGAGAAATACGGCCTCGCCGGCAAGGTGACCGAGCTCAACGAGGCCGCGGTCAAGGTCGCGCGCGAAGCCGCGGGCGCGAAGGCCTTCGTGGTCGGCGCCGTCGGACCGTCCGGGTACTTCCTCGGCGACGCGCTCCCCGACGATCTGTCGAAGGTCCGCGCCGCGCTCCACGCTCAGGCAGAGGTCCTCGTCGGCTCCGGCGTCGACGGCATCGTGGTCGAGACGTTCCGTCAGACCAACGAGCTCCGGATCGCGATCGAGGGCGCCGTGGCCGCGGCCGGCGGGAAGATCCCGGTCATCGCGTCGGCGTCCGTCGACGAGCGCAGCCGCATGGCCGACGGCACGTCGTCGGCCGAGATCAGCCGCCTGATGCGCGAGTGGGGCGCCAGCGTCGTGGGCGTGAACTGCTGCGACGGCCCGATGAACGTCCTCGAGGCGATCACCCCGATGCTCGAGCTCGGCGTCCCGGTCTGGGCGGTCCCGAACGCGGGCCTCCCCCGCCGCGTCGACGAGCGGCTCGTGTACGTCTCGACGTCGGAGTACTTCGGCGTCTTCGCGCGCCGGATGTTCAAGCTCGGCGTGAAGCTCGTCGGCGGATGTTGCGGCACGACGCCCGATCACGTCCGGCGGATCGCGGCGGCCGCGCGGATGGCGAGCGCCGCCGAGCGGAGCGCCGCGGAGGACGCGTCCCAGGGGCCGGGCTCCGACAGCGTCGAGCTCCGGGCGCGCGACGCCTTCGAGGCGTGGTCGGCCGACCCGCCCGACGCGCACGCCGCGAGCGCGGCGCCGTTCGCCGAGCGGAGCGATCTCGCCGCGAAGATCGCGCGGGGGAGGTTCGTCGTCTCGGTCGAGGTGAACCCGCCCGTCGGCCTCGATCTCGCGAAGGCCATCGGCGCGGCGAAGATGCTCAAGTCGGGCGGCGTCGACGTGATCAACATCGCCGACGGCGCGCGCGCCCAGTCGCGCATGGGCAACGTCGCGATGGCGATGCGCGTCCAGGAGCAGTGCGGGATGGAGACGATCCTCCACGTCTGCGGGCGCGACCGGAACCTCCTCGGCACGCTCGCGCACCTGCTCGGGGCGCACGAGCTCGGGGTGAAGAACCTCGTCATCATCACCGGCGACCCGCCGAAGATGGGCGACTTCCCCGACGCGTCGGCCGTCTACGACCTCGACTCGATCGGCATCCTCAAGCTCGCCGCGCGCCTGAACCACGGCATCGACCCCGGCGGCAAGCCGCTCGGCGGCGCGACCCGCTTCGTCCTCGCGACCGGCGCGGAGCCGGCGGCGCTCAACTACGAGCGCGAGCTCGCGCGCCTCGCGCAGAAGAAGCAGGCGGGCGCCGAGATCGTGATGACCCAGCCGGTCTACGATCCCGCGGTGCTCGAGAAGTTCCTCGACGACATCGCGCCGCTCGGCCTGCCGGTGCTCGTCGGCCTCTTGCCGCTCGCGAGCTACCGGAACGCCGAGTTCCTCCACAACGAGGTCCCCGGCATGCAGGTGCCGGACGCGGTGCGCGAGCGGATGCGCAAGGCCGGCACCGGCGCGGCGGCGCGCAAGGAGGGCGTCGCGATCGCGCGCGAGATGCTCGCCGCCGTGCGCTCGCGCGTCGCCGGCGCGTACATCATGCCGCCGCTCGAGCGCTACGAGCTCGCGCTGGAGGTCGTCGACGGCTTCCTCGAAGCGGACGCGCGCGCGGACCGGCGGGCCGTCGCGGCGAAGGCCTGAGCGATGTCGAGGGCGGGGCTCGCGACGGCTGTATGGTGCACGGGGCTCGCGGCCTGCGGCGCCTGCGGGAAGGGCGACCCCGGAGGAGCCGCGCCGTCGTCGTCCTCGCCTCCGCCCGTCGTCGCGGAGACGTTGCCGCGTTGTCGAGGCGAGGCGCAGCGCCTCGCCGTCCCGGGTGAGGACGTCGTCGTCGGGGACGTCGCGATCGGGGACGGCGGCCTGCTGCTCGGGCTGATCCGCGTCGACGGCGGCAAGCGCGTCGCGTCGGTGATGCGCGCCTCGCTCGACCTCGCGACGTCGAGCGTCGTCGACGTCGGGCCGCCGCTCGGCGACGACCCGCCGCCCTCGCCGCGGTGGAACGGCTCGATCGCGTACGTCTCCTTCATCGCGCGTCACTCGAGCGACGCGGGCGCGCGGTCGCGCGAGCTCCACGTCGCGCGGCTCGAGGCGGGCGGCCTCGGCAAGGTCGAGGCGAAGGTCCTGCAGCAAGCGGACGAGTCGACCGCGTTCGACGTCGCGTGGGACGGCGCCAACGGCCTCGCGGCGTGGGACGAGGACGCGCCCTTCGCCGTGAGCGGAGACGGCGGGCGGCCCGCGTTCGAGGGGCGCGGGTTCGTCAAGGTGCAGGCGCTCGGCGCGGAGACGCGCCGCGTGGCGTCGCCCGAGTCGTCGGACGCCGAGTCGCCGCGGCTGATCGCGCGACCCGGCGGCGGCTTCTGGCTCGGGTGGCTCGCGCGGCGCTCCGAAGACGAGCCGTACGCGGTCGAGGCGCCCGGCGAGAAGCGCGCGTTCCGCTGGGTCGAGGTCGTGCCGCTCGGTCCGTCGGGCGAGGCCGCGGGGCCCGTCCGCCGCGTCACGTCGGAGAAGGGGCGGGCGGCCTCCTTCGAGCTCGCGCTCCACGGCTCGGAGCTCGTCGTGATGGTCCAGGACGAGCTCTCCTCCGCGGAGGGCGCCGGCGCGCGGATCGTGCGTCACGTCGTCCGCGACAAGGGCGAGCCGATCGAGTCGTCCGACGTCGTCGACGGCGGCGTCGGACAGGCGCTCGCGGAGATCGTCCCGACCGTCGCGGCGTCGGGCGCCGCGCGGTGGCTCGCCTGGACCGACACCTCCGAGCGGACGCACATGACGCCGCTCGCGGCGGGGCTCGTCGCGTCGGGGCGGGGCGCGACGGAGCCGTCGCTCGACGGGGCGCGCGTGGTCGCCGCCCACCCGCCCGACGTCCTCTACGCGCTCGTCGGGGCGGCGCCGGACGACGGAGAGGCGCGCGAGGGGCGCCGGCCCGAGCTGCGACGCTTCGTGTGCCCGAGCGGCCCCGGCGCGCCCGGCGCGGACCGGTGACCGGCGGCGTCGGACCGGGATCGGCCCGCCTCGCGCGCGCGCGGCGCGCGGCCCCTACCGCGTCGAACAAAGCGACGGCGCAAAACACGTCAAGACCTTGCGGCACGCCACGTGCCTCTTCCCCCCCGCCGCGCGTTCGACTAGGTTTTCCGCTGTGACTCGACGACGAGTTAAGTCGGCAGACGCGGCGGTAGCGCGTCCGCATCGAGCGAGAAGGGCCCATAGCTCAATCGGTCAGAGCTCCCGGCTCATAACCGGGCTTGTCCTGGTTCGAATCCAGGTGGGCCCACACGGGCATTTCGGTACGAAGACAGGGCGGCCGAGCGGCCCGAGCGACGACAAAGGAGCACACGGTTGAGCAACGTGGACCAGATCCGCGCGCTGGAAGAGCTGGCGGCGATGGATGCCGAAGTGAAAGCTCTCGAGGAGAAGCTCGCGGAGGAGCGGGGACTTCTCGTAGGACTGAAGGAGAGCTTGAAGAAGCTCGACGAGCGGTTGCAGACCGACCGCGCGACCGTTGGAGCGGCGGACAAGCAGCGTCAGGAGCTGCAGATCGACATCCGGACGATGACCCAGCAGATCGAGCACTCGCGCGAGAAGCTGAACCGGTCGCGGACGGAGCGCGAGAGCCAGGCGGCGCAGCGCGAGCTCGAGGAGCTCCGCAAGCTCGTGCGCGACCGCGAAGACGAGATCCAGCGCATCGACAACGACACCGCCGCGGTGCGCGCGCAGGTCGAGGCGACCGAGGCCGAGCACAAGGCGCTGAGCGAGGAGCTGGCGGCGAAGGAGGGCGACATCCAGGCGAAGGTCGCTCAGCTCGAGTCCGACCGCGCGACCAAGGGCGGTGGTCGCGACGTCATCGTCAAGCGCATCCCGCCGGTCCTCTACCGGCGCTACGAGATGATCCGAGGCCGCCGCGGGACGGCGATCGCGCAGACCGCCGACGGCACCTGCAACCGATGCAACATGGCGCTGCCGCCGCAGCTCTATCACCGCCTGCGCCGCGAGCCGCTCATCGAGCAGTGCCCGTCGTGCAACCGGATCATCTACTTCGCTCCGCCGCAAGAAGCCACGAAGGTCGACTGACGGGCGCGTCGCCCGGTCCCCATGAAGAGCTGCCCCAAATGCATGCGCGTCTTCCCCGACGACGCGGGCTTCTGCCCGGCGGACGGGAGCGCGCTGCAGTTCGCGAGCATGGTGCCGGTCGCGACGGGGGACGACCCACGCCTCGGCACGAAGCTCGGAGACCGCTACGAGATCCGCCGAGTCGTCGCCGACGGCGGGATGGGCCGCGTCTACGAGGGCATCGACAAGCAGACGCAGACGCGCATCGCCGTGAAGGTGCTCCACGCCGACGTCGCGAAGGACGAGGTGAGCCTCGAGCGCTTCAAGCGCGAGTACGGGATCTCGAGCTCGCTCCCGCACGATCACATCGTCAAGGTCCTCGACTTCCAGCGCGACCCGACGCAGGGCGTGTGGCTGCTCGTGATGGAGTTCCTCGACGGCGAGGAGCTGCGGTTCGTGCTCAAGCGCGAGAAGATGATCCCGCCCGAGCGGATCATCCGGATGCTGTCGCAAGTCGCCATCGGGCTCGACGAAGCGCACGCCCGGCAGATCGTTCACCGCGACCTCAAGCCGGACAACCTGTTCTTGTGCGGCACGCGCGAGGGCGACGTCGTCAAGATCCTCGACTTCGGGTCGGTGAAGGACAAGAACAAGGACGCGAAGAAGCTCACCGTCCTCGGCACGACGATCGGCTCGCCTTACTACATGGCGCCCGAGCAAGCGCAGGGGCTCGAGACGCTCGACGCGCGCGCCGACGTCTTCGCGCTCGCGGCGATCACGTACGAGTGCATGACGGGGACGGTCCCCTTCACCGGCAACAACGGCCCGTCGATCCTGCTGTCGATCCTCACGAAGGATCCGGATCCGCCGAGCACGAAGAGCGCCGGCGCGAAGTTCCCCATCGCCGCGGCGATGGACGACGTCATGGAGCTCGCGCTGGCGAAGAACCCGAACATCCGCACCAAGTCGGTCGGCGAGCTCGCCACGGCCGTCGGGCGCGCGTACGGGCTCGAGGGCGATCACCGCGCGTGGGCGAACACCCCGCAGTCGGAGCTCCAGCGGCTCGTCGCGGAGGGGCAGGCGCGCGCGCCCGCGGGCAGGCCGGCTCCGGCGCTCGAAGCCGCCGTGGAC
>JAHBWF010000089.1 GCA_019637105.1 Labilithrix sp.
GACGAAGCGAAGGAACGTGCGCCCGCCAGCCGCAATCTCGCTGGCCATGATCTTCGGTCGCTCGCCGAGCCGGATGGCGCCGATGAGCGAGACCGTCTTCCACGAGCGACCGGGGCGCGTTCCGATGACACGTTCGCCACGCAATGAGCGCGCGTGCTCGCGGCGCATGCCGGTCTTGACGAAGGACTCGTCGATGAAGCATTTTTTCGCGAGAAGCCGAGCTGACCGAGCGCACGCTGCACTCCCGACCGGCTCGTCTTCGTTTCCGACCGCGCGACAAGAACGGCCGCAAGCTCGGCGACCGTAGCGTCCGGCATCTCCGCGACGATCGCGACGAGCATCTTCGCCAGCTCGCCGTGGATCGGAGAGACGTTGCCGCCACCATGAGGCGCGGTTCCACCGAGTTGGTCTCGCGATGCAGTCGTAGGAGTCGATCGCCGTCGCTACGCCAACGGCCCAGCAACTCGGCGATCGCGATACGTCCGACCTTCCGCACGTGCGCAGAGAACCGCCTCGCGAGCTTCAAGGAGTAAACACATCCAGCAGAGATCATGCCAGCGCGATCGGGTCAACTGGCCTCAGGGGTACATCGATGGGGGGATGCCTCAGGTATCACGTTGGTTAACGGAGAATTCCGGACCTCATGCAAGTGATCTGTCGTTGGGAAGGTTCCTCCAAAGCTCTTTGATGCGAGAGGCTGGGCCGATGATGTCGGCACTCGCTACCCTGTCGTCAAAAGCGCCAAAGACACGGAGCACGACCAGATCCTCGAGCTGTCCAATGAGAACGGTGTCGCGAAGAAACTGTGTAAGGCTGTCCTTCGCATGAAACCATTTGTCAGAGCTCGACCACCCGTGGTTTAGGAAATGATGGACCACGGCGCCGGACTTCCCCGCGACAATCGATGAATACGGATTGTCGAACATCAAAGACTCGGTCTCGTCGATCAAACTCAAGTCTATGGGAAAGTCAGCGACCCATTTAACGCCTTCAGAGCTGACAATGAGGAGTTCGAGCCAGTCACGGCTGAAGAACGCGGTCTTCATCTGTGGGTCATTTAGCTTTGACATTGCTCGAATGCGAGCTCCGTTGGGCTGCGGCCGCGACGCCCCAAGAAGGAGGCGAGCTTGCGTAGTAAGCGGCGGAAAGCTGAGCACACAGCGAAGTGCATCTGCGAGGCAATCTCGGCGTGTCGCCCGGAGGTTATCTGCAACCTTTCGAACGAACGAAACGGCCGCAATCAACGGCTTCGATTCGTCCTCGGGAGTAGGAAGAAATACCTCGCCGCCCTCGGTAAATACATCATCGGTAAATCTGATTAATTTATCAGTGGTCATGGCGGTTTTTGGCTGGATCTTTAAAATTGGGCCTCGGTTTTGTGGATCACCGGGCCCAAAGTCATCGATGGCGCTGATGGGGAACGCCGGATCGGTTCAGGCCTACTTTGGTGACGGAGGAGGTGAGGATTTTCGAGGTCCTTCAGGCCGACGAGGACCTCATGAGCCGAGCATCGGGTTCCCTCCTCCAATCCGGAACCTCGCGGTCTGCGATTCGCTCGATCGATGTAGCTTGGCTTTGCAGGCACCGCGAGCGTGATGAAACGCACGTACCTGCCCGCGGTACGGCGTGCTTGAGATGCTAACGTTCGGACAGATTGGGGAGGGCGTCAGTACAGGCAGCAGCGGAAGCCGATGTCCGCGAGCGGGTCGGGATCGCCGGGGGCCGGGGGAGGCGGGACGCGCGGAAGGGTGCGCATGCCTGCGCAGGACAGGGCCTCTTCGTTGTCGATGCCGGAGGTGTACGAGCCGCCGCGGACTCGGCAGTTGGCGTTCGGGTCGTTGCTGTCGCAGGAGTCTTCCCACTCGGCCACGTTCCCGGTCATGTGGTAGAGGCCCGTCACGCCGCCCCCGCATCCGGCGAAGTAGATGATGCTGTAGGTGCCGTTCACGTTGCCGTTGTTGGACGCGTAGATGCCGCGATCCTGGTTGGCCCCGCCGAACCCGTACCCGTTTCGCTGGTTTGCGATCGGACCCCCGCCGTCCTCGGGCAACAAGAGTCCTTGACCCCCGTTGCAGCGTGGCTCCCAGACCGTGCCGAACGGCCAGGGCTTCGTCCCCTGGCCGGAGCAGGCGTTATACCAGGCGCCGGCGTCGGCGTGGTCGGCCTTGTCGAACGCCACCGCGCCGCCGGTGACCGCACCGCAGAGCTGCTTGTTGGCCCACTTGCAGTAGGCGTAGGCATCACACCAGTCGACGTAATGAACGGGGAGTGCGTAGTTGAACGCCGTCATGGTGTTCGGGGGAGCTCCGGGGATCCCCGGAAATTCCGTGACGGGCCAAGCGCCGCGAGGCACGAAAGTATCGTTCACGGGCGGCTTGCAGACCGCACTTTGATCACCTTTCGGCACGTTCGCCGTGATGAATCGGTCGTACTGGAACTTCGTAACCTCGATCTCGTCGATGCAGTAGGCGCCGTCGCCGCCCGCACGCGAGGCCTCGACCATGCCCTGTGGGCAGCGGCAGAAATTGTTCGCGCACGAGTTGCTCACGCAGTCGCTGGCCTTGCTGCAGCGCTTGCCGATGGTGCACTTCGCGCAGATCGCGCCGCCGCAGTCGGTGTCCGTCTCGTCGCCGTCGGTCGAGTTGTTCGTGCAGTTCGGGGTGACGCACTTGCCGTCGAGGCAGGCGTCGCCGGCGCAGTCGGTCTTCGCGATGCACGACTTGCCGTCGATGCACTTTCCGCAGACGTTGCCGCCGCAATCGACGTCGGTCTCGGCGCCGTCCTTGATCGTGTTGTTGCAGGTCTCTGGCGGCGGAGCGCCTCCCTCGGCGTCCGCATCCGAGGACGCGTCGCTCCGGATCGGGATCGACGCGTCGCGCGCCGGATCGTCGGCGGCCGGAGGGGGCCGCTCACCGCCGCTGCTGCACGCGGCGACGGCCATCGCCGACACTCCCGTGGTGAAGGTGATACCGAGGAAGAGAGAGCGCCAAATACCCCGCATTGCCCGGAGTCTATCAAAACGCGAAATCTGCGTTCAAACTTCCTCGGGGTCGAATCGTGCGGCCTCCTCCCACCTGCGCCTTCAATCCCCCTTTGCCGTGCGCTCGGCGAGGGCGACGAGCTCGGCGCGGTTTCGCACGCCGAGCTCGCGGAAGAGGGCGTGCATGTAGGTCTTCACGGTCGCCTCGGAGAGCGTCAGGCGTTCGCCGATCTCGCGGTTCGTCAGACCGCGGCGCGCGAGCTGGACGAGCTGCACCGAGCGCGCCGTCAGGCCGAACCGCTCGACCAGGCTTTGCGACAGGTCGCGTCTCGGGCCTTCTTCCTCCAAGGTGACGAGCACGTGGCGCGTGCCCGCGAGCCGGGTCGCCCGCGCGCGAACGGAGTGACGACTGCCGGCGAGCTTTACGCGCGCGCCGGGGCTCTCGTCCTTGTCCCGGGCGACGCCGTCGACGCACCGCTGGAGCTCGGGGGGGAGGGAGCCGTTCCGGAGGCCGAGCAAGCGCTCGGCGCGCTCCGTCGCGAAGACGACGGCACCCGCGGTGCTCGCGACGACGAGCCCGAGCCCGAGGCGCTCGCCGAGCGTCGCGAGCGCCTCGCGGAGCGCGCGCGCCTCAAGCCCACCGTTTGCGTGCACGACCAACGCTCCTCGCACTAAGGCGCAACTCGGTTGCGCCGATCCTGGAACGTCAGGAGCCGTGAGCAGAGATCAGGCTCCTGACCGGAGATTCGCGCCGCTCGCCCATCGGGCGGCGCGAATCGGCGGCTCAGATCAACCGATCACGGCTATAGCGAGCGTCGTGCCTGACCGGCGCGAGCGAGCCACGTGGCCCGCAGCGTGGCGGTGCGTGCGGGGCGGCCCGCAGCGGCGCCGTCTCCGGCCGCCCGCGTCACGGCGGCCGGAGGGCGGCCTCCGGCGGCGCAATTCGAGAATGGCTGAGCACGGGCGGCGCGAACTGAGCCGATCTGCGAACGCGCCGCATCGGGTACGCTGCGGCTATGGCTGCGGCCGTGTACAAAGTGCTCGTCCACGGGCGAACCGGGACCAGCGAGCACGCTCTGTCCGAGGGAAGCGAGCTGGTCATCGGGCGCGATCCCGAGTGCCGCGTGTCGCTCTCCGACGGACGCGTCTCGCGCAGGCACGCGGTCGTCCGCCTGCGGGGCGGGGCGATCGAGCTCGAGGACCTGGGGAGCCGCAACGGGAGCCTCCTCGACGGCGAGAGGGTCGCGCCGAACGTCCCTGTCGTCCTGCGGTCCACGTCGGTCGTGCGCGTCGGCGGCGCGGTGCTCGTCTTCGAGCGGGCGCCGGAGTCGCCCACCGGTCCGTGGACGTTCGATCGCGCGAGCTTCGAGCGCGCCGCCGCGAGCGCCTTCGCGCCGGCGCCTTCGGGCCGCGCGCCCCCGACCGGGCTCGTCGAGATCTGCTGGGAGCTCGGCGGCGGCTCGCGATCGACGACGACGCTCGGCGACGGCCGGCCGCCGGCGGGCCTCCAGCAGGTCCTCGCGCGGATCGTCCGCACGCGCGGCGTGATCGGCGCGCTCGACGGCGGGCGTATCCTCGTGCTCCTGCCTGACACGCCGCGCGAGAAGGTCGACGAGAGCGCGGCGCTCGTGCAGCGCATCTGCGACGCGCACGGCGTGGCGGCGCGCGTCTCGGTGGCCTGGAGCGAGAGCGCGCGCACGCTCGACGCGCTCCTCGCAGAGCTCGGGCGCGGCGAGTCGGCCGAGCGGCGCGCCGTCGTCCCGCCGGTCGTCTTTCAGGGCGGGCTCCGCTCCGTCGACGCTCTGCTCGCGAAGCTCGACGCGAGCGAGGCGCCCGTCCTCATCGTCGGTGAGACGGGGGTGGGCAAGGACGTCCTCGCGCGCACGCTCCACGCGCGCTCGCGGCGCGCGAGCCGCCCGTTCGTCGCGCTCAACTGCGCGGCCTTCACCGAGGCGCTGTTCGAGAGCGAGCTCTTCGGGCACGAGCGCGGCGCGTTCACCGGCGCCGCGCAGGCGAAGGTCGGCCTCCTCGAGTCGGCGGCCGGGGGCACGGTGTTCCTCGACGAGATCGGCGAGATGCCGCTCGGCATGCAGGCGAAGCTCCTCCGGGTCGTCGAGAACCGCGAGGTCTTGCGCGTCGGCGCGCTCTCGCCGCGTCAGATCGACGTGCGCTTCCTCTTCGCGACCAACCGCGACCTGCGGCGCGAGATCGAGCTGAAGACGTTCCGGAGCGATCTCTTCTTCCGCATCGGGAGCATCTCCCTCGCGATCCCGCCGCTGCGCGAGCGCCTCGACGACATCGCGCCGCTCATGATGCACTTCGTCGAGACCGCCTCGAGGCGCATCGGCCGCCCGGTCCCGCGCGTCCTGCCGGAGACCGTGCGCTTCCTCGAGGGGCACGCCTGGCCCGGCAACGTGCGCGAGCTGAAGAACGTCATGGAGCTCGCCGTGCTCGTCCAGGACGGCGACGAGATCCGTCCGGCCGACATCCACATCGAGCGCTACATGGCCGCGGAGGCGGCGCCGTCGTCGGGCGCGGCCTCGGCGCGCGATCCAGAGAGCGTCACCTCCGAGCCGAGGAGCGCGTCCGAGCCGAAGACCGAGAAGGAGCGGATCGTCGACGCCCTCGAGCGCTCGGCGTGGAACCAGAGCACGGCGGCAAAGCTTCTCGGCATGCCGCGGCGCACGCTCGTGAAGCGTCTCGCGCAGTACGAGCTGCCGCGGCCCCGCAAGCGGTTGCCCTGAGCCGGCTCGCCCGGTGCATGCACCGGGCCCGCTCGAACGGAGTCCCACGAGACCATGCGCACCCGCTCCTCCCGTCGCTCGACGTCTTCGTCGCCTCCTGCCGCCGCGGGCGCGTCGCTCCGGACGACCACCGACGCGATGCAGGTCCAGGTCGCCGCGGGCGCGCGGCCGATCGTCCGCGCCTTCCACGCTACGCGCTCGGTCCGCCTCGCTGCCGTGCTCGTGGCGCTCTCCGCGGCGTCTTGCTCGACGGCGCGCGGCGAGGAGCCGGTCGGGCGCACGAGCGCCGCCATCCTGGACGGCCGACCCTCCGGCGCGGACGAGGACGCCGCCGTCTACATCGAGACGCTCGGCGAGGGCAATCCGCTCCGCTGCAGCGGCTACCTCGTGGCGCCGGGGCTCGTGATGACCGCGCGTCACTGTCTCCTGAAGAGGCGCAGCATCGACGTTCGCTGCAACGCCGACGGCAGCTCGGTGGACCTCGGCGACGACGCCGATCTCCGCACCGAGGCGCCCGAGCAGGTGAGCGTCTACATCGGCGCGCAGAAGGGGACGCAGCGGCGCGTCGCGGCGCGCGAGATCATCACGCGCCGGGAGGTCACCGTCTGTCGGTCCGACGTCGCGTTCATCGTCCTCGCCGAGCCCGGGCTCGACGTGCGCACGCCTCTCCGGCGCGAGCCCGTGCGCATCGGGGACACGATGCGCGTCTCGGGCTGGGGCTACACGAGCGACGCCCGCGATCGGCTCCCGGAGGAGCGCGCCACGCTCGACGCGCTCGCGATCACCGAGATCGGACCCGGCCGCATCCCCGCCGGCACCTTCGCGACGGGGGGCAACTCGCTCTGCCTGGGCGACAGCGGCGCGGCCGCCCTCATCGACGGCGCCGCCGCCGGCATCTACTCGCGGATCGACGGCGAGCCGGTGATCTGCTCGCTGGCGTTCACGCGCAACGTCTTCACGGCGATCGCCCCGCACGAGGAGCTCGTCCGTCGCGCCTACGCCGCCATCGGCGAGGAGCCCTGGTACGCGGGCGAGCGGCCGCCGTGGCTCGCCGCGGACGGCGCTCGCTGCACGCGCGACGACGAGTGCCGCTCGGCGGTGTGCGACGTCGCCGCCGCGACCTGCGCCGCGGCGTGCGGCGACGCGGGGATCGCGTGCCCCGCCGGCCAGCGCTGCAGCGCCGACGCGTGCGTCGACGCGGAGGCCGACGCGCCGCCGCCGTCCGCCGACGCGGGCTGCGCGCTCACGTCGGCGCGCCCGGCCGGCGAGCCGCCGACGCTCTTCGCGTTGGCGCTCGCCGTCGTCGCGCTGGCGCGGCGACGGGGTGAGAGCGCGCGCCGTCGCCGCGACTGAGCGTGCCGCCGACGCTCTTCGCGTTGGCGCTCGCCGTCGTCGCTGGCGCGGCGACGGGGCGCGAGCGCGCGCCGTCGTCGCTACTGAGCGTGCCGCGAGCGCTCGCGGCGACGGCGTGCCCGCATGAGCGAGCGCTCGCGTGGGCGAACCGCGAGCGCTCGCGGCGACGGCGTGCGCTCGCGCCGGTGCCGCTCCGAGCGTGCGACCGCGCTCCCGCCGGCGCTACTCGAGCTCTGCGCTGACGGCGACGAAGCCCGTGTCGTCGCGCGAGACCTCGATCACGTACGAGGCACCGCCCCCCGTGAACTCCTTGTACCCGCCGGCGACGACCTGCATGAGGGCGCTCGGGGTGCCGGAGCCGCCAATCCGGCTCTTCAGCTCGGTGAGGAGGTTGGCTGGAACGGTGCCCTTGCCGGCGGCGATGGGGAAGCTGCAATGCAGGCTGGCGATCCTCGGCGACTCCTCTCCAGTGGCGTCCTCCAGCGCCAAGATCACGCGGTGATCGGCGTGCGGCGTGGCCGGCGGTGTCCAGACGAGCTCGAACGGCTCGCTCGTCGGGATGCCCACCGGATCTGCGCTGTCGGGATCCACGGCGGGCTTCGCGATCGTGAGCGCTCCGGCCGCCGGCGAGGGGAGCGACTGCGCCGGCATGAGCGGGAAGGCGAGCGCCCCCGAGCCTTCGATCTGCACGATGAGCGTCTCGGTCGGAGGGAAGACGCCGCCGCTCTCCGGCGGAGGGTCCGGCGCGTATAGGTACTGCTGCGTCTCGTCGGGATCGACGACGATGGCCTGCTCCGGTCCGCCGTCGACCCCGACGATCGCGCCGCCGACGGTCAAGCTCCCCGCGGGCGAGAACGACTTCGTCGCCGAGCGGACGTGGACGACGCAGTCGGGCGCGTTCGAGGCGCGCACGATGGTGTCGTCCTCGAGGAAGCGAGCGATGATGTAGCCATCGCGTACCTTCACGTAGCCGGTGGAGCCGATCGCGGTCGAGATGGTCGGCCCGGCGTCGTCCTGCCCGGAGTCAGGATCGGGCGCGGCGCCGTCGGCGTCCGGAGCGCCCGCGTCCGTGTCAGCAGGAGACGTATCGGCACCCGCGTCGAGCGACGTGTCACCGTCCGGCGTGCTGTCCGAGTCGCTGCACGCAGCGAGCCCACCTGCTGCGGTTGCCAAGCTCGCCGCGCACGCGGCCATCGACAAGAGTCGTCGTCGACACATCATCGTTCGCATTCTCCCTTCTTGCGCGTTGTCGGAATCAGAAGCCGATGAAGCACTTGCCCGCGATGTCCGGAGCCTCGGTCAACGTGCCCGATTGTCGATCGAAGCGGAGGACGTCGTAGACGGGCGCGAAGGACTGCGGCTGCGTATCCGCGATGCCATAGCAGTAGACGCCGCCGACGCTGTTCCAGGTGCCGAACCTCTTGTCGATGTCCGGCGGCCCGAGCGCGCCCACGTACGTGGTCTCCCCGGCAGTGATGAGCCGGAAGGCGTTGGCGATGGCGTCCAGCGGACCGGGATGAATCGACGGTCCCGAGAGCAAATTCCGGACGCCGTCGCCGATGTTCCTGCCGGTGGCGCGCGCGCCGGGCTCGGCCGCGGCAAGCCCGTAGGCGATCCAGTACACGGCGTCGTAGAAGTTCTCGGCCGCCGCGTACTCGGCTTGTGGGACGTTCGGGAAGCGCGCCTGCATCCGCTCGAGCCAGGCCTGGCGCTGGGTGTCGTCCGCGGCGCCGGCGTACTGGACTCCCATGAAGCGCTTTCGCTTCTCGGCGCGGGCCTGGAAATTGTCCTTGTTGATATAGCTGTCGAGCACGGCACGCGCATTTCGAGGCGCGAGGAGCCAGTGGGGCAACGGCGCGCCGGCGTTCGAAAGCCCCTTTTCAACCTCGAACACGACGTCGATGATCTCGCCCGCGGTGATCGCGAGGACCACGTCGGGCCGGAACTCGATCAGGCTCGCTCGGATCGCCGGGTAGTTCGGCGATCCGTTCTGCTCGATGGCGGGCAGCGGGATGCGCTTGAAGTCGCCGCCGTTGTCCGCGGCCGACTTTCCGTTGAAGGCGATCGCCTTCTCGAGCAGGCGCTTCCCCGAGCCTTCGACGGTGCGGTCCTGCGGGCCGAGCCGAACGACCGTCGAGATCGCGCTCTCGATCGACGCGTTGGTGTCGAGGAGGGCGACCTTGAGCGGGCCGTCGGCCAGCCCGTTCGGGCGCAGCTTGCTCTCCACGCGCGCGAGCAGCGGACGGTAGGCGAGGGCGACGTCCTCGGGCGTGCCGAGGAGGTTCCAGACGAGCTGCTCGACGGGCTGAAACTTCAGCGTCTCGGCCGTCACGTTCGGATTGATGGTGAGCACGCCGGCCGGCACCGTGATCTCCGTCGCGAACCGGGTCATGTCCCCCGCGCTGAAGTTGGCGATGATCGCCGGGAGCTCGAGATCCTGGACGACGTGCTTGACGCTCCGCTCCACGACCTCGGGCTCGCTCGTGCAGAGGATCATCGCGACGTCGCGACGCGTCTGGCCGGGAATGCCGCCAGCCTCCGCGAGCTCGGTGAGGGCCAGGTCGTAGGCGTACACGAAGCGGTTACGAAGCTGGTTCGCGACCTCGAAGGGAATGAACGAGGCCGTGACGACGACGTTGTCGCGCGCGAGCATGTCGTTCGACGGCAGCACTTGCGGCAAGCAGAGATCCTGATCGACGACGACGCAGCTCCCGGCGACGCAGAGCGCGGGGGTGTTTCCGGCTTTCGCGATGCACTCCGCGTTCGCCGTGCACTCCGGCGGAGCGTCGGAGTCGTCGCCGGCGTCTCCGCTCGGGTCCGCCCCGCGGGCGCGGACGCGCAGGTCGTCGAGCCCCAGCAGGGGACCGCACGCGAAGAGACCGAGGACGCCGAGCGTGAGCGCGTGACGCGCGAGCGTGCTCACCAGTGCCCGCCGATCCCGAAGGTCCCGCCGCCCGGGCGGAGCGCCGCGCTCGCGACGACGTTGACGCGCGGAGGCGCGAAGAGCACGAGCGAGAGGCCCCCGGCGAGCAGCACGCCTCCGGCGATGAAGCCGATCGTCGACGTGCGCGCCGCCGCTCGAGCGTCGGAGAGGTGCGGATCGTCGCACTCGCCGCTGGCGTCGCAGTTGGCGTCACCCTTCTTCATGAGCGCCGAGATGCCGAAGACGGCGCCGACTCCGAGGCCGAGCACGCCCGCGCCCGCCGCGCCGTAGCCGACGTACTGCAGCGTGCTCGTCGAGGTACGCGGCCCGCGATCCGCCGCGGGCGCGGTCGCGTTCGTCGCCGGAGAGAGCGCGGCGAGCTCCTCGGCCGGCGCTTCGAACACCGCTGCGACGCTCTGCGCCTTCTCGCCCTCGCGCACCAGGACGTGCCGCTCGACCTGCGCGCCTTCGGGCGTGACGAACACGAAGGTGTGCTCGCCGGGCTCCGTTTCGAGCATCCGGCCGTCGAGGCGCGAAGCGAGCTCTTTGCCGTCCGTCGTCGTCACGCGAACGTCGATGAGGTCTCGGCGTGCCGTGTTGCGCGCCGAGAAGACGACCGTCGGGATCCGCGCTTCGACCTCGGGTAGCCACCGCGAGCAGTCGGCGACCATCCAGTTCTTGCAGCCCGAGCGAAGGCACGTCAGCAGCTCCTCGCGTGCCTGGAGCAGCGTGCCCGGTTGTCCCGCGCGCGGCTTCATCATCTCCTGCGCTCGCTCGTAGGAGCTGCTGCACACCTCCGCGCCCGAGGTGCCCTCGTTGGCGGTTTCCGGGCCCGCCCCGGGCTCCGTGGGCTGGGCCATCGTGGACCGAGGGATGACGAGTGAGGATGTGGCGACGAGCGCGATCGCGAAGTTCTTGCTCAAAGTTCTACACGTCTGCGCGGTCGACGCTGCGCTCGTCGAGCACGTGGGAGGGATCGGGCGGAGCGCCGCCCATGGTGAGCGATCAATCTAACCGGCCGGACGCGCCCGCATCCACGACAACGTGGGCGCGGGCGCGAAGCGGTCACGAGTCAGACGCTGGCTCAGATGCAGCGTCGAAGCGTGCCGGAGGCCTGGATCACCTTGGTCGTCATGACGTTCTCGCCAAGCACGGTCGGCGAGCACGGCGTCCCGGCCGCGGGAGCGTTGGTGCCCCCGGCGGTGTACGCGCTCGGCCACTTCAGCACCCGGGTCTCCTCGTTGCTGTTCACGAACACGGCCGCCGCCGTCGCGCCGGTCGAGCTGCCGAGCCTCTCCTTCGTCGTCGCCGGCTCGGGGTCCATCGTCAGCATCTTCGCCCGGTGAGCGAAGAACGGTCCGACGTCGCAGTACTGCTGGACGGTCGTGGCGCAGGTCGTGAGATCGATTTCGGGGACGGTCAGCTCGTAGTGGATGCCGAGGAACTGCTTGGAGCCGCACTGGATCTCGAGCGGCAGCGAGGTGTTCACCGTCACTTCGCCGCTGGCGAGCCGGCTCCGCAGCTCGAGGATGCACGCCAGCTTGGTGCACGGCGAGATCGCGGACGTGATGTTGTCCCCGCCGAGGACGAACGCGGCGAGCTCCGACGCCGTCCGCTGCTGCGCTGCGGGGTTCTTTCCGCACAAGGCGGACGGCCGGGAGCGGTCCGCGACGAGGTCCGTGTCCACGTCGACGTTCACGTCATCCTTGGCGGTGGTGTCGTCGGAGTCGTCGACGGCGCAGCCGCCGAGCAGAGCGATGGTGCCGAGGGTCGCGAACGTGACGACGAGACGACGGAGGTGGGGCATGAGGTGGGGTCCTTCCGGGAGAGAGGATGGTGTTGCCCGATGCTGCAGCAACCGCTGTGCCGTCGTCGCAGATACTCTCGAATTCACGGAAAACGGGAGTCTCATTAGCAAACGAACGGCGAGATGCGTTTGAGACTAACAGCAGAAATCGCGGACGAGGACCAACGAAAGTTGAACAATCCGCGGCAGACGGCGGTGGACCCGTCACCCGAGGATGGCCGGTGGGGCGCCGCCGTCGTCGCGCCGCCGTGCTCAACTTGCGCCCTTCGGGCGGCGCAACACGCGCCCGTAGAGCACGCAGCCAGGCGCAACGTGTGCGGGGGCGCCGGAGTCTGCGAGGTCGCCCGGCGCGGCGCGCGCGAAACGTCGGCGCTGCGTGTGCGAGTCGCCCGGCGCGGCGCGCGCGAGTCGTCGGCGCTGCGTGTGCGAGGTCGTGGGCGCCTCAGGTCGGACCCAGGCTCCCTCGTGGTCAACCCAGGCGCGCTCGCTCGACGCCCTCGACATGGCCTGCGCGTGGGCGCTCCACGCGCAGCGGCTGCGCCGTCGAACGCGCGGCGCACGCGAGTCGGGTCGCCGCTCACTCGAACGGGCCGCGCGCGCCACGCGCCCCTCACGCGAGTGACAAACATCAACTTTCGTTGATCGGTTATGCGTCCCTTGCCCGTATGCTCCCCGATCCATGTCTTCTCCGTCGTCCAGCGATCTCCCTATTCCGATTGGGCAGGTGATCGGCGGGCGCTACGCGGTCTCCGGCGTGCTCGGGCGCGGCGGCATGGGCGTGGTGCTCGCGGGGCGGCACCTCGAGCTCGGCGAGCGCGTCGCCATCAAGTTCCTGCACAGAGAGCACGCGGGCCACGCCGACCGCTTCTTCCGTGAGGCGCGCGCGGCGGCGCGCATCCGGAGCGAGCACGTCGTCCGCATCTTCGACGTCGGGCGCCTCGGGACGGGCGAGCCGTACATCGTGATGGAGCACCTCGACGGCGAGGACGTCGCGGTGCGCCTCGAACGGCTCGGACGCCTCGAGCCCGTGCAGGTCGCCGACATCCTGCTCGACGCCTGCCAGGCGCTCGCGGAGGCGCACGCGGCGGGCATCGTCCACCGCGACCTGAAGCCCGCGAACATCTTCCTCGCGCGCGGCCCGGGCGGCGACGATCTCGTCAAGCTGCTCGACTTCGGCGTGGCGAAGGTGCCCGACGGTGGGGCTGTCACGAGGACGGCGACCTTGCTCGGGTCGCCCGTCTACATGTCGCCCGAGCAGCTCATGGCCTCGCGCGATGTCGACGCGCGCTCGGACATCTGGAGCCTCGGCGTCATTCTCTTCGAGCTGCTCACGGGCAGCCTCCCATTCGAGGGCGACTCGATCGTCCACCTCGGGATCCTCATCCGCGAGAAGCCCACGCCGCGCGCGCGCGACTTGCGGCCGGAGCTCGACGAGGCGATCGACGAGGTGATCGCGCGCTGCCTCGCGAAGGAGCGCACCGCTCGCTACGCCGACGTCGCCGAGTTCGCGGCCGCGATCGCCCCGTTCGCTTCACCCGATCTCGCGCACGGCGTCTCGCGCATCCGCCGGGTCCTCGGTGAGGGGCGCCGTCGGGCGAACGCCGCGCTCGCCTCGACCATCCCGCCCGCGTCCGACGAGCCCCTCTCCGGAGAGTCGCTCGTCGCGACCGCCGCGCTGGGGCCTGCTTCGTCGCGGGGAAGCGACGCGTCGGTCGAGGTCGCGCTGCTCCCGATGACCGCGACGTTCTCCGCGGTCTCCTCGTCGGCGACCTCCCCGGACGCCGCGAAGCGCCGGTCGCGCACGCGCAAGCTGCTCGCCGTCGGCGCGATCGCGGGCGTGATCCTCCCGCTCGTCGTCTGGCGGCTCGCGGCGACGGGCGGGGACGCGGCTCAGCCGGACGCGCTCCGGAGCGCGGCGACGAGCGAGCCGTCCGAGAGCGCCGCGAGCCAGGCGCACGCCGCGCCCGCGGTACCGAGCGTGACGAGCTCGCCGAGCGAGCAGGCGACCGCGAGCGCCGCGCCGGCGGAGAGCGCGGGGATCGCCGTCGCGGCGTCGACCGCCTCTCCGGCCCGCCCCGGCGTGCGATCGCCGGTGAAGAAAGATCCGAGCCCGTCGCGCTCGGCGGCGGCGTCCACGACCGCCGCGCCCACGACGACGGGCGCGGCGACGCCCCCCAACTGCAACCCGCCCTACACGATCGACGAGCGCGGTGTACGCCGCGCCAAGCGCGAGTGCCTCTGATCGGATCCGTGCGCGACCGCGCGTGAGGCGCGCTCGAGGCGCCCCCGCGTGCGCGAGGCGCCCGCCTCGAGGCGGGCGCCGACGGAGCTGCGCTCCCGCGCGGGCGATCAGGTCGACGCGGACGAGGTCGCGCCGGCGGAGAGGCGCTCGGCGAGCTGCTTCTCGAGGGCGACGAGCGCCTTGGAGAAGCCCTGGATGCCCTCGTCGAGCTTCTCCTTCGCCATCGGATCCGCGTCGTGCATCTTGCGGAAGACGGCCTCGTTCATCGCGATCTTCTCGATCGACTTCGCCTTGGCCTTCGCCGGATCGAGCTTGCGCGGGAGATCGCCGGTGGCGGCCTCGAGCTCGGCGAGGAGGCTCGGCGCGATCGTGAGCAGATCGCAGCCCGCGAGCTCGACGATCTCGCCCATGTTGCGGAAGCTCGCGCCCATGACCTCGGTCGCGTGCCCGAAGTGCTTGTAATACTCGTAGATGCTCGTGACGCTGAGGACGCCCGGATCCTCGTGGGGCGCGTAGTCCTTGCCGGTCGACTTCTTGTACCAGTCGAGGATCCGCCCGACGAAGGGCGAGATGAGCGTGACCTTCGCCTCGGCGCACGCCACCGCCTGGTGCATGCCGAACAGCAGCGTGAGGTTGCAGTGGATCCCCTCCTCCTCGAGGATCTCCGCCGCGCGGATGCCCTCCCAGGTCGACGCGATCTTGATGAGGATGCGGTCGCGCTTGGCGCCGGCGGCCTCGTAGAGCGCGATGAGGTGGCGCGCCTTGTCGACGGTCGCCTGCGTGTCGTAGGAGAGCCGCGCGTCGACCTCGGTCGAGACGCGCCCCGGGACGATCTTGAGGATCTCGAGGCCGAACTCGACCGCGAGCCGGTCGATGGCGTGCTTGACGATCTCGTCGGTGCCGCCGCCCTTCGCCTCCTTGCGCGCCCACGCGAGCGCGTCGTCGACGAGCTTGGCGTACGCCGGCATCGACGCGGCGGTCGTGATGAGCGACGGGTTGGTCGTCGTGTCGCGGGGCCTGAACTTCTCGATCGAGTTGATGTCGCCGGTGTCCGCGACGACGACGGTCATGCTCTTGAGCTGCTCGAGGAAGTTCTTCTGGCTCATCACGACGCTCTCTTTCCTGGCGTGGGTTTCGTGCGGTGAGCGCCTCTCGCGGCGGCGCTTCGTGCGGGCGAGGTCCCTGGATTACCACGTCGCGCGCGCGAGCGCGCCGCTGAGGCTCTCCGGGACAACCGGACCGAGCTGAGGCGCTCTTCCCCGCTCGATTGGGATGCGCCTCCGCCGTCGTTGCCGCAGCGCGAGCGCGGCGCGCTCGAACGGCGCCGGCCGAGCCGTGAGAAGGGAGCGCAAAGGAAGCGCGTTTGACCTCGCTGGCATACACGCGCCCACTCGTTTGCGGTCTCGAAGTTGGCCCCTCGGCCCGCGGGTTGCTGTCGTCGAAGGCATGATGCTGGAGCGACCGAACCGGACTCGATCGAGGCGCTGGCGACGAACGCTCCCAGCCGTCATCGTGCTCGCCGGAGCTTTGCTCGCCACCCCCGACGTTCGCGCCGCCGACGAGTCGATCGCGGTCGGCGAAGTCACCCCCCCACCAGCCGGCTCGGGCATCGACGTGTCGCTCCTCCGCGACGTCGCCGCCGACGAGATCCGCCAGATCGACGCTTCGCGGCTGCGCGACCGCCGCAAGGTCGTCGTCTCGTTCGCGCTCACCGGCGCCGTCGCGGAGCGGACGATCGCATGCACCGTCAACGCGATGGTGCGCGACGCCCGCACCGGTGTCATGATCGGCATCATCGAGGCGGGCGCGCACGCCGACGGCCCGGTGTCCGCCGAGCTTCGCAGGCAGGTCGCCCGCGCCGCCGTGCGCAACGCCGTCCAGCGCATCCCGCGCGTGCTCGGCGTGAGGTAGCGCCCCAGCGCACGACGGCGTCGCGTCGCCGTAGTGTGTCCGGCGTGAGGTCGCGGCCCCCACGCGCTCGCAGCTCGCGCCGCGCCGGCGTGGATTGTCTCCGCGCACGTCGCGGAGCCGTGCGGGCGCCAGCGCGCGTCGGCGTGGATCCTCCTGCGCGCGCGTCGCAGCGCGAGCGGTGCGGGCGCTGCGCCGCCAGCGCGCGTCGGCGTGGATCCTCCCACGCGCGCGTCGCAGCGCGAGCGCCGCGAGCGCGGTCGCGCCTCGTGCTATCAACGCCGTCATGGCGACGCGGATCGAAAAGGACACCATGGGGGAGATCGAAGTGCCGGCGGATCGCTACTGGGGGGCGCAGACCCAGCGGAGCCTCCAGAACTTCCGCATCGGCGGGCACCGCTTCGCGCCCGCGGTCGTCCACGCGCTCGGCGTGGTGAAGAAGGCCGCGGCCATCGTGAACCACGAGCTCGGCAAGCTCGACGACGAGCGCGCCAGCGCGATCGCCCGCGCGGCCGACGAGGTCATCTCCGGCTCGCTCGACGACCAGTTCCCGCTCGTCGTCTGGCAGACGGGCAGCGGGACGCAGACGAACATGAACGCGAACGAGGTCATCGCGAACCGCGCCAGCGAGCTCCTCGGATCGAAGCTCGGAACGCCCGGCCCGGTGCACCCGAACGATCACGTGAACATGTCGCAGTCGTCGAACGACGTCTTCCCGACGGTGATGCACCTCGCGGTGGCCCTCCGCGTGCGCGAGCGCCTCCTGCCCGCGGTCGACGCGCTCCGCGGCTCGATCGAGGAGAAGGCCGAGGCGTTCTCGGGCGTCGTGAAGATCGGTCGGACGCACATGATGGACGCGACGCCGCTCACGCTCGGTCAGGAGATGAGCGGCTGGGCCGCGCAGCTCTCGTTCGCCGAGCGGAGGCTCGTCGAGGCGCTCGACGGCCTCTACGACCTCGCCCTCGGCGGCACGGCCGTCGGCACCGGGATGACCTCGCACCCCGAGTGGGCGGCGCGCGTCGCCGCCGAGATCGCGCGGCTCGCGCACGCCCCGTTCCGCTCGGCGCCGAACAAGTTCGCCGCGCTCGCCGGCCACGACGCGCTCGTCGCCGTGAGCGGCGCGCTCCGGCTGCTCGCGACGGTGTGCATGAAGATCGGCAACGACGTGCGGCTGCTCGCGAGCGGGCCGCGCGCCGGGCTCGGAGAGCTGCTCATCCCCGCGAACGAGCCGGGCAGCTCGATCATGCCGGGCAAGGTCAACCCGACGCAGGCCGAGGCCCTCACGATGGTGTGCGCGCACGTCATGGGCAGCGACGTCGCCGTCGGCATCGCGGGCGCGAGCGGGCACCTCCAGCTCAACGTCTTCAAGCCGATGATCGTGCACAACGTCCTCGAGAGCGTCGAGCTGCTCGCCGACGCGTGCGAGAGCTTCGGCGAGCACTGCGTCGTCGGCATGGAGCCGAACCGCGAGGTGATCGCGCGGCACGTCGAGAGCTCGCTCATGCTCGTGACGGCGCTCTCTCCGTTGGTCGGCTACGCGAACGCGGCGAAGATCGCGAAGACCGCCTACGAGAACAACGTCACCTTGAAGGAGGCGGCGCTGTCGCTCGGGCTCGTCACGGCGGCCGAGTTCGACGCGCACGTGAAGCCCGAGGAGATGACGCACGCTTAGCGCCGCTCGGCCGCCTCGAGCTCCTTGATCCGCCGCCGGCGATAGGCGAGCCGCTCCTTCGCGGTCGGGTAGCGCCGCGCAAACCAGGCGATCAGCTCGGAGAGCTGGGCGCCCTCCGGCCCGTCGAGGCGCTGCATCGCCTCGCGGAGGCGAGCGTCGAACTCCTCGGCCGACCGCGGCGCCTCGTAGATCGCGGTGATCTCCGGATCGCGCTTCACGGCGAGGTCTTCCTCAGGAGGACCTCGAGCGCCTGGATGTCGAGCACGTCCTTCGGGCGCATCGCCCAGCGCTTCGTGAGGATCGGATCGGGGATCGACGGCAAGGTCAGGGCGCCGCTCGTCGCCCGGGCTTCGTCCGGCGTCTCGTTCGGGAACGGATCGAACGGCGCGAGGGCGTCGTTCAAGAGCTGGATATCGTCGATGTGTACCCAGAGGTCGTAGTCGAACGTTCCGACAGGGATGCCGAGCGCCACGAGCGCTCTGCGGCCGACGAGCAGGACCCTCGCGCCGCTCGACGCGAGCGCGTCGAAGAACGGCGCCTCCTCGAAAGGATCCGCCGGCATGCGCTCGGAGCATACCCGAGCCCGCGGGGGCCGCAGGCAGGCGCGCGCCGCCCAGAATGCCGCGGTGGTGCTCGACTTCCGCGCGGCGGCCATTGCCGCGGATGACGCGTCGCGCCTATAGTCCCGCCGCTATGTCCAAGAACTCCTTCGGCAGCCAGGCGACCCTCAAGGTTGGATCGGACTCGTACACGATTTACCGGCTCGACGCGGTCTACAAGAAGCACGGCGAAGCGGCGAAGCTCCCGTTCTCCCTGAAGATCCTGCTCGAGAACCTCCTCCGCACCGAGGACGGCGTCTCCGTCACCGAGGCGCACATCGAGGCGGTCGCGAAGTGGCAGGCCACCGCCGAGCCCTCGCAGGAGATCGCGTTCACGCCGAGCCGCGTGCTGCTCCAGGACTTCACCGGCGTCCCGGCCGTCGTCGACCTCGCCGCGATGCGCGACGCGATGAAGAAGATGGGCGGCGACCCGCGCAAGATCAACCCGCTCCAGCCCGTCGAGCTCGTCATCGACCACTCGGTGCAGGTCGACGCGTTCGGGAGCAAGGACGCGCTCCACAAGAACGCGGCGCTCGAGTTCGAGCGCAACCAGGAGCGCTACCGCTTCCTCAAGTGGGGCCAGCAGGGCTTCCAGAACTTCAAGGCGGTCCCGCCGGACACGGGCATCGTCCACCAGGTGAACCTCGAGTTCCTCGCGCGCGTCGTCATGACCGCGCCGTGCCAGCAGGGCGCGCTGCCGCTCGCCTACCCGGACACGCTCGTCGGCACCGACTCGCACACGACGATGATCAACGGCCTCGGCGTCCTCGGCTGGGGCGTCGGCGGCATCGAGGCCGAGGCCGCGATGCTCGGTCAGCCGGTCAGCATGCTCCTGCCGCACGTCATCGGCGTGCGCCTCACCGGCAGCCTCGCCGAGGGCGCGACCGCGACGGACCTCGTGCTCACGGTCACGCAGATGCTCCGCAAGCACGGCGTCGTCGGCAAGTTCGTCGAGTTCTTCGGCCCCGGCCTGGCGAAGCTCCCGCTCGCCGACCGCGCGACGATCGCCAACATGGCGCCCGAGTATGGCGCGACCTGCGGCATCTTCCCGATCGACGCCGAGACCGTCCGCTACCTGAAGTTCAGCGGCCGCTCGGACGCGCAGCTCGCGCTCGTCGAGGCGTACGCGAAGGAGCAGGGCTTCTGGTTCGACGAGAACACGCCCGACGCGACCTACACGCACGTGCTCTCGCTCGACCTCGGCACCGTCGAGCCGTCGCTCGCCGGCCCGGCGCGCCCGCAGGATCGCGTGAACCTCCCCGGCGTGAAGTCGTCGTTCAACGCGGCGCTCGAGGCCTACAAGGCGCGGCCGAAGGCGCCCAAGAAGAAGAGCCTTCTGGCGGACGACAGCGCCGTCGCCGACAAGCACGTGAACGACGGCAGCGTCGTCATCGCCGCGATCACGAGCTGCACGAACACGTCGAACCCGTCGGTGCTCATGGCCGCGGGCCTCCTCGCGAAGAAGGCCGCCGAGAAGGGCCTGACGTCGAAGCCGTGGGTGAAGCCGAGCATCGGTCCGGGATCGAAGGTCGTCACCGAGTACCTCGAGAAGGCCGGCCTCCTCGACTCGCTCGAGAAGGTGGGCTTCTACATCGTCGGCTACGGCTGCACGACGTGCATCGGCAACAGCGGCCCGCTCCCGCCGTCCGTCTCGAAGGCGATCGACGACAGGGATCTGTTCGTCGCCTCGGTGCTCTCGGGCAACCGCAACTTCGAGGGCCGCGTCCACGCCGAGGTGCGCGCGAACTACCTCGCGTCGCCGCCGCTCGTCGTCGCGTACGCGCTCGCGGGGCGCGCCGACATCGATCTGTCGACCGAGCCGCTCGGCAAGGGCAAGGACGGCAAGGACGTCTTCCTCAAGGACATCTGGCCGACGCAGCGCGAGGTCTCGGACATCGTCGAGAGCGCCGTCACCCCCGAGATGTTCAAGAAGGTCTACGCGGACACGTACGCCGGCGACGCCGAGTGGCAGTCGCTCGTCGTCCCCGAGGGCGACCTCTACGCGTGGGAGAAGGACAGCACCTACGTCAAGCACCCGCCGTACTTCGAGGGCATGGGCGCGCAGCCGGGCGCGATCGCCCCGATCGAGAACGCGCGCGTGCTCGCGCTCCTGGGAGACAGCATCACGACGGACCACATCTCGCCGGCCGGCTCGATCAAGGCCGACGGCCCTGCGGGCAAGTACCTCCTCGAGCGCGGCGTGAAGAAGGAGGACTTCAACTCCTACGGCTCGCGCCGCGGCAACCACGAGGTCATGGTGCGCGGCACGTTCGCCAACGTGCGCCTCAGGAACCAGCTCGCGCCGGGCACCGAGGGCGGCGTCACGCGGCACCTCCCGAGCGGCGAGCAGATGTCGATCTTCGACGCGTCGGTGAAGTACATCGCCGACGGCGTCCCGCTCTTCGTCATCGCCGGCAAGGAGTACGGCTCCGGCTCGTCGCGCGACTGGGCGGCGAAGGGGCCGAAGCTCCTCGGCATCCGCGCCGTGCTCGCGGAGAGCTACGAGCGCATCCACCGCTCGAACCTCGTCGGCATGGGCATCCTCCCGCTGCAGTTCCCCGCGGGGGAGAACGCCGCGTCGCTCGGCCTCACGGGCGAGGAGATCTACGACGTCGTCGGTCTCCCGGAGCTGCTCGAGAGCGGCTTCAAGGGCGGGCGCGAGGTGGTCGTCAAGGCGAGGTCCGCCGACGGGAAGACCAAGGAGATCCGCGCGACGGTGCGGATCGACACCCCGCAGGAGGTCCTCTACTACAAGCACGGCGGCATCCTGCCGTACGTGCTGCGTCAGCTCCTCGCGCAGCCCTGACGCGCCGACGGCCGCGACGTTCGAACGTCGTGGCCGCGAGCTCGCGTGAACGGCCACGACGTTCGATCGTCGTGGCCGTGTCCGTTCGGGCCCTCGCGGTCAGCCGATGCCGAGCAGCTCGACCTCGAAGACGAGCGTCGCGTTCGGCGGGATCACCGGCGGGAAGCCGCGCGCGCCGTAGGCGAGGTCCGACGGGATCGTGAGCTTGCGCATGCCGCCGATCTTCATCCCGGCGACGCCGCGATCCCAGCCCTTGATCACCTGACCCGCGCCGAGCTCGAACGAGAAGCCCTTGCCGCGATCGCGCGAGCTGTCGAACTTGTTGCCGTCGGTGAGGGTGCCGACGTAGTGCACCGTGACGCGGTCGCCGGCCTTCGCCTCCTGACCGTCGCCTGCCTTCAGATCCTCGATTTGTAGGTCCGCCATGGGGGCGAACATACTCCGACTCCGGTCGCGCCGGTCGCAGAAGAGAGGCGGAGGAGCGCGAAGACGCGGCTCGCGGCGCCGGCTGGCCGCGAGGCGTCGCGTCGCGTATCTTTGAGGGAAACGAACATGCGCCGTCGCTTCGCTCTCTTCCTTGCGCTCTCGAGTGGTGTGTCCGTCGTGGCGGTGGTGGCCGCGTGCTCCGCGCCCGAGGCGCAGAACCGGAACCCGATCGACTTCCGCGACGACGACGCGCCGGCGCGGGACTCGGGGACGCGTCCGTCGCGCGACGAGCCGAAGGGCGAGGAAGATCCCCCGCTCCCCGACGGGGGCAAGCCGCCGGGCCGCGTCTACGCGCACACGAAGGACACGCTCTACCTGTTCGAGCCGCTCGGGCAGACGCTCACGAAGATCGGGTCGCTCGCTTGCCTCAAGGCGGGCGATCGTCTGCTGGACATCGCGCTCGATCGCGACGGCGTGATGTACGGGACGAGCGACGACGGCTTCTTGAAGATCGATCCCGTCGACGCGTCGTGCATCTACGTCAAGGAGGACCGGGCGGCGCAGTACCCGAACTCGCTCGCGTTCGTGCCGATCGGCACCGTCGACGACACCAAGGAGGTGCTCGTCGGCTACCGCTTCGACCCGGCCGCCGTGAACCAGGCGACGATCTACGCGAAGATCGAGCTCGACGGCACGATGGTGAACATCGGGACGCTCAACGATCCCGCCGCGCCGACCAAGTACCGATCGTCGGGCGACATCATGTCGATGATCCGCAACGGGAACAAGGCGTACCTCACGGTGAAGCCCATCGCGACGGACGCCGGGACGGGCAACGACCTGCTCGCCGAGGTCGATCCCAAGACGGGGCGGATCATCAAGATCGTCGGCGACGTGAGCCACAAGAACCTCTACGGCCTCGCCCAGTGGGCGGGCACCGCGTACGGCTTCGACGAGAGCGGGAACATCATCGAGATCGACATGCAGACCGGCGAGGGCACGACGCTGACGACGCTGACCGAAGACGGCGCCCCGGTCGCCTGGTACGGCGCCGGCGTCACGACGGACGCGCCGACGAAGCCCTGACGCCCGGGCGCAGGCCGAGCTCCGCGGCGCGACGCCGGCGTCGCGATCGCGCTCGGCTCGGCTCGGCTCGGCCGAGGCAGAATATTCACGTCCGGGAAACCGAATCGCGCTCCCGCCCGTCTGAGGGCGACATGCGAGGTTCTCCGATGTCGCTCTGGTTCCGTTCTGCGAAGCTCCGGCGCGCGTTCGCGCTCTCGGCGGTCGTCCTCGCGACGGGTGGGCTCGTCCTCTACAAAGCGCCTCCTTCCGAGGCTTTCCCGACCGACCCGTCGCGCCCGATCCGGACGCCGCTCTCGGCCGACGGCAAGAACGCGGTGAGCTTCCGCGGGCCGGGCGCCCGCGGCGTCCTCTCGCTCAGCCATACGAAGGTCCTCGCCGGGCAGAGCACCCCCGTGTACGCCGAGCTGAGGCTCGTCGCCGATCCGGCCGAGCGCGCCGCCGTCCGCGCGCCGATCTCGCTCGCGGTGGTGCTCGACACCTCGGGCTCGATGAGCGGCGAGAAGATCGAGGACGCGAAGCGCTCGGTCTTGCGCCTCCTGTCCGACATGCGCGACGACGACGAGATCACGCTCGTCCGGTACTCGGACACGAGCGAGCTCGTCCAGCCGCTCACGCGCGTCGGGAGCGTCCGGGCCTCGCTGAGCGCGCGGATCCGCGAGATCACGGCCGAAGGCGGGACGAACATCCCGGGCGGCCTCTCGCACGGGCTGCGCTCGCTCGACGAGGCGGCAAAAGGGCGCGTCCGCCGCATCGTGCTCGTGAGCGACGGCCTCGACGGGACGCGCGCGCAGGCCGAGTCGCTCGCGCGGACGAGCTTCGCGAGCGGCATCACCGTGTCGTCGCTCGGCATCGGGCTCGACTTCGACGAGAGCTACATGGGCGCGGTCGCGCAGAGCGGCCACGGCAACTTCGCGTTCATCAAGGACGGCGGCAGCCTCGCGGGCTTCCTCAAGCGCGAGCTCGACGAGACGGCGGCGACGACGGTGGAGAACGCGCGCGTCGAGCTCGAGCTCCCGAGCGGCGTGCGCTTCGTCTCGGCGACCGGCGCCGACGCGAGCTTCGACGGCGCGCGCGTCGAGCTGCGCCTCGGGTCGCTCTTCGCGGGGGACGAGCGGCGGGTCGTCGTGGAGCTCGCCGCGGACGGGTCGAGCCAGGGCTCCGACATCCGGCCGAGCGCCGCGTGGAACCGGATCGGACAGGCGACGACGTCGGTCGCGGTGCCGGCCCTCTCGCTCGTCGCCACGGCGGATCCCTCCGAGGTCGAGCGCGGTCGCGACGGCGCGGTGCTGGCGAGCGCCACGAGCGTCGTCGCGTCGAAGCGTCAGCTCGAGGCCGCGAGCGCGTACTCGCGCGGCGACGTCGCCACCGCGACGCGGCTCACGGCGGACAACGAGGCGGCCCTCGGCGCGGCGCTCGCCGCGGCGCCGACGGCGGCCGCTCCGGCGCTCTCCGCGCAGTTGAACGCCTACTCGGAGCAGAAGCGGGGCTTCGGCGCGTACCGTCCCGGGAGCGCCGAGGGCAAGAGCGCCGCCAAGGCCGCCGCCGTGAAGGACCTCGACAACCTCAACCGCGCCTCGAGCTTCTGACATGAAGAAGATCACGTTCGTCGTCGCCGCCGCCTGTCTCTTCGCGTTCGCGCCGCTCGCGAACCGCTTCGGGCCCGTGGCGGGATCGCTCGCCCTCGTGTGGCTCGGCGTCCTCCTCGCCGTCGCCGCCAGCGGGACGATCCAGTCGCTGGCGATCGGCGGCGGCGCGCTCGGCGCGTTCGGCGGCGGCGTGCTGGCGTCGGTCTCGCCGGCCGCCGCGGGCGCCGTGCTCGTCGCCGCGGCCTTCGCGGAGCGGACCACGCGCGTGCGCTCGCGCACGGCTCGCGCGGTGCACGTCGTGACGGCGCTCGTCGGCGGCGGCTTCGCGGGCGCGCTGTCCAGCTCGTTCACGTCGGCGTCGATCCCGGTCCTCGCCGTGGCCGCCGTCGTGGCCGCGGTGCTCGCCGCGCTGCCGCTCCTCGTCGAGGCCGACGATCCGGTGGCGCACGCGCTCGACGAGGCCGCGGCGCTCGTCTCCGAGCCGGCGAAGAGCTCGCTCGAGCGAGGCGCCGAGCTCCGGCGGAACGCCGAGGACGTCCCGCTCGACCGCGCCACGGCGGCGCGCGTGCGGACCACGTGGCAGTCGCTGCTGCGGCTCGCCGAGGCCCGCGTTCGGCTCGAGCGCTCGCGTCCGCAGGCGCTCTTGAGGATCGCGGAGCAGATCGCGTCGCCGGCCTCGGCCGCGCGCGTCGAAGCGCCGTCGTCGAGCCCGGACGCGCCGTCGTCGAGCCCGGACGCGCCGCCCGCGTCGTCGTCGGCCGCCGCGCCGACGAGCGCCGCGGCGCCGGCGGCGCCGTCGGCCGCCGACGCGGTCCTCGGGATGGTGGACCAGCGCATCGGCGAGCACGTCGCCGTGCTCGCCCGCGCCTACACGGCGGTCGACGCGGTGTCGGCGGCCCGCATCGGCCTCGACGACTCCGCGCTGAAGAACGTCGAGTCGATGGGCGAGTCGCTCGAGGAGGTCAGCCGCGCCATCGTCGAGGTGCGCGCCGAGGAGCGCCTCCCGAGCGCCGCCTCGTAGCGCGGGCCGTCCCGGGCGACGTCGTCCTCGCCGCTCGGTCCGCGGAGGCCTGCCCCGTCGAGGGTGACTTCGGGTGCCGCGCGCCGTTCACGGCCTCGGCCGCGTGACGCAGCCCCCCGCGTCGAAGCGGCTCCGACCTGCTACTCCCAGCCGACCTTCTCCCGGATCAGCGCGCCGATCTCGTTCGCGATGCGCTGGTTCCACGCGGGCGTGCCGTGGCCGTTGCAGGCGGTCACCTCGTCCCACGTCCACGGCTTCGCCATGAACGCGTGCATCTTGAGGTCACCGACCGCGGCGCGCTCGGCGACGATGCTCTGCGAGACGTCCGCGACCGTCTCGCGGTTGCCCGCGCTGACGATGCCCATGAAGATGTGCGTGTTCGGGCCGCGCGCGCGGAGTCGGTTGATGACGAAGTCGCGATACGCGGCGCGGAAGTCCGCGCCGCCGCCGTCACCCGACCCCTGGGTCATCACGATGACGTCCGGGATCCACGACTGGAGATCGAAGAGCGGCGCGGTCTTGGCGATCTGCGGGTTCGGATCCGCCCGGTCGTAGTAGTCGCGGAGCGGATCGTTGTCCGTCGGCCAGTCGTTGTGGAGCAGGCCCTTGGCGGAGTAGACGATCCCGTGGACCTCGGCGTCGAACGTCTCCCCGAGGATCGCGCCCCACGCCTTGCGGAAGTTCTGCCACCTCCCTGACCAGTCGGGGCCGGGACAGTCCGCGTTGGGGGCCGTGATGTTCTCGACGCCGAAGCCGGTCGCGAACGAATCGCCCATCACCTCGATCTTCCGTAGCTGCCGCGGGGGTGGCGGGAGCGACCTGCCGCCGTGGAAGTCGAAGCCCAAGAACTGCGTGATCCCGTTCTGCGTCTCGCTCCGCTTGTAGAGCTCGACCTCGTGCGGCCCGGGAGAGAGGTTCGAGGCGAGCTCGAACACGTGTGGCTGATCGTCGGCGATCATCGCGAGCGGCGTCCACGTTCCCTTGTCGACGCGGACCTCCCAGTAGCTCGGGGCGCCCTCCATCCAGGTCTCGGCGTGCTCCTTGAGCTTCACGGAGACCTTCGTCCCGTCGAAGCGCGCGAGGATGCGGGTGCCGGGCCAGGACGCCTTGGGGCCGGCGGGATCCGTCGTATCGAAGCGACCGACGAAGAGCGGCGCGTGGTTCCCGTCGGTGGAGTCCGGCGGAGAGGCCGGCGCGATCGTCTCGGAGTCGAGAGGGCCCGGCGGCGTGTCCGTCCCGTCGTCGGTGTCGCCCGGCCCGTTGCGGTGGCTCGAAGGCGCAGTCTCCTTGGAGCTCGAGCAGGAGCTCGATCCCACTGCGACGACGAGGAGGGCGGCCGGCAAAGTCAGAGAGCTGGAGAGCAAACGCATGGTCGCGCGCCGTGCAACCGCGATGCCGGCGCCACGCGTGCGACGCTGCCGCTCCTCGTGCCGCCCGAGATCGAGCTCGTCGCAGCCGAGGCCGTCCGGGGCCGCCCGCTTCACGACGTGGAGGACGGATCGTCGAAGAGCGCCCGGCTCAGGGGGGCGGCGTCGCGAGGCGCGCGCGCGCGGCATCGAGGGCCGCCTGGTCGCCGTAGGCCTTCGCGAGCGCGGCGGTCCGACGCCAGATCTTCGTGGCGCCGTCGCGATGGCCCGCCAGGTCGAGCGCCACCGCGAGCTGGTAGTGGGCGCCGTAGTGGGCCGGCGATCGCTCCAAGATCTCGCGAAAGGCGACGATGGCCTCGTTCGGTGCGTTTTGCTTGTAGAGCGCGTGGAGGCCGCGATTCATCGCAGCGCCGTCCTCGGGGAGGGGGGGAGCCTCCAGGCGGAGCGTGGCGCGGCCCGCCCGTTCGAAATCGTCCGCCTCCACGGCCGCCGTGAGCAGCTCCGACCACGCTTGGCGTCCCTCGTCGGGCCGGTTCGCGTAGTCGAGCGCCTCGGCGAGCGCTTGGAGCGCGGAGGGCCGGTCGCCCGGTCTGTCGAGCGCGCGCCGGAACAGCGTCACGGCCCGGTTCGTGTCGCGGCTCTTCCACGCGGCGTGCGCCGCGACGATCAGCGTCGCGTAGTCGGCCGAGGGGTGGAAACGCGCGAGCCCGAGCGACTCGCCCGCCCGGACGATCCACGGATCGACCCTCGGCGCGGGCGGCACCTGTCGAAGGCGGGCGAGGGCGTCCGGATCGCCGAGCGCGTCGCGTCGCACGTAGTCGCCGGAGTGCACGTTTCGGCGGTAGACCGTGGCGACGTACGAGTCGGGGTACCGATTGATCGCGACGTAGTCGCGCGCGAAGCGAGGATCCTTCTCGAGCGTGGTGACGTTGGTGAAGAACCCGCTGGTCGACACGAAGGTGGGTTTGCTCTTCTCGATGACCCAGTCGTAAAAGAGCGGGTGGTCGTAGCTCCAGACCGGCGAGTTGTTCTTGAGGAGCTGCACGATGGCGGGCTCGCAGAGCCCCGCGGCGTCGTAGACCGTGAGCGTCGACTCCATCAGCTCGCCGCCGAGGTCCGGCGTCAGGATGGATCCGCCGCGCACGCCGAGCAGCTCGGCGTAGCGATTGAACCGGCGGGCGTGGCTCACGACGTCGGAGTACGGGGTCGTGGGGTTGGCCGCGAACGCGACGAGCCTCGGCGCGAAGCCGTAGAGCGCCAGGCCGGCGACGACCGCCCACCCGACGATCGCCCGCCGCGGGCGCGCGCCGAAGAGCGCTTGGGTGGCCAGCACCGCCGTCAGGAACGAGGTCAGGACGGCGGCGGTCGCGAACCGGTGCTCGCCCATCCAGTCCTCGTCGAGCCAGACGAAGGCGCATATCGCGAGGACCTGCAAGAGCACCGCGACCGCGAGGACGCGACCGAGCTGCTTCCGCGCCGCCAGCACGATGACCATGACGGCCGTCGCGAGCAGCAGAGGGCCGCCGAGCGGGCCGGCGAGCCCCGTGGCGAAGGACGAGAGCTTGGCGAAGAGCGCCCCCGGCTCCCAGAGGGCGTCCAGGCGTTCGCCGGCGGTCGCGTAGACGCGCTTGGCGTAGTAGGTGTGCGGCCACGGCAGCCCGAAGACCGCGAGCCGGAGCGCGAAGAACGGTCCGAACACGGCGGCGAAGGAGCCGACGTACCGCGCCGTGGATCGCGCCAGCGCGCGCGGATCGCGCGGCCGCTCGAGCGCGTCGGACACGAGCGCCAGGCCTCCCGCGACGACGTAGACGAGCCCGTCGGGACGTGTCATCGCCAGCAGCGCCGCGAGCACGCCGGCCTTGATCTCCCAGCGACTCGGCCGGTCGGCGAGCACCGCGAAGAGCGCCGTCACCAGGAGGAACAGCGTCCCGTTCTCGAGCCCCGACGCCGTCCAGACGACGATCGGGGGAGACACGGCGAGCAGCGACGTCAGCACGACGCCCGGCCAGAGCGCGCCCGTACGACGGAAGAGCGCGCGCTGCAGGACGTAGAACGCGACGAACACCTGGAGCACGCCGAGGAGCTTCGGAACGATCACCGGATGAAATACGTGCAGCCAGAACGTCGGCACGAGCAGCATCACCCACGTGAAGTTGCTGTACCCCTCGACCGGCGTTCGACCGGGTTGGGAGACGAAGCCGTCGAGGTGAGCGATGTTGCGCGCGTACGCGAACGAGATCCCCGCGTCGTCGATGATCCAATCTCCGAGCGACGCGACGCCCAGGACGAAGAGCAGGCAAGGCAGCCCGAGGGCGAACCGCTCCCGCCATGACGAGCCGTACCTCGCTCGTGCCCCCGCCTCTTCGACGATGCTCTCCGACCCTTGCAGCTCCATCGCGTCTCCCCCTTGCTCGGACCCTATGGCTGAGGTCCGGACCGATCAATGTGCTGTCGCCGCCGCGGGGCGCCTGCCTCGATGTCGCTGCTGCCCGTGACGGCGCGACGCGCTCCCGCGGGTACGCGGCGCTCGACCGCGCGCGCGTGCGCTCGGGGTGCGCGCGCCGCACCACGCGCGCGCGGAGCCATGCATTCCGTTCGACGGCGCGACCGCCCGACGATAATCCATCGAGGCCGGGCTCGTTGAAGGCGCATCGAGCGTCGGTCCGGCAGGCGGAGACGATCATGCTCACGCACCGATTCAAGCAGTGTCCGCTCTGCGACGCCTCCGTGGACGCAGCCGAGCTCGCGAAGGTCGCCGACGTTTCCTCTCATCCTTCGTACAAGCCGGAGCTGCCCACGACGATTCGATGGCTGCGCTGTCGCTCGTGCGCTCACGTGTTCACCGACAGCTACCGCAGCGAGGTCGGCGACCGCATCCTGTTCTCGTCGGCGTTGCCTCATCAGGTGCCCGACACGAGGCAGTCGGAGCACCAGCGCAACCTGTGGGCGCCTACGGTCCGTAGGGTCATCCGATGCCTGACCGAGAAGCGCGAGGACGTCGACTTGCTCCGTAGGAAGGGTGGGCGGCAGCCGCGCTGGGCGGACATCGGCTTCGGCAGCGGCGGGCTGCTGATGACCGCCGACGAGTTCGGGTTCGCGTCGCTCGGCGTGGACGCCCGTCCGGAGGCGGTGAAGCGCCTGCAGGCGCTCGGCTACGAGGCGGTCTGCACGGCGTTCGAGGCCCTCACGCTCGACGAGCCGCTCGACGTGCTGTCGATGGCGGACGTGCTGGAGCACATGCCCGCTCCGCGCGCCGCGCTCGACAAGGTCCGCTCGATGCTCGCCCCCGACGGGCTCTTCTACATATCGTGTCCGAACAGCGAGACGTCGACCTGGCGCTTGTGGGAGCAATCGAACTCGAACCCGTACTGGGCGGAGATCGAGCACTACCACAACTTCTCGCTCACCAAATTGGTCGAGCTCCTCGAGGCGCACGGGCTGCGAGCCATCGATTACTACGTCAGCGCGCGCTACTTCTCGTGCATGGAGGTCATCGCCCGCCGGGAAGGGTAGACGGCGCCGCCGGGGGCGAGGAGGCCGCGATCGCTCGCCGTGAGCCTCCGCTTCGGGCGCCCGCTCGTGCGGGCGCCCGCTCGTGCGCGTCCGAGCTCCGGCTCGCCGCGGATCTCCGCTCCGCGCCCTCGCGCGGCGAGCGGCGGCGGCGTCAACCGCCGTTCCCGATCGCGCGGACGCACCATCCGAGGTTGTCGCGAATGCGCTTCGACTCGCTCTCCGGCAGCGTGCTCGCGGCGAGGAGCTCCTCGTTGCAGGCTCGGCCGAGGGCGAAGCGCCCCAAGTGGTAGGCCGCGACGGCGAGCTCGTCCTTCGCGCGCCATTGATAGACGGACTCCGCGACGAAGAGCGAGTCGTCGGGTCGCTTCGTCTCGCAAGCGACGGACGCGTAGGCGCAGGCGAGCGCGAAGCGCTTCTCCAGCCTGCAGTAGCGCGCGAGCTCGTAGAGCGACTCGGCCCGGCGGGGTCGGGACTCGTACGCGCGGAGGTACGCCGCGTGGACCACGTCGAAGGATTGGCCGAGGCGCTCCCGGAGCTTCGCGGCCTCGAGGAGCGAGTAGAAGACCTCCTCGTCCCATCCCCCCATCGTCGCGCGCCGCTCGTACGCCTCGAGAGCCTTCTCGTGCATCTGGGCGTCGCGGTAGCTCTGCCCCAGGTAGAACGTGTAACGCCGGTTGCCGGGCTCCTCGAGGAGCGCGGCCTCGATGAGCTCGGCGTCGCGCTTGAAGCGCTCGGGATCCTTGGCGCGCGCGCCGCGGCGTCCGATGATGTAGTTGATCGCGGCGATGTGCCCTTGCTTGGTGGGGCCGTCGCACGCGGGATATTCGTGGATGACGCCCTCGTAGCGCCAGCGGCGCTCGTTGCGGAGAAGCTGCACGCGATTGTAGCTCGTCGCTCCGTAGCGGATCGGAAGCGAGTAGCAGTCGAGCGTGAGCGGCGCGAGCGTGAGGTCCGGGGCGAACTCCAGCCTGTCGTCGGCGTCGATGACGAGGGAGTAGTCGCCGCGGTCCCGCGCGAGGTCGAGCGCCTCGGAGCGGTTGTGGCCGAAGTTCTTCCAGGGCCGGTCGACCACCTCCCCCGGAACGTCCCCCAGCACCTCGCGCGCGATCTCGCGCGTTCGATCGGTGGAGCCGGTGTCGACGATGACCCACGCGGAGAGCAGCGGGCGCACCGAGGCGAGGCAGTGAGCGAGCACGGCCTCTTCGTTCTTCACAATCATGCTGAGGACGATCGCGTTGGTCGTGTGCTTCATGGCATCCCAGTGGGTTCGGTCGACGATGACGAGGCGAAAGCTCCTCGAGGCCGAGGAGCTTCGCCGAGGAGGGCGTCGACGCAGGCGGAGAGGAGGGGCGGAGATCCGCCCGCTCCTCTCCGTGCGTCCGACGCGGTTAGGCGCCCGTCGCGCCGGTGGCTCCGGTCGCGCCCGTCGCGCCCGTCGCGCCCGTCGCGCCCGTCGGACCGGTCGCGCCGTCCGCGCCCGTCG
>JAHBWF010000009.1 GCA_019637105.1 Labilithrix sp.
GTACGGAGCGCCCCAGGCCGGTCCGCCCGTCATGATGGGCCTGGCGCCCCAGTACGGGAACTACGAGTTCAACGACTACGAGAACTCGATCCTCGAGAAGACCGCGAGCCGCGCGAAGCTCTGGGGGATCATCTCGACGACGATCGGCGCGCTCCAGGTCCTCGGGAGCTGCGGCATGTTCGCGAGCCCGGGGCTCGCGACCTACCTCCCGGCGGGCATCGTCGCGATCGTCGTCGGCGTGACGTTCATCGGCGCGGGCAACTCCCTGAAGGCCGTCACCACGACGCAGGGCAACGATCTCATGCACCTGATGCAGGCGATGCAGAAGATGAGCACCGCGTTCATCATCGAGATCATCTGCGCCGTCATCGGCTTCGTGCTCGCGGTGATCGGCATCATCCTCGTGATGTTCGTCCTCGTCGCTGCCGCGGCGACGTCGTAAAAAGCCGGTCATGACCGTCACGGTCGAGGCGCTCTTCCGCGAGACCTTCCTCCCGCTGTACCCGGAGGACGCGAGGAGCGACCTCGCCCGCGCGCGCCGCGAGGACGCGAACCCGGCGAACAACCCCAACGTCGTCGCCCACCTCGACGACGCGGCGCGCGTCTTCGTCGAGATGGCGCCCGCGACGCTCGGCGTCGCCGCGAGCGCGCTCGACCTCGACTACAGCGACGCGAGCGTCCACCGCCTGAGCGCGGCGCTCACTCCGGAGCGGCGCGATCGCCTGGCCTCGCAGGGCGCGCGCGGCACGTCGGACAACGTCCTGTTCAACTTCGTCGTCCACGGCGCGGCCTACGTCGGGGCCTGCGTCGTCCGCGCGCACGGCGGCGCGTGGGCGGTCCGCCGCCCGCTCTGGGAGAGCCTCGTCCGCCTCTCCTCGCGCGCCGGCGAGGCCGATCTTCCCGTCTTCCACTGGTGGCTCAAGTCGCTCGCGGATCCGAGCGCCGACGCGACGCTCCCGTCCCTCGCGGATCGCTACCGCGCGTACGTCGAGGTCCCCTGCGCGAGGCCGGAGGAGCTGCCGGTCATCGCGCCGCCCGATCGGGAGCTGCCGAAGATCGCGAAGGGCGTCCGCTATGATGTATTTTACAAATACCTGAAGGCTCACCTCCCGGAGCTCCGCGACGTCGGCGAGGCGTTCCCGTCGCCCGAGCGCTTCGCCGACTACGAGCTCGCGTCGCTCTCGTTCGATCTCGTCGGCGACGGGCGCATGCTCGTCATCCACGGGCCGTCCAAGCACGGGCTCCACGCCTTCTGGATGACCAAGGAGGGCTTCGAGAAGGCCGCCTTCTGGCCGTGCGACTCGTTCCCGGCGCCGATCCTCCGCGTGAAGGGCTCGGGCCCGACGCAGAAGATCGAGGTCTTGCTCTCGCGCGACGGGACCCCGTCGGCGATCGAGCTGCTCTGGTGGGGTCCGTGACGAAGAGGGCCGGCCTCGGCCGGATCTGGAACCTCCTCGTCGGCAAGACCGAGCGCCGCCTCGCGATGGTCATCCTCGTGACCTCGATGGTCCCGCTCGCGGCCGCGCTCTACCTCGGCACGCAGATGTTCCGGCGCGCGTCGGCCGTCTGGTTCAACCCGGAGATCGGCGCGCAGCTCGATCGCGGCGTCGACGTCTACAAGGACTACGTCAAGGCGATCAAGGACGACCTCAAGCACCAGACCGTCGCGATCGCGTCGGATCCCGTGCTCCGCGAGGCCGCGCGCAAGGGCAACGTCGAGACGATGGAGGCCGAGCTCGACGCGGTCTTCCCGCACTTCACGAGCCTCGTCGAGCTCCGCGTCCTCCACGGCCCGCCCGCGAACCCCGCGCCGCCGTACGACGCGGCCGAGGTGAGCGCGAAGACGATGGCCCACCGCGACCGCGGGCGGCCGGTCGACGCGGCGACCGAGAAGAGCCTCAGCCAGATCTACCCCTTGACCGACGAGCCCGAGGGCCCGTGCGTCCTCGCCACCTACGCGGTCTCGAGCAAGCGCCTCGACGAGCTCGAGAGCGCCGGCGAGGTCGTCAAGCGCTACCACCAGATCGAGGCCTCGCGCTCCGACGTCTACCAGGGCTACCTCAACGTCTACGCGCTGCTCCTCGGCGTCACCCTCGTCCTGACGGTGCCGCTCGGCATCTTCCTCGCGCGCGGCGTCACGCGGCGCATCAACCGCCTGTCGGCCGCGATCAACCTCGTGGCCGAGGGCGATCTCACGGTGCGCGTGCCGGTCACCGGCTCCGACGAGCTCACCGACCTCGCGCGGACCTTCAACCGCATGATCGGCGAGATCTCGCAGTCGCGCTCGCGCATCGAGTTCCTCCAGCGCATCGGCGCGTGGCAGGACATGGCGCAGCGCCTGGCCCACGAGATCAAGAACCCGCTCACGCCGATCCAGCTCGCCGTGCAGGAGTGCCACCGCAAGTACGCCGGCGACGACGCGCGCTACCGCGAGCTGCTCGACACGACGCGCGAGATCGTCGAGGAGGAGGTCGGCACGCTCCGCCGCCTCGTCGGCAACTTCTCGAGCTTCGCCCGCCTCCCGCACGCCGAGCTCGCCGAGGCGAACCTCTCCGATTTCCTCCGCGACTGCGAGAACCAGCTCGGCCACCTCGAGGATCCGTCGCTCGGCGAGGGGTCCTCGGACGCCGAGCCCATCCCCTCGCAGAACGTCGAGATCCGCTGGGAGGTGCCGAAGGAGGCGATCTCCGTGGCGATCGATCGCCAGATGTTGCGCCGGGTGATCGTCAACCTCGTGCGCAACGCCGTGCAGGCGATCCGCGACCAGCACGCGCGCGGCTCGCGGCCGGACGTCTCCGCCGCCCTCCCGTCGGGCGAAATGCTCGGGCGCGTCGTCGTCAGCGCGGCGCGCGAGGGAGACGGCGCGCGCATCGAGGTCGAGGACGACGGTCCGGGGATCGCGGCGTCGACGCGCGGGCGCATCTTCGACCCGTACTTCACGACGAAGGCGGACGGCACCGGGCTCGGGCTCGCGATCGTCAAGAAGGTCGTCGTCGAGCACGGCGGCGAGATCGACGCGGGCCGGAGCGACCGCCTGGGCGGCGCCCGCTTCACGCTCCACCTCCCGGGCACCAAGATCCTCGCCATCGCCAGAGCGGCGCGCGAGGCCCGCGAGCGAGCGCGGCAGCAAGGCGTCGAGACGGGCGTCGGCGTCTGACGGGCCGAGGCGCGCGCGCCGAGCTCGACGGCGCCGCGGGCCGACCGCGTCGACGCGCTGCGCCTCGCTTGCTATGTCCATGCGATGCTCGACGAGCCGGCTACTCCCACGACGGTCGACGCCGCCCGCGATCGCGAGCGGAGCGCCGCGCCGCCCCCGAGCAACCTCCGGGCGGCGTTGACGGTGCTGGCGCTCGCCGCCGGCTTCGCGCTCGTCCCGCGCCTGACGAGGGGCTGCGAGGGCCTCTCCCTCGACGAGGACGCGCCGGAGTTCAGCGCGCGGATCGTCGCGAACGCCGAGAACCTCGGCGGCGATCTGGCCGCCGGCGGCGCGCCGGCGACGCTCGACCTCAAGAGCCTGCGCGGACGCCCCGTCGTGCTCGACTTCTGGGCGACGTGGTGCGGCCCCTGCCAGGCGGAGGCGCCGATCGTGAACACGATCGCCCTCCGCTACAAGGACAAGGGCCTCGCGGTCGTCGGCGTCAACACCAGCGACATCGACGGCCTCGCCGAGCCCTTCGTGAAGAAGAAGGGCCTCGCCTTCCCGATCGTCTACGACGAGAACAACACGATCGCGAAGCAGTACGGGGTGTCGAACCTCCCCACGCTGATCGTCGTGTCGAAGACCGGGAAGATCGTCGCCATCCGCCAGGGCGTCACGAGCGACAGCGCCCTCGACGAGATCGTCCGGCGCTACCTCTGAAGGACCGTCCAACCTTCGGGATCGGCGACGCGCAGCGGCGCCGACGCGGAGGGTCGGGGCCCCCCAAAAAAGGCCGCGCTTTTTCCGGGCGGGAGGCGCGAGCCCTCCCGAGAGGACGTCGAGAAGAATCGGGCCAGGAGAATCCTTGGCCAGACTCCGAGCCTCGGCGCCGTCCGAAGACGTCGGCCCCTCCGCGCGGCGGCGTGCGCCTGCCGGGCGGCGCGCCGGCGCCGTCCGCGAACGTTCAAGCGCCGCGCGGGCCGCGCATCGGGAGGAAGAAGCGCGCGCCGGTGAGATCGTTGACGCCGCAATAGAGGTCGGCGTCGAAGGTCTCCTTGAGCGTCTTCCACGTCATGACGTCGGCGACGCCGCCGGCGGCGACGACGCGGCCGCTCTTCATCAGGACGACGCGATCGGCGAACTGCGCCGCGACGTTGAGGTCGTGCATCACGACGAGGCAGGCCATCCCGCGCTCCTTCACCTCGGTCGCGAGCAGCTCGTAGAGATCGAGCTGGTGGCGCACGTCGAGGAACGCGCCCGGCTCGTCGAGGAGGAGCACCTTCGGCTCCTGCGCCAGCGCGCGGGCCACGGCGACGCGCTTCTGCCCGCCGCCGGAGAGCGCGCGCGCCGGCCGCGACGCGAGCGCGCGGAGGTCGCAACGCGCGAGGGCGTCTTCCACGACGCGCTCGTCCTCGTCGCTCGCGCGCATCCAGCCGCCCTGATGCGGCGCGCGCCCCATCGCGACGACCTCGCGCACGGTGAAGCCGCCCGCGATCTCCTGCATCTGCTCGACGACGGCGAGGACGCGCGCGACGTCGGCGCGCGAGCGCGCGCCGAGCGGCTCGCCGAGGAGGCGGACCTCGCCGCTCCAGGGAGGGAGGAGGCCCGACGCCACGCGGACCAGGGTCGTCTTTCCTGCGCCGTTCGGACCCAGGACGCAGACGATCTCCCCCGCTGCGACCCGGAGGTCGACCTGCCGGAGCTCCGCGGCGGCCAGCCCGACCCTACGGTCGAAAGACCCCCCGGAGCGCCCGGCTGGGCCGTACCCGGCAGTAACCTCATGAAGGGCCAGAGAATCTGTCACGGACAAACGTTTCAGAGAGGTTTCGACGAAGCTTCTCGACGCTGCGCGTTGGTGTATCTTGGATCCCAGGAGCTCCCGTGGAAAACAAGGCCCAAGAGAACGTTACCGATGACCGGCCGCGGCGCGTCATCAAGCGGTACTCCAACCGAAAACTCTACGACACGAAGGACAGCCGTTACGTAACGCTCCTTCAGATCGCGGAGATGGTCCGCGGCGGCGAAGAAGTTCAGATCATCGACAACAACACGAAAGAGGATCTCACCGAGGTCACCCTCGCGCAGATCATCTACGAGGAGCAAAAGCAGAAGGCGTCCTCGAGCCGCAACGTCCCGCTCCAGACGTTGAAGGACCTCATTCACCAGCGCACGGAGAAGGTCCTCTCCGACCTCCGCGAGGGCCCCATCGGCCGGCTCATCCCCGGCGCGGGCAAGAGCGAGCCGCCGAGCAAGACGTCCCTCGTGGAGACGCCTCCGGCGAAGGCCGACGAGAAGGACAACGGAGCCGTGCCGCCGGCGCCGGCGTCCTCCCCGGGCAAGCCGAGCCTCGTCGAGCAAGCCAAGGAGACGTGGGAGGACTGGCAGACGAAGATCGACGAGCGCGTGAAGGCCGTCGTCCCGAACCTCCTGCCGTGGCAGCAGCTCCAGCACGAGATCAAACGCCTGAACGCCCGTATCGAGGAGCTCGAGGCGAAGCTCAAGTCGTTGGGCGACAAGGACGCGTCGTAGGCGGAAAACCTCGCGGCCTTCCGCGGCTTCTGTCCCGATCGGCCGGCGGCGGAGCGCCTCCGCGCGCGTCGAATTGACGCGGAGGAGCGCGCCTTGCCTCGGCTCGAGACAAAAGGGCAAAGGCTTTTGCTGAGGTAGATCGGCGGAATAGTCGACTTAACATGGGAGTTACGCCCCTCAGAGAAAGGCGTAACGACCCACGATGAGCCTCCTTTCTACGCCTCCCCCGGCCCAGGCCGCCTCGGACACGTTCGCGGAGGAGGCCGTCGGGCACCTCGACGCGCTCTACGCGGTCGCGTGCAAGCTCACGCGTAACCCTTCGGAAGCCGAAGACCTCGTCCAGGACACGCTCCTCAAGGCGATGCGGGCGCGCGAGCAGTTCCACGCCGGCACCAACCTCAAGGCGTGGCTGTTCCGCATCCTGACGAACACCTTCATCAACAAGTACCGGCGCGGCGGGCTCGAGCGCTCGGTGCTCGAGGGCCCCGACGCCGATCCGCTCGTCGACGGCTGGGTCAGCGCCTCGACCATGCGGCAGCTGCGGGATCCCGAGCAGGCGGCGCTGCTCCCCATCGTGGAGGGCGAGGTCCAGCGGGCGCTCGACGCGCTGCCGACGGAGTTCAAGATCGCGGTCATCCTCTGCGACGTCGAGGAGTTCAGCTACGAGGAGATCGCGCAGATCATGGGCTGCCCCATCGGCACCGTGATGAGCCGCCTCCACCGTGGCCGAAAGCTCCTGCAGCGTTCTTTGTACAATCATGCGCTCGCACTCGGTATCGTGAAGGGTGAACCGGTGAGCGAGCGCGCGAACGACCAGCCCGCGGATCTCGCGGCTTACCGGGCCAAGAGGAGGGCCTCCGCTTGATTGGTGCAGTGATTCCTCCAGTGGATCGAGAAGCTTCACGTTGTGGTTCCGTAGCTCGTCTCCTCGGCGCCCACGCCGACGGTCAGCTCGACGCAGCCCGGACCCTCGAAGTCGACGACCACCTCGGACGATGCGAAACGTGCCGAGAGCGCGTCGCGCTCGACTGCGCGATCCGCGGCTCGCTCAAGAAGGCCGTGAAGACCACGACGCCGGACGACGTCCGCGCGCGCATGCTCGCCGCGATGGCGGGTCAGAGCGCGCGCGACGCCAAGCAGCGCGCCGACGCGGCCGACGCGGCCGCGGTCGCCGCGGCCGAGCTCGACGCGAGCCGAGACGGCGCGCTCGCCGCGGGCCGTCCGGCGATGCTCCGCCACTGGCGGACGATGCTCCCCCTCAGCGCCGCCGCGGCGATCGCCCTCGCGTGGGGCTTCGCCGGCCAGCAGCCGATGGCCGGCGCGGACGGCTCCGCGCGCCTCGGCGCAGGCTTCAGCAACGACGAGCTCGTCAACCAGTTCGTCGACGTGCACCGCCGCCCGATCCGGCCCGAGACGCCGGATCCGAAGGAGGTCCGCGCCTTCGAGCGCGAGGTCGGCGTGCCGGTGCACGTCCCGCAGCTCGAGAAGAACGCGCGGTTCGTCGGCGGCCGTCTCCTGCCCGTCCAGGGCGGCGAGCGCGCGGCGATGCTCCAGTACGAGATCGCCCAGGCGAACGGCGGCGTCCAGCGCGTGAGCGTCTTCATCTACGATCCGCGGCGCGTGCAGATCCGCAGCGCCGAGCACCTCCAGCCGCGCGCCGTCGGGACCGCGCAGGTCCGCGTGGGTCAGGCGCACGGCTACTCGCTGGCCGTCGCGCAGCACGGCCAGGTGGGCTACGCCGTCGCGAGCGATCTCGAGGACGCGAGCGCGCAGTACGCCGTGGCCGCGGACCGCGAGTAGCGGTTCGGGCTCCCGAACGAGCGCCCCGGACCACGCGCCCCGGACCACGCGTCCGCGGGCGCGTTTTCGTCGACGGACGCCCGCCGCGCCCGCGCGCGGCGAGCCCGAGCGCGGCGAGCGACGGTACATTCTCGTGGGGAGCTGTACTAAGGTGCGTCGGGAGGTCATCGCATGCGGTTCGTCTACGTGATGGATCCGATGGATCGGGTGCTGCCCGACAAGGATACGTCGTTCGCGTTCCTGCGCGCCGCGCAGGGCCGTGGTCACGAGTCCCTCCACTGCGAGGCGCGCGATCTGTTCGTGCGGAACGGCGACCTGTACGCGCGCGTCCGTCAGCTCACGGTGAGCGATTCGCTGCCGCACGCGACGTTCGGCGCGAGCTCGGAGGTCCGCCTCGCCGACGTCCAGGCGGTGTTCATCCGCAAGGACCCGCCGTTCGACAACATGTACCTGATGGCGACGCTGCTCCTCGAGCGCGTCCGCGGTCGCACGGTGCTGATCAACGATCCGCGAGGCCTCCGCGAGGCCAACGAGAAGCTCTACACGCTCAACTTCGCGCGCTGGATGCCCCGGACGATCGTGACCTCGCACGAGGACACGATCTTCGACTTCGTGAAGGAGATCGGCGGCACCGGCGTCATCAAGCCGCTCGACCTCGCCGGCGGCTCGGGCGTGATGATGCTCCGCGCGGGCGACAAGAACGCCCGGGCGATCGTGCAGCTCCTCTCGGACGAGGGCCGGCGCCTCGTGATGGTGCAGGAGTTCATCGCGGACGTGGAGAACGGCGACAAGCGCGTGCTCTTGCTCGGCGGCGAGGTGCTCGGGGCGATCAACCGCGTCCCGCGATCGGACGATCTCCGGTCGAACATCCACGTCGGCGGGAGCGTCGAGCCGTACGAGGTCACCGACGTCGAGCGGGCGATCGCCAAGGACCTCGCGCCGCGCCTCGCGGCCGACGGCCTCGTCTTCGTGGGCCTCGACGTCATCGGCGGCAAGCTCACCGAGGTCAACGTCACGTCGCCGACCGGGATCCAGCAGATGAGCCAGCACCACGGGCGCGACCTCGCGGTCGACGTGATCGAGTGGGTGGAGCGCGCGGCCGAGGACTATCGCCCCAACATGAAGAGCATCCCCGGTTACTGATCGATGGCCGTCACCGTCGTCGTCCGATCCGCGAGCGGCGGCGAGGCCCCGTCGCTCACCTTCGACGGCGGCCGCATCGTCATCGGACGGAGCGACGGCTCGGACGTCCGCCTGCCGGATCCGAGCGTGAGCCTGCGCCACGCGAGCATCCGCGCGCAGGGCGCCGAGTACGCCCTCGTCGACGAGGGCAGCACGAACGGCACGTGGGTGGGCGGCGTGAAGCTCGGTCCGCACACGCCGCGCCTCGTCAAATCGGGCGACCTCGTGCGCGTGGGCCGCGTGTGGCTCGAGCTCGTCGTCGGCCACAAGGCGCCGACGCCCGACCTCGGCCTCGCGACGCGCGACCTCGCGCTCGCGCTCGTGCGGAGCGCCATGGACGCGATGGGCGACGACACGCGCGCGGTCGTGCGCGTCGCCGAGGGGCCCGACATGGGCGCCGAGCTCCGCCTGGTCGAGGAGGGCCGCGTCTACGTCATCGGCCGCGCCGAGGGGTGCGATCTCCCGCTCGCCGACGAGGACGCGTCACGCGAGCACGCCGCCGTGGTGCGGCGCGGCGCGCAGATCCTCCTCCGCGACCTCGGGTCGCGCAACGGCGTCTACCTCGGCGACGCGCGCCTCACGCCCGAGCGCGACGCGGCGTGGCGCCCGCCGACGATGGCGCGCATCGGCGTCTCCGTGCTCTCGCTCGACGAGCCGGTGAGCCTGGCCCTCGCGGAGCTCGAGGCCGCCGCCGACGAGGCCCTGCCCGACGCCGACGCGCCTCCCGCGCCGCCCTCGTCGGCCGCCGCCACCGCCAGCGCGGGCGCCGCGAGCGCTCCGCCCGCGAGCGACGAGGCCCCGGCTCGCGTCTCCAGCCCACGCACCGCGCCGATCGCCGAGGTCGGCTCCCGCACCGCGACCGGTGGTGCAAGCGCCGCGTGTGGACCGCCGCCGACGTGATGGTCGTCACGATCGCGGTGGCCGTGATCGGCGCGAGCGTCGCCGGGCTCGTCTGGGTGCTCCGGTAGCGGCCCGAGCGCGATCGTCGATCACGCTCGCCCCCCTTCGGCCGAGCCCTATGCGCCCACGACGCCGCTCGGCGTGACCTCGACGCTCTCCTCGCCGTGGAAGGTCACGTCGTAGATCGGCAGGCCGTCCGCGAGCGCGCCCAAGGTCTTGCCGAGCTGCAGCGCCCCGATGCGCTCCATCTCGCGCTCCAGCTCGCCGGCGTCGACGGCGCCGCCGGTGACGTCGCGCTGCATCGCGAGGAACTGCGCGAGCTGACGGCGAAGGTACGCCGTGACCTCGGGGTGATGGACGAAGACCTGCGCGCCGCCGACCGCGGGCGAGACGAGCGGGATCCGGGAGAACGGCATCAACGGACCGCCGACGCGGACGTTGAGGACCGCGCGCTCGGTGTGCCAGCCGGCGAGCGCCACGATCTCGAGCTCCGACGCGCCCGCCCACTGCAGCTCGTGGAAGCTCTTGAGCACCGCGCCGACGAGCCCTTCGCGCGTGTCGTATTCCTTCGAGCGCGTGAGGGCGAGCCGGAGGTGCCCGCACCCGACGTGGCTCGGCTCCAGGGAATGCTCGAGGAGCGCGGCCTGGACCTCGCGCGGCGGCGACGCGAGGAAGCGGCGCCACTCGAGCGCCCCGTTGACGTTCGAGAGGTGCCCGTCGAAGCGCGGATCTGCGCGCATCGCCGCGATCGCGGCGTTCGACGCGTCCACGTCGGTGTGCATGTAGAACCGCCCGAAGACGTCGAGCCGGCGCGCGAGCAGCGTGGCGACCTCGGGCTCCGAGAGGTCGCGCCGCAGCAGCTTCTCGAGCGCCCCCAGCCCGACGATCAGCTCGCCGGCGTCGCCTCCCGGGCTGCCGATGACGCCGCTGTCGTCGCGCCCGTCGACGCACGAGACGAGGCCGCGGACGAGGAGCACGGGGAGCTTGATCCAGCGCACCGAGAGTCGATCCCCGACGTGCTTCCGCACGTCCTCCGCCGTGACGGCCTCCGGCGGCGCGTCGACGACGTCGATGGTCCGCAGGTGGTCCTTGCGGTCGAGGATCGACGGGTCGCGCGTCGTCGAGTAGCCGAGGTCGCGCCACGACATCAGGCCGCCCGCCATGAACGCGACGAAGCGCATCCCCGCGGCGGTCAGCAGCGCGGCCGCGTCGTGCGATCGCTCGTCGCCGCTCGAGATGAGGATCACGGGCTCGTCGTGGTCGAGCCGGTCGGCGAGGCTCGCGACGCGCTTGAGCGGGATCCAGTCGGAGCCGGGGATGTAGCCGAGCGCGCCCGTCAGCTCCTCCGGCTCGCGCACGTCGATGATGCGGACCCGACGGCCCTGCTTGGCGGTGAAGTCGGCCGTCACGAAGGGGACGCCGCTCGGCGTCTTCTGCAGGTTGGCGGCCCAGTTGACGCGGAACATCCGCTCCGGCTGGGATACCGATCCGGTCGGCGGGATGAGGGCGTCGGTCATCGGACTCCGAACATATATCCTCAGTCCTCTGCAGAATCGTCCATGGAAGACGATTGCAGACGTCAGGCGCGGCCCTCGGACGCGGCGACCCGGGCGTGGCTCGACCGCTACTCCATCGGCGGCGGAGGCTCGCTCGTCAGCGCCGGGATGGTCCCCGAGTCCTCGCTGGCGACCTGCGCCCGCTTCGTCCGGCGCTCGTAGACGAGCGGGAGCCCCTCGGTCGGGATCTCGGCGAGCATCGCCTCGAGCTCTTCGGCGCTCTTCGGTCGATCGCCGATCCGCTTCTTCAGGCACTTCATCACGACCTGATCCAGCGCCTCCGGGAGGTCGAGATCGGGCCGGCGCTGCCGCATCGGGACCGGGATCTGGCGCTGGTGGAGATCGAGCAGCTCGCGGCGGCTCTGCGCGATGATCGGCAGCTCACCGGTGAGCGCCTCGTACATCAGGACGCCGAACGCGTAGATGTCCGTCTGGGCGACGACGTTCGCGCCGATGCACTGCTCCGGCGCCATGTACTCCGGCGTACCGAGCGTGTAGCCGGCCTGCGTGAGCGACTCGGCCGTGGTGAGCTTGCTCATGCCGAAGTCGAGGACCTTGGGCGTGCCGTCGTCGCAGAGGAAGATGTTGCCGGGCTTGAGGTCGCGGTGGACGACCCCCTTCTTGTGCGCGCCCGCGAGCGCGCGGCACACCCCGATGAAGACGGGGAGCGCGAAGCCCGGCGCGATGATGTTCTCGCGCGAGAGCTTGTCCGCCAGAGACCGGCCGTGGAGGCGCTCCATGACGACGTACATCGAGCCGTCGGGCATCTGGTCGAGGTCGTGCACGCGGCAGACGTTGATGTTGTCGATGTTGACCTGGATATACGCCTCGCGCCGCAGCCGCGCGATCTCCCCGCCGTCGCGCGCGGCGGCGCCGCGGAGGACCTTCACCGCGACCTCGTGCCCGAGCGTCGTGTGCTCCGCCGCGTAGACGACGCCGATGCCTCCGGAGCCGATCTTCTTGCCGATGCGGTACTTGCCGCCGAGCACGGTGCCGGTGAGCTCGCCCGGGAGCGCGGTGTTCGTCGCCTCTCCGCGGAGGTCGAGGCCGCGCTCGAGCGCGGCGATGCGGTTCTTCTCGAAGGCGCGGCCCGAGGCCTCGGCCTTCGAGCGGTCCCACATCTTGCCCGCGCCGGCGCCGAGGGCGCCCGCGATCACCGCGCCGATCACGCCCGCCACCCAGCCGCCGGCGACGCCGATCGCGCCGCCCGAGAGCGCCGCCGCGCCCGCCGCCGCGAGGACCGCCGTGTTCTTGGTCGCGGGGAGATCCCACTCGACGAAGTACGAGCAGCGGTCGTCGCCCTTGGCGATGCACTTCTCGTGGCTGACGCGCGCCTCCGCGAGCCCCCAGATCCGCGGGAGGGCCGAGAGCTCGCCCTCCCGCGCCGCGCAGAAGAGCGACTCGGCCTCCGGGTCCGGCTTGTCGCCGTCGTCGTAGCCGTCCGACCGCGGGCGGTAGACGAGGCGCACGGCGCGGACGGACGCCTTGTCCTTCGGGAGCCGCTTGACGGCGTCGGCCTGCTCCGCCGCCGTCTCGGGCGCGTCGTCCTCCGCGGCGGGCGTCTTCGCCGCGGCGGCGGGCTTCTTCGCCGAGGCGCCGCCGAGCTCGAAGTCCCACGAGCCGACGCGGGTGACCTCGCGCGCGTTGTCGGCGAGGTAGACGTAGGCGTCGACGGGCTGCTCGGCCGAGCGGAGCATCCGGACGTGCGTGCCGAGCGCCTCGGCGTTCGTCACCCACTCGCCGCGGCGGCGGAGCGCGTCCACGCTCCCGAGCGCCTCGCAGATCCCGCGGAGCGCCTTGCGCGCCGCCTGCGTGCTCACCCAGCCGGTCTCGTTGTCGACCATCGAAGGATCGATGCCGGCGTTGGCGAGGATCGTGCGCACGGCGCGCTCGCCTTTCTCCGCGCGGACACGGAGGAGGTACGTCTTGAGGATGGACGCGCGAAGCTCCTCTTTCCCCCCCTGACGCACGGCGCCCTGGGGCAACTCCGACGCGTTGCTCATTCGAAGATGGAGGGTATACGAGCCGAAAGCGCCGGAGAAGCCCCGCTTGTTCGCGCCTGAGCTCGCCGGCGCCCGGCCTCAGACGTTGGTCACGACCTCGAGCGCGCGGGCCGCGGACGGCAGGCTCCGCAGCTCGTCGAGCATCCCCGCGGGCCCGGCGCCGAAGACCAACCCGTCCGAGACGACGCCGTCGCGCACGTCCCGCACGAGCACCGCCTGGACGTAGCCGTTCGCCCGGCTCGCCGCGTCCAGGATCCGAGGATCGTCGATCTCGGGCCGCGAGAGGCACAGGACGACGCGCACCCCGGCGTTCACCCAGCCGGCCACCTCCTCCGCGAGCGCGACCTCGCGCGCCGTGCGGGCGCCGATGTACACGCTCGTCGACGGGCCCTCGCGCCGCGCGATGCGGTCGCGCAGGATGGGACGCGTCACGGCGAGCGCGCTCCCCGCGACCGCCACGACGAGCGGACGCCCCGCGGCCCGCTCGAGCGGGAACCCGGCCCCGAGCGGGCCGACGACGTCGAAGACCGTGCCCTCCGGCGCGCCCGTGAGCGCGTCGGAGGCGCCGCCGTTCGTCCGCACGAGCAGCTCCCAGGACGGCGCGCCGATCTCGCCGGCGAGGACGAAGTAGCCGTTCGCCTGCGCGCGCACCTCGATGTACTGACCCGGCGCGCGGTACGCCTGCGCGTGGACGAGCGCCGGCGTGAGGGTCACGAGGTGGAGCCCCGCGCCGGAGTCCCGCCGCGCCGTGAGGACGGCGGGGAACGACGGAGAGAGAGCGGCGTCGGGCATCGGCCCCGAGAGCTTGCTCAGAAGCTTCCGCCGAGGGCAAGGCCGGCGTACCCGGGCGCGACCGCGGGCCGGAGCTTCGGCCTCGCCGACTCCCTGGAGCCCGTGGGCTCGAGGAGATGCCAGACGAGCCCGCCGACGATGAGCGCGCCGCCGCCGATGGCGGCGACCGTCCCCCAGAACGGCTGGCTCACGGCCCTCCCCGCGATCGCCTGGCGCTCTTCGAACGCCGGGTCCGACTCGCCCTGCTGCCGCGTGCAGGTCTCGTCGTCCCTGTTGCAGCCGTCGGGGAGATCGGGCGCCGTGAGGATGACCGCGACGCCGACGCCGACCGCGAGGGCTCCCGCGCCCACGACGATCCACGGGACCACGGAGTGCTCCTTTTGCGGGGCCGCGGGCGCCGGCGCCGGCGCCGGGTCCGTCGGGGGCGGCGCCGCGGCGAGCTGCTTCTTCAGGTTCTCGACCTTCGCCTTGTAGGTCCCGATGTCCGGGGCCGTCGGCACGCGCTCGATGTACGCCTCGAGCGCGCTCACGGCCTCGGCCTTGTCGCCCTTGCGCTCGTAGGCCGCGGAGATGATGACGAGCAGCTCGTGCTTGGTGCAGTCGAGGGTGTACGCGTCGCGGAAGCGGCGCACCGCCGACTCGTAGTTGGCCTCGTCGTAGTCCAGCTTGCCGGCGATGTACTTCTGGTGCGCGAGCTCGCTGTCGGCGGCGCTCACCGTCCGGGTGCACTCCGGGTACCGCGGGCTCGCCGGCTGCGCGAGCGCGGGGCCGGTCGTGGCCGCCGCGAGGAGGATACCGAGTCCGAGGATGCGCGTTCGCATGGGCAGAGGATCGGACGACGGCGGCCCCCCCGACACCGGCCGGGACGCCGCCTACGAGGATACAAACAACGGCGTCGTCATGTCCTACGCTTTGTCGCCTTCTCCCCGAAGAGGTGGACCGCGTCGAGCATCCAACCGAGCCCTCGGTCGTCCGGGCTGAGCGAGACGGGCGCCAGGATGAACCCGCCGGCGCGGGTCTCGGCGTGGATCGGGACGCGCCAGGTCTGGAGGAGCTTGCGCACGCTCGGCGTGATCGCCGCCGCGAGGTCCTCGGCCGTCGCGGCGAACGACGCGAAGACGTGGTCGAACGCGGCGTCGCCCGTCGGCAGCCGCGGCATCGACGCGAGGTCGAGCGGCTCCGCGAACGGGCTCGCGAAGTCGCTCGTCGTGGCGGCCCGCGTCGTGATCCGCACGTCTTGCACGATCGCGATCCACGTCCCGACCTCGTAGCTCGGCGCGGGCGTCGGAGAGGGCGGCCGCGGCACCTCGAGCACCGCGCGCGCGACCGAGATCGAGCCGTTCGCGCCGGTCGCGTGGAGCGCGTGCTCGTAGCGGAGCGGCACCTTCAGCGTGGTGTACGGCTCCCACGCGCGGAGCCATCGCTCGTCGGCCTCCGGCTCGTAGCGGAGGCCGCGGGACTGCGCGAAGGCATCGATCCAATAGAGAGGGCCCGGCATGGCGCGCGGCGAGCGTAGCGCGCTTCGAGCCGGCCGGCGCGATCAGCGCGTCGTCACGGGCCCATCACGGCGTGAGGGGCCTTCTCGCCCTGGGCCGCCTTCTGCTTCATCTCGTACTTGCTCGGGCACTTGGCGAGCACTTGCGACGCCTCCAGCGAGTCGTCGGGGCGGAGCTCACCCTCGACCGTGACGGCGACATCCATCCCCGCGACGTCGCGGAACGTGTCCGGCACGACGCACTTGGCGAAGCGGACGGGGATCTCGGTCCCGTTCTTCTCGATCTTGAAGCGGTACTCGCACGGGTCTTCGCGCTTCACGAGCGAGCCGTGAACCAGGTTGCCCTCCGCCCGCACGGGCTTGCCGACGAACTTCTCCTTCTGGGCGACGAGCTCATCGACGGGCTTGGAGTAGATGCCCTTGTCCTGCATCCCGACGAGGACGAGGGCGACGATCGCCGCGGCGGCCATGAGCAGCGGGACGACGAGCAGGAGCCGCTTGCGGGCGCCGTCCTCGTCCTCGTCCTCGCCGTCGTCCCGACGGCGACGGGCAGGCACTTCCACCGCGCGCTCGCTCGACGGCGGATTCTCCAGGTTCTCGTCCGCCTGCGCGTCGCTCATCGCTCGTGCCCCATGACTCGGTTGCTGTCGAGACTACCTTCGGCGCCCGGCGGGTCAACGTCATCCGTTCCTCGATCCTTCCCGAAAAGCGCCTGGATCGAGAGCGATCCTCGCGAATGTTGCTATGCTTCTCGAGGAGCAGGACGAGCGGGGCTCTCGCCGACCTGCGACCGCTTCTCCCGTTTCGCACATGACCGACGCACTCTCGAGACCGGTCCTCGTCCTGAACCGCGTGTTCCAGCCCGTCCAGCTGACGACCGCGAAGCGCGCGTTCGTGCTCCTCTACAGCAGTGCGGCGCACGCCCTCGACGAGTCCGGGGAGGAGTACGACTTCGATCTCTGGCGCGCGCTGCCCGTCCGTGACGAGGACGACGCCGTGGCGATCATCGGCGGAGCGCTCCGCGTCCCGCGCGTGCTTCATCTCCACCGCTACGACCGTACGCCCAAGGTGACGATTCGCCTGACGCGGCGGAATTTGATGTTCCGTGACGCGCACCAGTGCCAGTACTGCGGGAAACAGCCTCCCCTCCGCGACCTCAACATCGACCACGTGCTCCCGCGATCGCGCGGCGGCGTCGACACGTGGGAGAACCTCGTGACCGCGTGCCGCGTGTGCAACCTGCGCAAGGGGTGGCGCACGCCGGAGGAGGCGAACATGCGGCTGCAGCGGCGGCCGTTCCGGCCGAAGTGGTCGACGACCGCGCAGATCCTCCTCGGATCCGCGACCAAGTACCGCGAGTGGGACCCCTTCCTGAAGGCGTCCTGATCCGCGCCCTCCGGCCGCGCCGACCCGCCGGGCCGCGGCGCCGTCCAGGGCGCCGCGTCAGGGCTCCGGGGTGATGCCTCCGTCGCCGCAGGTGCCCCAGAGCGTCCAGCCGCGGTCCTCGCAGACGAAGAGCTCCTCGCAACCGCAGCAGTCCGGCCCGCAGGCCAGCGCGAGGCCGAGCATGCAGTCGGGCGCCTGGAGCGACTCGCAGCCCGGTCCGCCGAACGCGCCGGGAGGCGCGTCGAACGAGGCGTCGAACGGGGACGCGGCGTCGGGCGGAGCGCTCGCGTCGGATCGGGCTCTGCCCTCGCGCGGCGGGCAGGTCTGCCGGAGCTCCCAGACGTCGCCGGGCAGGCACGCGTAGACCGCCTCGCACTCCGGATCGTCGCAGGCGACGCCGCGCGAGAGCGGGCAACCGCCGGCGGGGATGTTCGAGCACGGGCGCGGGATCGGATCGTCGGCGCACGCGGCCGCGAGAGCGAGCGTCGCCACGACGGCGGCGACGACGGCGACGGCGCGGCGACGAGGCATCGCGATGTGTCTAGCACCAGGGCGCCTCCGGGCGCGATGGCGGCGCGGAGGAAGGACGCCGGGTCGGGGCGGCCACGGCTCGGGGCGCGGGTCGACCGGTAGGGGGTTGGGAAGCCGCGGACAATCCGTTAGCGTCCCGATCATGCGTACACCGCTCTTCCGACTCGGGTTCGCGATGTTCACCTCGGTCACGGTCGTCGCCGCCGTCGCTTGCGGGGGCAAGGAAGGCCCCGACCCGAACACGCCGGCGGGCTCCGGCGGGCCGGGCGGCGCGGAGACGCCGAGCGGCGCCTCCGGCGCGGGCGGCGAGTCGTCCGGCGGGGCCGCGGGCGGCGATCCTTCGGGCGGCGGCGCGACGACGACCACCACGCAGCTCGGCGACGGCGGCGATCTCCAGGGCGCGAAGCTCGGCAGCTCGGTCCACACGACGACGGAGACGAAGGGCGAAGGCGGGCCGAAGAGCACGCACGGCCAGAGCGCCAACGAGCCGGGGCGGACCACGAAGGACATCCAGGCGATCATCGTGGCGCGCCGCGACGAGGCCCGCGCCTGCTACGACAAGGGGCTCGCCGCGCACCCCGGGATCGAGGGCGATCTCGACGTCAAGTGGGTGATCGACCCGCAGGGCAACGTCACCGAAGCGTCGGTCGACACGACCAAGTCGCAGATCCTCGAGCCGAGCGTCGGCGCGTGCGTCGTCGAGGTCATCAAGAAGATCAAGTTCGCCGAGAGCAAGGGCGGCTACGAGACGCGCGCGCACTACCCGTTCAACTTCCACCCGAAGACGTCCTCGGCGAAGGACGCGGGCAAGTGAGGCGCGGCGGCCCGCCGGCTCAGCCGAGCTCGGCGGCGACGAGCCGGTAGCCGAGGTCGAGCTCGGCGGCGCCGCGCAGCGCGGCGTGCCGCTCGTCCCAGACGCCCGCGCGGAGATCGGCCTCGAGCCGCTCGAGCGCGGGCGCCGTGATCGCGGCCGGGAGCTGCCGGAAGACGGAGATCCCGCGGCGGACGCGCGGGTCGAGGTACGCCTCCGGCCGGCCCCAGAAGGCGCCCAGGAAGCCGTCCTCGCAGTCGCGCGGGATGGGGACGCGCGTGACGCGCGCGCTCGGGAGCGCGTCCTCGAGCTCGGCCAGCGTCGGGAAGCGCGGGAGATCGAGGTCGGCGATCTCGGGCAGGTACTCGGTGACCATCCAGAACGCGTCGATCGTGGCCGGGTCCCACGTGAGGACGACGACGCGCCTCCTCGCCACGCGGCGCATCTCGCGGAGCCCCCGGGCCCGATCCGACCAGTGGTGCACGGTCAGCACCGCCAGGGCGGCGTCGAACGATCCGTCCTCGAACGGCAGCGACTCCGCCCACGCCTGGACGCACGGCGCGGCGCCGGGGGGGCGCTGGCGGATCATCTCCGCGGACGGCTCGACGGCCGTGACGTCGAGGTCGACGGGCTCGTACGAGCCGCTCCCCGCGCCGACGTTGACGACGCTCGCCGCGTCGCCGAGCGCCGCGCGGATCGCGCGAGCGATCCGCGGATCGGCGCGGCGCGCGGTCGCGTAGTCCGTCCCGATGTCGTCGTAGAGCGGGCGCGGCTGTTCCATGGGCTCACCGACACAACGCGACGCCGGCGCGTTTCATTCTCGCCGGCCCTTGCCGAGCTCACGCGCCGCCTTCGCCGAAGCGCACGGCTCGGATCCAGCCGAGCGACGTCCAGTCCGCGAACCAACCGGCGAGCTTGCCCTCCAGCGCCTCGAGCGACGCGCCGTCCCCGTTCGCGGCGCCGACCTCCCGCGCGACGCGCTCGCACGCCTCGCCGAGCGGCGCGCCGCGGGCGAGCTCGTCGAGCATCGCCGCCGCGTCGGCCTCGACCTCGAGGTAGTGGAGGAGCTCGGGCCCGCGGTAGACGACCACGCGGCACGCGCGCCGCTCGGGCCGCTCGGGCTCGCCGCCCTTCCGCGCGGCGACCCGGTAGTCGTGCGACGGCCAGGCCAGGCTGAGCCGCTGCAGCGCCGGGTGGAGCACGATCCGCGCGCGCGGCCACTCGTCCTCGGTCCTGCCGGCGATCGACGCCGGATCGAAGGGCGGCGCGTCCGCGCCGTCGAACGCGTCGACGAACGCCCACTCGACCTTCGCGAGCTCGGCGAGGAACGGATCCTCGGACCACGGCGCGCGCTCCGCGAGGAAGCGCGGCATGTGCTCGCCGAGATCGCGCAGCGAGAACGACGCCGGCGGACACGCCTCGAGGTACGCCCGCGCGAGGCGCTCGAAGGCTTCGTCGCCGAGCGCGTGCCGGATCGACGCGAAGTCGTCGCGGAGGACGTCGACGTGGCGGAGCCAGAACTGCTCGCGGTAGACGTCGACCTGCTCGACGGGCGAGAGCCGCTCGTTGCCGCGCGCGATGCGCGCCGCCTGCGCCGACAGCTCGGGATCGCCCGCGAGCGGCGCCGAGCGCCGGAGCGCGACGGCGAGGACGGCCTGCGTCTCGGCGAGGGTGGCCATCACCCGACCTCCGCGGCGCGCGGCGCCGCGAGGACCTCGGCGCGCGCCGCCCGCGCCTTCGCGGCCTCGGCGGCGAGCACCTCCCACTCGGGGATGTCGTCGTCCCACTCCACGAGCGTCGAGACCGCCCCGCAGCGCGCCACCGCGCGCCGGTAGAGGTCCCAGACCTCGTCATCGACGTGATCGGAGTGCGTGTCGAGCACGTAGGTCCCCTTGTCGGTGTGCCCGGCGAGGTGCATCTGCACGACGCGATCGGCCGGCACGGCGTCGACGTACGCGGCGGGATCGAAGCCGTGGTTTCGCGACGAGACGTAGACGTTGTTGCAGTCGAGCAAGATCCCGCAGTCCGCGCGCTCGGCGACCTCGGCGAGGAAGTCCCACTCGGTCATCGTGCTGTCGCGGTACGTCATGTAGCTCGACACGTTCTCGAGCGCGAACGGCCGCTCGAGGGACCCCTGGACGCGCTTCACGCGCTCGACGACGTGATCGACGGCCTCGCGGGTGTACGGGAGCGGCAGGAGATCGTGGATGTGCACGCCCGGCGCGCGGGCCCAGCAGAGGTGGTCCGAGACCCACGGCGGATCGAGGCGCGCCACGAGCGCCCGCAGCTTCGCGAGGTAGCTCGTGTCGAGCGGCTCGACCGAGCCGATCGCCAGCGACACGCCGTGCGGGACGACGCGGTACTTGTCGGCGAGCCGCGAGAGGTTCTCGAGCGGACGGCCGCCGGCGACGAGGAAGTTCTCGCTGATGATCTCGAACCAGTCCATCAGCCGCTCGGTCGAGTCGAGCACGCGCGGGTAGTGCGGGATGCGAAACCCGACGCCGACGCCGAGGTCGGGGATCGCGTGACGGTCTCGGAAGCTCACGTGGGAGAGCCTAGCCTCGTCGAAGCGTCGACGAGAGACGAGCGCCGAGGCGGCGTGACCGCGCCCGGCGCTCTTCTCTCGGGTCCCTCAGGACCGCGTGGATGTCACGTGACGCAGGGGGCGCTCCCGGACGCTGGACGCCGGGAGCGCCGGCCGATCCGCCGAGCGGATCAGCCCTTGGGGCAGGACGTCCCCTTGCCCTTGCACTCGTTCGAGCCGGCGCAGGAGGCGTTCGTCTCGGTCTTGCAGCCGCTCGTGCCCTTGCACTCGTTCTTGCCCTTGCAGCAGTTCTTGTCCTCCGGGGGCGCGACGTCCGTCGACGGCGTCGCCGGGGTCTGCGCCTCCGGCTTCTGCTCTCCCCCGCACGCGGCCAGGCCCGCGAGCATCCCCGACACCGCCGTCATCGCCAAAGCTTTACCCAGGTTCATGTTCGTTCTCCTCCTCGGCGCCCCGAGCGGGGGCAGCCGACCGCCGTGGCGATCGACTCGCCAGGCGTTACGCGCGGAGCGTACCGAGGGTTTCGGGACGCTGGACAAAATTGTCGGCGCCCCGAACCGCGAGCGCCTCTCCGCACGAAACGCCCGAGACACTTGGTGAAGTCGCGCGATTCATGGGAGATAGAGGGCATGGCCGAGCCGGACGTCGTGCCCGCCCTCGAGGCTCTCGGGTTCAGCTTGAACGAATCGCGCGCCTACGCCGCGCTGCTCCAGGAGAGCCCCGCGACGGGCTACGAGGTGGGGGTCCGCGCGCAGATCCCTCGCTCCGCGGTGTACGGCGTGCTCCGCCGCCTGGTGAAGGCCGGCGCGGCGCGATCGATCGCCGGCTCGCCCGAGCGCTTCGCGCCGGCGCCCGCGGAGGACCTCCTCGTGCTCCTGCGAAAGCGCTTCGACGCCTCGACCGAGCAGCTCGAGGAGGCGGTTCGCCGCATCAACGTCACGCCGAAGGCCCCCGACGCGTTCAGCGTCGGCGGCTACCAGCGCATCCTCGAGGAGGCGGAGCGGCTCATCCGAGGCGCGCAGCACCGCGTCGTCGTGAGCGGCTGGCCGCGCGAGATCGAGCAGCTCGCGTCGGAGCTCAAGCGCGCCGCGAAGCGTCGCGTCTACGTCGTGACGTTCTCCCACGCGGAGCTCCCGCCGCTCCCCGGCGAGGTCTTCAGCTACGGCCTCGAGGAGAAGGGCCTCGAGGAGTTCTGGAAGCACCGCCTCGTCGTCGTCGCGGACGATCGGCGATCGCTCATCGGCGCGACCGAGATGGCCGAGACCGACAGCGCCGTCGTCAGCGAGACGCCGGCGATCGCCGAGATCGCGACGAGCCAGGTCGCCCTCGACATCACGCTGCTCTCCCAGCGAACGCAGCGCGACGTCGAGGGCGTGATGGCCAAGATGCTCGGCGCGCGGGTCGGCCGCCTCGACACGCTGCTCTCCAGGCGCGACGGAGAGGCCCAGAGCGCCCGCTCCAAGGCCGGTCGATGAGCGACTCGCGACGACCGCCGCGGGGGTCTTTGCCGGCGCGCTCGCCCTTCTCCGTCCCCGCGGCGCGCGCGGAGCCCGACCTGGGCCCGGGCGCGCGCGCGGCGAGCGCCCGCTCGGTCCCGCCGGGCCGCTCGATCCCGCCGCCCGCGGCGCTGGGCGGCGATCCCTACGCCGATCTCCTCCGGGACACGCGCGGGCTCCGCCGCGAGCAGTCCGCCGCGCGCGAGCAGTGGCTCGCGCGGATCGACAACGCGCGACGCGAGGAGATGCTCTTCGAGCTCGAGGTGCTCCTCAAGGGCCTCGCCTGCTTCGCGAACCCGCGCAACCACGCCGGTCCGCCGCGCCGCACGGCGATCGTGGCGCAGGACTACCGCGAGGCGCTCGTCCTCGCGCGCGACGCGATGCACCGCATCGTCTACCTGTGCCGGCAGCTCCTCGGCGAGCAGGAGCGCGCGTTCGTCTTCCAGCGCTACCTCGAGATGCTCCTGCCCGACGACACCGCGCGCACGCGGCTCGTTCGGGGGGCCACGAGCCAGGACACGCCCGAGGAATCGCTCTTCCTCCTGCGCCACGCGCTCACCAACCTCCTCGAGGTCAGCGGCGGGATCACCCGCCTGCCCCGCGTGCCATTCCGCCTCTTCTACGCGGCGCTGTCGGTCGCGCATCGCGAGGTCTCGCAGTCGGCGTTCTTCAACCCGCTCGTCGCGCTCGAGTTCCGGCCCGAGTTCGACCGGATCACGAACCAGCGCGTCCTCGAGCTGATGCGCCAGGTGCCCGGCGAGCAGGCGCGCCGCCTCGTCGCGCTGACGTTCCTCGCGCTCTTCCGGATGCTCCGCTACGTCGCGCTCCTCGAGCACGTCGTGCGCGAGCCGCGGCCCGCCGGCCTCGTCTACGTGGTTCTCAGCGTGCTCCGCTCCGACGCGCGCGCCCTCACCGACTACCTGCGCAAGCAGACGGGCCATCAGCTCGCCGAGAGCTTCGAGCGCGAGCTCTTCAAGGTCCCCGCGTCGCAGATCCGCGCGCGCTACGACGAGCTGCTCTCCGAGGCCCACCGCCTGGTGGCGATCAAGGCGACGCTCGGCGGCATCGCGGCCAACGTGCGGCTCGAGCTCCGGCGCGCCTTCGAGCACGATTTCGTCGCCCCCGACGGCGGGGCGACGAGCGAGGAGCTCCGCGCCGCCGTCGCGACGGTGGCGACCAACCTCCGGCCGGCACTGCAGAACGCGGTGCTCGTCCTCGGCAAGGCGCTCGGCGCCCGGCTCGACGAGCACGGCGTGTTCGACGACGCCGCCGCGAAGCGCTCGCTCTCGCTCCGCCTGCGCCGCGACGTCTGGATGTTCGCCCAGATCGTCCGCGCGTTCGCCGCGAAGGCGCGCGCGACGCCGAGCCGCGAAGACCGCTGGAGCGGCGCCTCGTCACTCCAGTTCGTGCGCGAGTTCCTCTCCTACTTCGACGCGATGGGCTACCCGCTCCTCCGCGCCGCCGACTACCCGCGGTTCGACGCGTTCATCGCGGCGCTCACCGCGCTCGAGGAGACCGATCTCCTCGATCCGGTGCGGCTCGAGCGCGCCGTGGGCGAAGCCGAGCGCTTCTATCTCTTCCTGTCCGAGCTGTTCGAGCAGATCGGACAACGCGACGAGCTCAAGGGCGTCCCGTTCGATCGCCGCCAGGCGGCCGAAGCGCTCAAGCTCTACCTCGGCGACTAGACAGTAGATTCGAGCGCGAAGGGCGCCGGGCGACGAGCGCGACCGTCGATCCGCCGGATCTGCGGCACTGTACGGCCGCATACCACCCCTCAGGCGTTTGGGTGCTCGCCTGCACCCCCTGAACGCGCAACGCCCTGGATCGCGCGCCGAACGCGGCATCCGATCTCAGCCCACCGGAATCCCCACGCTCGAGCTCCCGCGGTCCGCGGCGCGTCCTCTGGAGCCTCGCTCCGCGCGCACAGCCTCACGCGCGCGCACAAAAGACGAGAGGGCGCCCCCGGTTGGGGTACGCCCTCTCGTCCAAGTTGCCCGGTGACCCGAAACTACAGGGCCAGGCTCAGGCAAAACAGCGATCCGGTCCCAGCGAGACTATTCCTCGCCTTCGTCCAGCCCTGCGCTGGACGTGGGAGCGCCGCCCAACATCGACGGAACACCGGCCGGCGGAGCTGCTTTCTTGGCGCGAGCCTTGCTCGCCCCAGTCGCACGCTTAGCCGCGGACCGCCCAGTTTTCGCCGCCTTGGGGGCGGCTCGCCTAGCTGGTTTCTTGGCAGCCTTTCTGGCACCACCAGCCTTGGTCTTCTTGGCGGCAGCGCGCTTCTTGCCGCCCGCCTTCTTCTTGGCGGTCTTGCCCGCCGCCTTCTTCGTGGTCTTCGTCTTCTTCGCCGCAGCCTTCTTCTTAGCAGCCATTCGTATGTCCTCCTGCAGAGGTGATCTACATGACGTATATGGTCACCTACGTTACATGTCAAACAAAAAAACTTGACGGCTGAGCAGGCTGCGAAAGCGTTCCGGTGCTCCAACCGCCCCGGCGCGCTCCACGCCGTTATCGACGCGAAGACGGCAAAGACCTCTTGATTTTGCGTTCGGACACTTGTTTTTAGGCCTTTCGGACGCGACCGTTGCCGATTCCATGTTCTGATTCGAATCTGGAGTCGCTGGCGCACGGCCCGGACGCGCGACGACCTCTGGCGAGGCGCTCGAGAACGCACGAAAAAAAATTTCGTCGCGTGAGGTCCACGCGAAGGCGTGGGGTGATCCACGTCGCTCGACGTCGTCGTCGTTCGTCGACCGCGGCGGCGGTTGACGTCGAACGTGAGAGGTCGATACCGTCGTCGGCGGCTTCGTACTCGGGGATCGCGATCGATCTGCATGTCGAGCCGCTCTCTACTTGTTCATCGATGCGCCCCACCTCACCGGGGCGACTTGAGGAGGACGACGCACATGAGGAAGTTCTTGGTTTGGTCGGGCGTCACCGCTCTGGCCCTCGCGCTCGGCGGCTGCGGGCACACCGACGAGGAGATGGCTGCCAAGCAGCGCGAGATCGACAAGCTCGCCGCGGACCTGAAGGCCGCGAAGGCGCAGATCGCCGACGATCAGAGCAAGTTCTCCGAGGCTCAGAACGCGATCGACAGGATGAAGGAGCAGCTGAAGCAGGCTGGCCTCTCGCTCGACAAGTCGCAGGGCGAGGCGCAGAAGCTCGCGCAGGCGCTCGCGGAGTACAAGCAGCGCGCCGACCAGCTCGCCGTCATCGAGGCTCGCTTCCGCGAGCTCCGCTCGAAGCTCGACAAGCTGAATCAGTTCGGCGTCAAGGTCGTGCCGCGCAACAACCGCCTCGTCGTCCAGCTCCCCGGCGACATCCTCTTCGACTCGGGCAAGGACGAGCTGAAGCAGCAGGGCAAGGAGGTCCTCTCGCAGGTCGCCGAGGTCATCCGCTCGGACAAGGACCTCAACAACCGTTACTTCCTCGTCGCCGGGCACACCGACAACGTGCGCTACCCGGCGGGCGGACCGTTCAAGGACAACTGGGGCCTCTCGCTCATGCGCGCGCGCCAGGTCACGCTCTTCCTCGTGGACGACCACAAGGTCGACCCGAAGAAGAAGAACGACGTCGCGGGCGGCGGGCTGAACCCGCGCCGCTGGGCGGCCGTCGGCTACGCGGAGTTCGACCCGATCGCGGGCACCGTCGAGAACCAGACGAAGGAGGACGGCCAGAAGAACCGGCGCGTCGAGCTCGTCGTCCAGCCGAACGTCGAGGAGATGCTGAACCTCAACAGCATCAAGTGACGCGCGCGCGGCTCCCGCCGGGGCCGCGACGCTCGAACGGGCCTCGGGGCGCGATCCCGAGGCCCGTCGCCATTTCGCCGAGTCGGCCCCGTCCACGACACGCCCGCCCACGCCGGAGGAACCGCTCCCATGCCCGTCGCCGCGATCGACATCGGAACCAACACCGTCCTGCTCCTCGTCGCGGAGCGGGACGCCTCGGGGAACCTCGTGGCGCTCGAGGAGCAGGCGACCATCACGCGGCTCGGCGAAGGCGTGGACAAGACGCGCGCGCTCGCTCCGGCGGCGATCGCGCGGACGAACGCCGCGATCGACCGCTACGCGGAGATCGTCGAGCGCCTCGGCGTCGAGCGGATCGACGTCGTCGGCACGAGCGCGATGCGCGACGCCCGCGGCGGCGAGGCCGTGCGCGAGCACGTGAAGGCGAAGCTCGGCGTCGACGCGCGGACGATCTCGGGAGACGAGGAGGCCAGGCTCACGTTCGCAGGCGCGCTCAGCGGCGTCGCCTCCGTCGACGCCGCGGCGCGCGTGCGGGTCTACGACATCGGCGGCGGGAGCACGGAGGTCGTCCACGGCGAGCGCGGGCGGAGCGACGTCGTCTTCGCGCACAGCTACGACGTCGGGAGCGTGCGCCTCACGGAGCGCCACGTGAAGAGCGATCCGCCCCGCCCCGAGGAGCTCGCCGCGGTGCGCGCCGACGCGAGGGCGGCCTTCGCCTCGGTGCCGTCGTTCGACAGCGACGTCCCGCCCGTCGGGATCGCCGGGACGATGACGACGCTCGCCGCGGTCTCGCTGAAGATGGAGACGTACGACGGCGCGCGCGTCCACGGGCTCCGGCTGCCCGTCACGGAGATCGAGCGCGTCGTCGCCGAGCTGGCGCGCCTGCCGCTCGCCGAGCGGAGCCGCGTGCCCGGCCTCGAGCCGAAGCGCGCGGACGTGATCGTCGCCGGCGGGCTCATCACGCTCGCGTACCTCGAGCACGTCGGCGCGCGGGAGGTGATGATCTCCGACCGAGGCGTGCGCTGGGGCCTCGCCGAGCAGCTCGCGCGCTGACGCCCGGCCGCGCGCTCGCGCGGTGAAGCGGCGCCGTTCGACGACACGGAGACGCGTGGTGCGAGCGCGCAGCACGGTGCCCGACCAAACGTCGGAGCGCCGCCCGCGGAGGTGACTCGGACGCGGCGGGTGAGCGACTTAACCGGGCGCGAGAGCCGGCGGAGCTTCGATCTGTCGAACCCGTCCGTCCGGCTTCCGCGCGCGCATCGCGCACTCCGCCGGCGCCGCGTGGACGGCGTCGCGTGTCCTGGAAATCGGCCCGCCTGTCCTTGCGCGAGCGCCCTTTTCCTTACATAATCCCACTGTACCCTGGGCCGCCTATCGCCTCGTCGAACGTCAGGAGATCTCGAGGCTGCACGTGACGTGAAGTCCTTTTGAATCAAGGCCCTGGGTGAGGCCACCAACACGAGGCCATCCCCCTTCGAGGCGGCCGCGCGACCCGCGCTTCGGCGGTGCGCGGGTCCGGCCTTCCTTTGCTGCGTTTATGCTACATGCCGCATTTTTCTCCACAAATGATTTGACAGAAGTGGGGTTCTGGAACTAGAGTACGCCCGCCTGAAGTTGCGGCCGGGTGGCACCGACAGCACCGGATAGCTTGCGCCCCATCACGCGAGAGCCACGGGCGTGCTCCGGAAGAATGCCTGAGGTTTCGCATCGCGCGAACCGCGGTTCGACGTGCGGTCTGTGCTTACGCAGTGACCTTGTAGATGAGCGACTCGCAGCTCCGGCTTCGGAGCGACGAGTCAGTCCGGACCCGACAGGGTCCAGGAGACGAAGGAGACGCTATGCAGGCTGGTACGGACGTGAAGTTCAAGGTCGGTGACAAGGCTGTCTACCCCGCGCAGGGAGTGGCCGAGGTCATCAAGATCGAGGAGAAGGACATCGCGGGAAAGCGCCAAGCCTTCTACGTCCTCCGCATCATGGACACGGACCGCAAGATCATGGTCCCGGTCTCCAACGCGAGCGCGGTCGGTCTGCGCCAGGTCATCAGCGAGCAGGAGATCCGCGAGATCTTCGACATCCTCAAGGAGAGGACGATCGCGTTCGACAACCAGACGTGGAACCGCCGCTACCGCGGCTTCATGGACAAGATCAAGACGGGCTCGATCTACGACGTGGCCGAGGTCCTTCGCGATCTCTACCGCCTCAAGACCGACAAGCAGCTCTCGTTCGGCGAGCGCCGCATGCTCGACACGGCGCGGACGCTCATCGTGAAGGAGATCGCGATCGCCCGCGAGCAGACCGAAGATCAGGTCAAGAACGAGATCGAGTCGATCTTCGTCAGCAACTGACCCGCTCCGCAGCGACGCGCCGCGCGCGGTCCTCCTCGGAGGGCTGCGCGCGTTTCGCATTTTCGGCGGCGAGACGCGCTCCCTCCGACGGCGCCCATCACTCCGTCTCGAGCAACCCGAAGTCCCAGGTCTCCTCGGGCTCGCGGAGCCCCGCGACGGCCGACTCCACCCGGCGCAGGAGCTCGGAGGGCGCGGACAGCACGGCCGGACGGACGCCGACCGCCACGCGACCGGGCCAGTGCCACACACGCGCAGCGGTCACGCCTTCGACCCGGTAGACCAGCTCGAGGGTCCGACGCAGCCTTGGAGGGAGCTCGACGAGCGACGGGTCCATGGGTGCAGGTTGCAACGTTACCGCGTCCCGGCCGGGCCGCAAGAGACGCTCTGCTCGACCTTCGTTCGTTTTCTCACCCACGTTTCAGGCACGGCGTCGCCACGCTCGCGCTCCTCGACGCCGCGCGCGCTACTCGATCTTGGCGAGCACATCCGTGGTGATCTCGTCGAGGCGCAGCGCGCGATCGGCCCCGTGATCCTGAATGAACTTGGTGACGCGGGACGGATCGACCGGGACGAGATCGGGCCCCATCGGACCGAGCACGTCGCCGCCGATCACGAAGCGCAGCTCCTCGGCGCTCCGCCAGCGGCGCTCGTAGTACTCCTGCGCGCGGAGCGTGGTCGCCTGCGACTTGCCGCTGCGCCACGACGTGAGCGCGCAGCGCGGCGTGTCGAACCCGGTCACGACGCCGTCGGCTCCCACGAGCTCGACCCGCCACGCGCTCGCGGGATCGATCTTCATCCCGCAGTGTTTGCACCGCGCCTCGGCCGCCTTGCCCTTGCACGCCGTCGCGAGGACGGCGGCGCCCGCCGCGAGGAGGAAGTCTCGGCGACGCACGCCGCCCGTCCCGTCGCCTTGAGGCGCGCGCCTCCTCGCCCCGGAGGAGCGCGGCCTCTCGTCGTCCACCGCCCTCCGCGAGCGCGCTCCGCTCGAGGTCTCGTGTTCGAAGATCACGAGCGCCGATCTAGCGCGGCGCGCGCCCGGCGTCAGGGCCCGTGGAAGAGCGAGGCGCCGCCGGCGACGATCGCGTAGCGGACGACGGGGAGCGCCCCGAGCGCGACCGCCGACGCCCACGCGATCGCCCCGAGGCGCAGGCGGCGGGCCGCGAACCCGCCGAGCGCGGCCTTCGCCGCCGCGCCGCGCGAGAGGGCGGCGCTCACGGCCGCGCCGGCGGCCCAGGCGGTCGCCAGGAAGAGCGCCCCGAAGAGCGGGTAGCCGAGGCCGTAGACGTCCGGCTCGAGGAGGCAGAACGGGCAGACGTGGTTCGGGACCTCGAACGCGTGCGGCGCGACCTCGAGCACCGTCGCGCCGAACGCCGCCGGCAACGTGACGACCGAGAGCGCCCCGGCGAAGAGCACGCGCGGGCGCGACGGCGAGCGCGCCGCGAGCAGCGCCGCGACGATCGACAGCGCCGCGCCGACGAGCGCGACGACCGTGAGGAGCACCCGCGGCCCCGAGGCGTACGCCTCGCCCGCGGCGGCGACCGGATCGAGCTGCACGGAGCAGCACGACGCGACGACCGAGAGATCGAGCCCGAGCAAGAACTTCGACGCCGCGGCCAGGTCGAGCAGCGAGAGCGGCGCCATCACGCACGTCGCGATCGCGAGGGGCCGCGCGAGATCGAGCGTCCGCACGCGCGCGTCGAACGCGTAGATCTGCGTGACGACGCCCGCCGCGAGCGCGACGCCCGCCGTCGCAGCGAGCGAGCGGAACCCCCACTCGTGCGCGGAGAACACGCCGTAGGCGCACATCGCCCCGCGGACGCCGCGGCTCAGGCGCTCGCCGGCGAGCGCGCTCAGGGCGAGCGCGAGGACCTGCACGACGGCCGCCACGCGCGCGAACGTCGCCGCGAGCTCGAGCTGCTTCTCGAGGGCGAGCTGGCCCTCGGTCGCGCGGCGCACGTCGAAGTGACGAAGCACCCGCTGGGCCGTCACCGCGCCGCGCGCGAAGAGCGCGAACGCGACCACGCCGGCCGCGAGGCGGAGGAGCACCCAGGGCTCGAGGAGGTTCGTCATGGCGTCGGCGGCGCGTCTGGACCTTGGCCCACCACCTTGCCGCCCGCAAGGTCGAGCACGCGCGAGACCCCCGCGCTCTTCGCGATGCGCGCGTCGTGGGTCGCGACGAGGAGCGCGCGGCCCTCGCGGGCGAGCGCGGCGAGCTCCTCGGCGATCGCGACCGCGTTGGCGTCGTCGAGGTGCGCCGTCGGCTCGTCGAGCACGAGCAGCTTGGGATCGCGGAGGAGCGCGCGGCAGAGTGCGACCCGCTGGCGCTCTCCTCCGGACAGGCCCTTCGCCTTCGAGTCGGCGAGGGCGCCCAGGCCGCGCTGCTCGAGCAGCGCGCGCGCGCGCGCCTCGTCCGCGCTCGTGACGCCGTCGGGCACGCACGGCAGGAGCACGTTGCGGAGCGCGGTGAGCCCGTCGAGGAGCTGGAGGTCCTGGAACACGAAGCCGACCTTGCGACGCCGGATCTCCGCGCGGTGCCCCTCACGGAGACGCGACGTCGGCTCGCCGTCGACGTGCACCTCGCCGCTGGTCGGCGAGAGCATCGCCCCGACGATCGCGAGCAGCGTGGTCTTGCCGCTGCCGCTCGGACCGCGGACGATGACGAGCTCGCCGCGCCTCACGTCGAAGCTCACGTCGTCGAGGACGGTCCGGCGCGTCGAGCCGTCGCGGACGCGCTTCACCACGTTCTGGACGCGCACCGCCGCCACGTCGTCCGCGTCCGGCTCGCTGGTCATCGCCCAATTGTGCCAACATGAGCCACTCGCCCGCAAGGTGTCGTGCTCTCGTGCCGCGCGCTCCCCACCCCTCGCTTGGTTTCCCTTTGGATTTGCATCTGGCACCCCGGGTGCTTCCATGAGCCCGACCGTCATGGTTCGTCGGTGGGCACCCCTGATCGCGCTCGGCGTCGTGCTCCTGCACGCCGTCGCGGCGTGCATGGGCGGAGACGACGGCCTGAATCCGCAGCCGTTGCCTCCGCAGGACCCGACCGATCAGTTCGGCAACGGGCGCGACGACGGCGAGCCGAGCACCGGCGACAACGGCGGATCGAGCGGCGGCGGGAGCGCGGCGCCAGGGGCGGTCGACGCGGGCGCCGCGGCGGACGCGGACGGCGGAGAGGGCGATCGATGACGCGGACGCGCCGGCGGCTCTACCTCCTCGCCGCGTGGGTCGTCTTCGTGCTCGCCTTCGCCGCGTGCACGCTGAACCCGCAGCCGCTCCCGCCGGTCGACACCGGCGCCACGGACGACGGCGGCTCGTTCTCGCCGAGCGTGCCGGCCGAGGACGCGTCCCGAAACGACGACGAGGGGGCCGCCCGAGACGCCGCAGCCCCTCCGGGAGAGGGCGACGCCGGAGACGCGGGCGACGCGAGCGACGCCGGAGACGCGGGCGACGCCGGGGACACGGACGACGCCGGGGACACGGACGACGATTGAGCTCACGGGCGGTCCGCGCGGGGCCGCCGTGGCTGCACCGGAGCCGACGGGCACCGTGGCTGCCGTCGCCGGACGCGCCGCGCGGGGCTGCGCGCGGAGATGACGGCAACCGGCGGGCTCGCGCGGGGCCGCCGGCGTCCGCCGGGGCTACGGCTTGCTCGGCCCCGACTTGCCGCTCGGCGAGACGTACTCCTCGAGCACGTTCGCGGTGAAGTCGGCGAGGATGCCGTCGGTCACGCGCAGGCGCCGCGAGAGATCGCGCGCGATGTTGAGGACGATGAGCGTGTACGACTTGAGGTCGTGCCGGTAGAGCGCGTCCATCTCCTCGGTCGAGATGCGGAGGAGCCGGGCGGAGCCGAGCGCGCGGACCGTCGCCGAGCGTGGCTGCATGTCGATGATCGACATCTCGCCGAAGGTGTCGTTGGGGCCGAGGATCGCCACGCGCGTCTCGCGGCCGCGGCGGCTCTTCTTCAGGACCTCGATCTCGCCGTCGAGCACGACGTACATCTCGCGCGCCGGATCGCCCTCGCGGAAGACGGTCTCGCCGACCATGACGCGCTGGACCGTCAACGTGCGGGTGAGGTGCTCGAGGAACTCGTCCGACAACGCGCCGAAGAGCCCGACCTCGCGGAGCTGCGCGATCGTGACGGTCGGATCGGAGGCGGCTCTCCGGGCTGCTTGTCCCTCGGCCTGCTTCACGGAAGTCATGGCTCCATGACCTTCGCGCGCTTTATGCCGCGTGTAAAGCGATCCGCGCCGAGATCAGGGGCAGGCGCCGTAGACCACCCCGCCGACGTTGACCTCGGACGAGAAGCCCATGCACGTCCTGCCCGCCCCGCAGTCGTTCTGGCCGACGCGACACCAGCGCTTGCACGTGCTGACGCCGCTCGTGGTGGTGCAGACGAGCCCCGGACCGCAAGCGTCGGTCGGCGAGCACGACTGGCCCTCCGCGCGCGTGCCGCCCTCCTGGCAGTCGGTGCTGTTCTGGTCGTCGACGTAGCAGACGCCGATCCCGGCGTTCGTGACGCCGCCGCAGCTCGACGGATCGTGCAGCGCGCAGGCGACCCGGCAGATCGCCAGGTTCGGGATGGGCGCGCCGCCCGACCCGTTGACCTGCGCGCACGCGCCGGCGCCGGGGGCCGTGCACACCGCCGAGGGATCGTCGCAGAACGCGTGGCACGTCCCGAAGATGCACGTGAGCCCGAGGGCGCAGCCCGCCGTGGCCGTGCACGGGTGGCCCATCGGCGCGTTGCCCGCCGTGATGCACCGGACCGTGCCCTGCGCGTCGACGACGTCGCAGGTGTGCGTGGGGGCGCAGCCGCACTGCGGGACGACACCGCACTCGCGGCTGGGCGCGGCGCGCTCGCAGTCGTCGTCCGGCGCCGTGGAGCCCGCGTCGGAGGTGGTCTTCGACGGCGTGACCGGCGTGGCGGTCGTCGTCGGAGCGGGCCTCGCGTCCTCGGGGTCGGCCGCCGCGTCCGCCCCGGCGCCGACGAACGGCGCGCGCGAGCCGTCCGAGCTGCACGCGAGCAACGAGCCGCCGACCACGCCCGCGACGAGCGCCGCCATACCGAAGAGCGAGAGCGTGGTGCGAGCGGGCGTGCGCGTCATCGATGGGCCTTCGACACGAGAGCCGGCGAAGCGCCGAGCTCGAGCGTGAGCTTCCCACGTCTGGCGCCGGTCGGCACGCGCAGACGTGCGAGACCCCGAGAAGACGCTCGGGGCCCTCGCGGGGCGGACGCCGAGGCGCGGCCCGTGCGCCGCCTCAGGCCAGCGCGACCCGCGGCGGCACGGTCAGGTCCTTCGTGAAGACGATGCGACGGCGGCTCGGCCCGGCGTAGTCGTCGACCTCGGACGCCTCCCAGCCCATCGCCTCGTGGAAGCGCATCGAGCCCTCGTGGCCCACCGTCGTGATCGCCTTCATGCGTTGGCACCCGAGGCCGCGACAGCGCTCGGTGAAGTTCTCGTAGAGGAGGCGGCCGACCCCTTGGCGTCGGTAGTCCGGGTGGATCCCCACGAGGTGGACGTACCCGGTCTTCGGCGCCTTGAAGACGATGAAGCCGAGGAGGAATCCGATGAGACGACCGTCGTCTTCCACGATCAGCGCGTTGTCTCCGAGCTCGTAAAAGAAGATCGGATGGGCGAACGTGCTGATCGGTCCTCCCCACCAACGGTCGATGACCTCGACGATCTGGTCGAAGTCAGCCTTGGTGATCTTGCGCGTCTGCATGTCCCGCCTAGAGTTTCGCAAGCGCGCGCCGAGTGCAAGGCCAGGACTTCAGCTGTGGTAAGAGGCAACGCCATCGGTCGGAGCCTCATGAACCAGCGCATTCTCGTCGCCCCCTCGATTCTCTCGGCAGACTTCGCCCGGCTCGGCGAGGAAATCGCGGCCGTCGAGGCCGCCGGAGCCGACTGGATCCACGTCGACGTGATGGACGGCCGCTTCGTCCCGAACATCACGATCGGCCCGCCGGTGGTGAAGGCGATCCGCCGCGTAACCCGGCTGCCGCTGGATGTTCACCTGATGATCGTCGAGCCGGACCGCTACGTCGAGGACTTCGCCGCGGCGGGGGCGGACACGATCACCGTGCACGTCGAGGCGAGCACGCACCTCCACCGGACGCTCTCGCACATCCGATCGCTCGGTAAGCGCGCGGGCGTCACGCTGAACCCCGCGACGAACGAGGACACGCTCCGCTACGTCCTCGACGTCGCCGATCAGATCCTGGTGATGAGCGTGAACCCCGGGTTCGGCGGGCAGACCCTGATCCGCGAGGTCTTGCCGAAGGTCGCGGCGATCCGAACGATGATCGACGAACGGGGCCTCGCGATCGACCTCGAGATCGACGGCGGGATCACCGCGGACACCGCGAAGGACGCGATCGACGCGGGCGCGCGCGTCCTCGTGGCGGGCAACGCCGTCTTCAACACCGAGGACTACAAGAGCGCGATCGACGCGATCCGGAGCGCGCAGTGAGGCGGCTCGCCGGAGTCGTGGCCGCGCTCGCGCTCGCGCTCGCGTCCTGCGCGGGAGCGGCGACGGCGCCGACCGCGGCGAGCGACGCCGCCCGGACGGCGCCCGACGCCGGCGGCGCCGCGGACCCGGGCCCGGAGGCCGAGGAAGGGTCGCTCTCCTCGAAGGAGTCGAAGGCCGTCGCCCGCGCGCTGACGCGCGTGAGCGAGCTCCGCGGCGTCAAGGCCACGCGCGCGGTCCCGGGCGTCCGGCTCGATCGCGACAAGCTCGTCGGGCGCGTGAAGGAGAAGGCGCTCCGCGAGTACCCCGCCGAGGCGCTCCGCCGCGAGGGCCAGCTCCTCCAGATGTTCGGCTTCGCGCCGACGACGTTCGACTACCTCGGCGAGATGATGAAGCTCCTCGAAGCCCAGCTCGAGGGCTTCTACGAGCCGAAGACCGGCACGATGTACCTCGCCGCCGATCTGCGCGGCAAGGAGGCCCAGGCGACGCTCGCGCACGAGCTCGTGCACGCGCTGCAGGACCAACGCTGGGATCTCAAGTCCCGCTCGTCGTACCGCCCGGGCAAGGGCGACGAGACGCTGGCGCTGGCGTGCCTCGCCGAGGGCGACGCGACGAGCCTGATGATGGACTTCATCATGCAGGAGCAGGAGCGCACCGCGCTCGATCTCCCCGACGAGATGATCCGCGAGCTGATGGCGAGCGGCGTGAACGGCGCGTCGATCCAGAGCGTCCCGCACATCCTCCGGACGACGCTGATCGCGCCGTACATCGACGGCCTCTCCTTCGTGAACGCGCTCCGCCGCAAGGGCGGCTGGGCGATGGTCGATCGCGCGTGGGCGACGCCGCCGACGACCACCGAGCAGGTGCTCCACCTCGACAAGTGGGAGAGCCACGAGCCCGCCATCGTGGTGCCGGCGCCGTCCGCGGGCGCGCTCGGCGCGGGCTGGAAGCTCGACGACGAGGACACGTTCGGCGAGCTCGGCTTCGCGCTGACGTTCGAGGAGTGGCTCGACGACGCCTCCGCGCGCGCCGCGGCCGCCGGCTGGGGCGGCGATCGCTCCGCGGTGTACACGAAGGGCGACGAGCTCGCCTTCGCCGTCCACGCCCGCTACGACGCGCTCTCCTTCGCCGAGCGCGCGATGCAGAAGCTCGCGCCCGGGCTGAAGAAGGCGCACGGCGCGGCCGCGATCGACACCCCCACCGCCGTCTGCTTCGAGCGTAAGGACCTCGGCCCGCTGCTGTTCGCGCGCAAGGACCGCGACCTCGTGATGGCCGCGGGGCCGGCGCGCGCCGCGAAGCCCGCGTGGACGTCGACCTCGACGTGCGCGCAGGCGAAGCAGTGGGCCGACGAGATCCTCGCGACGCGCTGAGGTCGCCGCGCCGTCGCGCCCGCGCGAGGCGCGACGGACCTCGGCTCACGCGTTCTTGCAAGCCGCGCGGACCATGGCGAGGCCCATGTACGCGGCGAGCGTCTGGATCCAGTAGCGCTCCCCCGGGAACGTCTGCTCCTTCACGACCGTCCCCTTCGGCGTCGAGACGGCGAGGTAGACGAGCCCGACGGGCTTCGTCTCGCTGCCGCCGGTGGGCCCGGCGATGCCGGTGATCGCGAGCGCGACGTCGGCGCCGGAGACGCGCCGCGCGCCGTCGGCCATCCGGGTCGCGACCTCGGCGCTCACCGCGCCGTGACCGCGGAGCGCGTCCTCGTCGACGCCGAGCACCGCCTGCTTCGCCGAGTTCGCGTAGGTGACCGCGTCGAGGAGGAGGAAGTCGGACGCGCCGGGCTCCTTCGTCAGGAGGTGGCCCACGAGGCCGCCGGTGCACGACTCGGCGATCGCGAGCGTCCACCCGCGCGTCCGGAGGGCGCGGCCGACGACGCCGGCGAACGTGTCCTCGCCGCTGCCGTAGATCACGTCGCCGAGGCGCGCCTGGACCTCGGCCGCCGCCCGCTCGGCGAGGTCCACGGCGGCGCCGCGATCGGCGGCGCGCGCGAGGACCTTGACCTCGATCTCCGGGAAGTGCGCGCGGTAGCCGATCGTCACGCCGGCGAACGCGGCCTCGACGCCGGCGAGCTTCTCGCCCACGACGCTCTCGGGGAGGCCGAAGGTGCGGAAGCGGACCTGATGGCTGTCGTTCGGCGCGAGCTCGCGGATGCGCGGGACGACGTGCTCGTCGAACATCCGCTTCATCTCGCGCGGGACGCCCGGCATGAAGAACGCGCGCGCGCCGCGGACCTCGACCGCGAACCCCGGCGCCGTGCCGATGGGGTTCGGCAGGATCGTGGCGCCGGCGGGGAAATCGGCCTGCTTCGCGTTGGACTCGCTCATCACGCGGCCGAGCTTCTCGAAGCGACGCCGGATGTGCTCGAGCGACGCCGCGTCGCGCTCGATCGGGACGCCGACGGCGGCGGCCACCGCCTCCGTGGTCAGGTCGTCCGTCGTCGGTCCGAGGCCGCCGGTGCAGACCACGACCTTCGATCCGCTCGCGAGGCGCTCGAGCGCGGCGACGATGCGGCCCTTGTCGTCGTCGACGGCGCAGTGCTCGATCACCTCGAAGCCGAGGTCCGTGAGCCCCGCGGAGAGCCAGGATGCGTTGGTGTTGACGAGCTCGCCGCGCGTGAGCTCGGTGCCGATGCTGAGGACCGCTGCGGTCATGGGACGGTCCAGCGTACTCCCAGGGACGCCGATCGGAAGCCGGTTCGTTCCGGCCGCGGGGCCGCGGCGGCGGCCGCGTCAGGGCGCGCGATCGTAGGCGCAGCGGAAGCCGATCGTCGGATCGCCGCCGCGCTCGGCGGCGGCGGCGACCTCGTGCCGGAGCCAGGTCCGGAGCTCCGTCGCCAGCCGCGTCTTCCACGAGCCGCCGCGGACGACGCGCGGGCACGGCCGGCCGGGATCAGGGCAGGCCAGCTCGACCCACTCGGCGACGTTGCCCGCGAGGTCGTGGATCCCGAGCGGCGTCGCGCCTTCGGGGTGGGCGCCGATCGTGTCCGGGCCGCTGGCGCCCTCCGCGCACGGGCCCGCCTCGAGCCCCCACGCGGCGCGACGGCAGACGGCGCCCGTGTCGCCCCACGGGTAGCGGCGCGGCCTGTCGCCGGCGGCCGCGGCGAGCCACTCGTCGTCCGTCGGCAAGCGCCCGCCCCGCGACGCGCAGTAGCCCCGCGCCTCCGCGAGCGCGACGCCGCTCGCGGCGCGCGCCGCGTCCGCTCCGTCGCACCGCGCCGCGGTCGTCGTCGCCGGGTGCGCGCACGCGCGGCCGACGGACACCTCGAAGCGATCGATCGCGAACCGGCCGACGTGCACGGTCCGCGGAGCGACGCGGCCCTCCGCTTCCCAGTCGGACGGCCCGACCACGACCGTCGTGGGCGGGACCTCCACGACGTCGCGCTCGGGCGCGTCGCAGCCGCGCGCGGTCGCGACGAGCGGCGGCGGGCACGCGTCGCCCTCGCGCGACGCGCACACGCCGGCGGCGATCGCGGGCGTGGGGCAGCAGCGCGGGCCCGCGCGCGTGAACCCGGGCCCGCACGGGGCCGCGTCCTTCGCCGTCCGCGCCGCGACGACGACGGCGCCGATCGCCAGCGCGGCGGCGATCGCCACGAGGGCGAGCCGCGCCCGCCTCACGTGCTCCCGACGACGCCGATCCCGAGCTCGCCGATGCCCTCCACGGAGACGACGAGGTGGTTGCCCGGCACGAGCGGCCCCACGCCCTCGGGCGTGCCGGTCACGATGAGGTCGCCGGGCTCGAGCGTCATCGCGGCGCTGACGTACGAGACGAGCGTGGGGACGTCGAAGATCATCTGCGAGGTCCGCCCCGACTGCCGGACGGCGCCGTCCACGGCGCACGTCACGGCGAGATCGGACGGATCGAGCTCGGTCTCGATCCACGGGCCCGTCGGGCAGAAGGTGTCGAAGCCCTTGGCGCGCGTCCACTGGCCGTCCTTCTTCTGCAGGTCGCGCGCGGTGACGTCGCACACGCACGTGTAGCCGTAGACCGCGGACATCGCCTGCGCGGGCGCGATCCGTCGGACGCGCCGCCCGATGACGACGCCGAGCTCCGCCTCGTGCTCGACCCGCTCCGACTCCTTCGGCAGGACGACCGCGCCGCCCGGCCCGATGACCGACGACGGCGGCTTGAAGAACAGGAGCGGCTCCTTCGGCACCTCGTTGCCGAGCTCCTTCGCGTGGGCCGCGTAGTTGCGGCCCACGCAGACGATCTTCGACGGCCGCACGGGCGCGCGCAGGTCCGCCGGGGTCCAGGGGATCTCGATCGAGCCGAGCCGCGCCCCCTCGAAGGGGGAGCCGTCGAAGCGACGCGCTCGGTCACCATCGAGCAAAAACCAGCCCTTATCGCCGTTCTTCTCGAGCACCGCGACCCGCATACGCCGGACCCTAGCACCATGGCATCGCCCTGAGTCCCACCAACACGACATGCGATTCAACCGTGCGAATTTCAAAATGATTCTAACCGTCTCACCCTGAACGCGTCGTCGCGGCGGGCGCCTCCCTCGCGCTCCCAATCGCGTCTCCGGCGACCTGGATCGCTTGAAATCCACCCCAGCCGTGCCATGAAGCGCGAGCCATGGGAAACCGGAGCCGTCTTCTAGGGTTGTTCATGTTCGGTGTGGTCGGGTGCGGCTCGGTCGCGGGCGCCGGGTGCGCGACCGCCGGCGGCGACGTCCGGGAGGGCTTCGAGCCGACCGAGCCGTCGGGCGTCGACGAGGACGGTAACGGCAGCGGCGACGGGGACGGCAGCGGCAGCGCGGCGGCGAAGCCCGATCAGCCCGGCTGCGCCCAGGACGCGTACACCGAGACGTTGCCGACGAGCGCGAGCCTGTCCGGGCTGACCTTCTCGCCGACGAAGGCCAACGACTACCTCCTGAGCGCGCTCGAGCTCCGCTACCCGCTCGGCAAGGCGATCGTCGAGGGCGGCCTCACGAGCTCGCTCGCGAAGACGCAGGGCAACTGCATCGACCGCTTCCTCTCCGATCGGTCGAGCGCGGCCTCGGTGCTCCGCCAGGCGACGACGGTGGTCCACGAGTGCGGTCACTTCTACGACCTCGGCGAGGCGACCGGCGGCGACGCCGCCTACGTGATCCGCCCCGACGACCTGACCTTCACGTGCAAGAGCGGCGACACGACGAGCCGCGGCGGCAAGACCTTCGCGCGCAGCTTGATCCGGCAGGACGCGCACTACGACAAGCGCAAGGCCTGCCCCGCCGGCACCGCCGCCCGGGGATGCGACATGTACGCGGAGATCTACCTGAACGGCAGCCCGACCGACGCCAAGTTCGACAGCGGCGACCAGGGCTACAGCTTCGTCCTCGAGGAGGCCGCGCAGTACGTGAACTCGCTCGCGACGGCGCTCGCCTTCGAGGACGCGTACACCAGCTCGAGGGCCAGCGAGCGCGACGGGATCCTCACGTTCCTCTGGTACATCGAGCGCTACCTGGCGATGGCGCGCGCCTCCTATCCGGCGGCGTACGCGCTGATCAGCGAGGACCCGTGCTGGCGCCAGGCGACGCTCTCGGTCTGGGATCGCGGCTGGTTCTACCTCCGCGCGACCGAGGGGCTGTCGAACCTCGGGATCGACGACGCGGCGATCGAGCCGCTCGTGACGGATCCCGAGCTCACCGCGGAGATCGACGCGCTCCGCGAGCTCGAGTGCAAGTGACCGGCCGGCCCATCCGCCTCGCGTTCTCGCCCGACAGCGACGACATCTTCATGTTCTGGCCTTTGCTCGAGGGCAAGGTCGACACCGAGGGGCTGTCGTTCACCGCCGAGCGCGCGGACACCGAGACGCTCAACCGCCGCGCCGAGTCGACGGCCGACGCGAGCTCGGGCGAACGGCCCGACGTCGTCGCCGTCTCGATCGCGCAGTACGCGCGGGTCGCGCGCGATCACCTCTTGCTCCCGCACGGCATGTCCGTCGGGCGCGGCTACGGTCCCGTCGTCGTCGCGCCGGGCGCGACCGCGCCGCCGCTCGCGTCGTTCGCGGGCAAGCGCGTCGGCGTGCCCGGCCTCCGCACGACGGCGTACCTCGTGCTCCGCCTGCTCTTGCCGGAGTTCGAGCCCGTCGTGGTGCCCATCGCGCCGTACGCGCGCGCGTTCGAGGAGCTCCGCGCCGGGACGATCGACGCCGCGCTCCTCATCCACGAGGGCCGCCTCTTCTACGAGCGCGAGGGGACGTCGAAGGTCGTCGACCTCGGCGAGGCGTGGGCGCGCGAGACGAACGGGCTGCCGCTGCCGCTCGGCGGCAACGCGATCCGGCGCGACCTCGGGCCCGAGCTCGTCGAGCGCGTCTCGCGCGTGTGCCGCGCGTCGATCCGCTGGGCGGCGGACAACGCGCCGGAGGTCACGCGCGCGCTGCTCGCCGCGGAGACGCGCGCGGACGTAGGGCTCGACCAGGCCTCGCTCGACCGCTACCTCGCGATGTACGCGAACGCGGACACGCTCGACGCGCCCGCCGACGTGCGCCGGGCGATCGACGTGCTCTTCGAGCGCGGACGCGGCGCCGGGCTCTTGCCGCCCGACGCGCGCGCCGACTTCGCGCCCTGACGCGCCGGCTCGGACGACCTCGCGGCGCGGTCTCCCGGCGCCGGGGTCGGCCGGGGACGTCAGCCGTCGTCGGGACGCCCCGAAGGGCTGCCCGCGTCGAGGACGACCGGCGGCTCGCCCGGGGAGCCAGGGCTCGTGCCGCCGCCGCTGCTGCTCGACGAAACGTCGTCGTCGTCGTCGTCGTCATCGTCGGACGCGCCGCGCGTGCACGTGACGCGTCCCTCGCTCGAGACGACGGAAAATCCGCTCCCGCTCACGGACCACGTCCCGATCGTCGTCCCGTTCACGGTGAGCGTGCCGTCGTTCCCGAGCACGACCGAGACGGAGCCGTTCCCGGAGAGGGTGCAGACGCCGTTCACCCGCCGCAGACGGATGGTGTCCGAGCTCTTCTTGCCGTCTTCCCGGCAGGTGTACGCGCCCGAGCAATCGAACGTGCTCACGCTGCCCCCCGCGGCGCCGGGCGCCGGCTCGGACGACACCGCGGCCCGCTCCTGCGACGCGGCAGGGCCCTCGAGGAAGCCCGGCGGGCCCTCGCGATCGGTCCCGGTGCGCTCGAGCGAGCTCGGCGCGGAGTCCCAGGTCGCCACGCCGTCGGCGAGGCTCCCGCCGCCGCCGACGCACGCCGTGAGCGTCCCGACCGCGACGAGCGCCACCCGCACCGAAAGCTTCTTGTGGTTCGCCATGACGCCTCCCGCTCCGGCTGCTCCGGAGGAGAGTCTAGCAGACCGCTTCGGGGGCACGGCCGGCCCGCGCCCCGCGCTCACGGGAAGTAGTAGATGGCGGAGATGTTGTTCGAGAAGATCGCCCACGGATCGCTCTGCACCGTCGTGCCGAACGAGTTCTCGCCGAGGGACGACGACTCGGGGTTGGGCACGCCGGCGGCCGCGTTCGCGTCGCGGCTCGCGTGCCACACCTGGCGGCGGAAGTTCAGGCCGACCGACGCCTGCAGCGCCAGCTCCGGGATGCCGATGAAGCCGAACTGGATCTCGGTGCCGACGCGGGCGCCGACGTCGAAGCGGAAGCCGCTCCGGTGGATGTCGGGCGGCGTCGGCGTGCCCGCGGGCACGTTCTGGGCGGCCTCGGTCTGCGTCGCGTAGCCGAGGTTCAGCTCCGGGACGAGGAGGAACTTGTAATGCTTGCCGTACGCGAACGCGAGCGGCAGGCCGCCGTGGACCGCGAACGCGAGGACCGCCGGACCGTCGGTGTTGTTCTCCGGCTGGCCGTTCGCCTCGACGCTCCGCGACGAGCTGAAGAAGTTGAAGCCGAGACCGACGTCGATGCCCATGCGCTCCTGGAGCCAGTAGCGCATGCCGATGACCGGCGTCTGGACGGTGCCCTTCGCGACCGCGGCGGCGGCGCCGGTGCCGATCGGCTGCTGCGTCACGCCGAAGTACATGACGCCGAACTTCCCGACGACCTTCTCGTGGTCGGTGATCCCGTCGTCCTTCTTGTCGGCCTCGACGGACGGGGGCGGCGCGGTGGAGACCGTGGCCGCGGCCGGCTCGGGCGGCGGAGGAGGAGGCGGCGGCGGCAGCGGCTGCGCCGGCGCGTCGGGCGGAGGCGCCCCGGTCGGTCCCGGCTCGGGCTGAGCCATCGCCGCCGTCGTCGTCAGCAGAACTCCAAGACCCCCGATGATTCCAAGAACGTTCCTCATTCGAAGCCTCCGCGCGTCCGGGAGGAGGCCACGAGTCGCTTGTCCGGGCCAAAATTGTGGTGAACGGCGCCCCGTGGACCGTCATGACGCAGGGCGCCACGCCGAGCGGATCCGTCGTGCCCGAGGTCGGCCCCGTCGGACGAGCGCGCAAAAGCGCGCAAAGAGGAGCGGAATCGCGACATGTCGCTTGCTCGGGCGCGTTCCCCTCGTACACTCTGGCCTCCCTTCGTTCGTCGTTCGCCCGGACCGCTCGGCCGTGTCATGACGAAGTGGGTTCGGAGACTCGACAGCATGCGGTTTGCGTGGCTTGGCGTGGGGGGAGTGTTCGTCGTCAGCGCCCTCGCGGGGAGCGGCTGCTCGACCCCGTCGGTCGGCTCGGAGCAGGACGAGCCCGTCGCGTCCGCGGCGCAGGCCATTCAGGGCGGCACGGTCGACACCACCAGCACGTTCGCCGTCGGCGTGTGCAGCGGCGGGGGCTCGCTCAACAGCCGATGCAACGGCGGCATCTGCTCCGGCGCGCTCATCCTGCCGAACGTCGTCGCGACGGCGCGCCACTGCGTCGACGCCTCCCCCGCGCGGATCGACTGCGCGGCCAACCCGGTCTTCGGCGCCCGCAAGAGCGGGCTCCGCGTCACGACCAACGCGAACATGAACGCGGCCCAGACGGGCTGGTACGCCGTCAGCTCGGTCGCGGTCCCCGACGACGATCACATCTGCGGCAACGACATCGCGCTCCTCGTCCTCGGCACGGCGATCCCCGCCGCCGTCGCGAAGCCGATCGTCCCGGGCGTGCAGTACCAGATGTGGGATCCCGACCAGTACGGGCCGGCCTTCGTCGGGATCGGCTACGGCAACACGTCTCCGAACGGCGGCGGCAGCGGCACCCGCCGCCGGAGCAAGCCCATCAGCGTGCTCTGCGTGCCCGGCTCCGACACGCGACCGTGCCCGTCGTCGTTCAACGCCAAGGAGTTCGTCGGCGGCGACGGCACCTGCTCCGGCGACAGCGGATCGAGCGCGTTCGAGTACACGCTCTGGGAGAACGGCTCGCTCCTCTCGTTCGGCGTCCTCTCGCGGGGCGGCGAGAGCGACGACGGCACGCAGTGCCAGGGCTCCGTCTACACGCGCTTCGACGCGCATCGCGACTTCGTGCTCTCCGTCGCCAAGGCGGCGACGAACGACTGGACCACGTACCCGGAGCCCTCCTGGACGGCGTACAAGCCGCCGCCCACACCGAAGCCAGCCGACGCCGGCGCGCCCGAGACCGGAACGCCGACGCAGCCCTCCGACCTCGGGCTCGGCGAGGCGTGCGAGCGCGACAGCGACTGCGCGAGCGAGGTCTGCGTCGACCCCGGAGACGGGACGCTCGCGTGCTCGCAGGTGTGCGACGAGGCCGACGAGACGAGCTGCCCCGACGGGTACGTCTGCCGCGAGAGCCTCTGCCTCCCGCCGCTGCCCGAGCCGCCTCCCGCCGCCGCCACGACCAAGACCACGACGACGACCTGCGCCGCCGGGCCGCCTTCGTCCGAGGTCCCGTGGGTCGTCGCCGCCGTCGGAGCTGCGGCCGTCCTCGGCGCCGTCCGCCGTCGCAGGCGCTGACGGGCCCGCGCGACGGCGGCCGAGGCCGCCACGACGGGTCCGCCGGTCGTTCGGCGTACCTGATCATCCGTTCGGTTGACGTCCAGCTCGAGCGTGCGTCCAGCAACCTCCGGCCCGCCATCGGCATCGGATCGGGAGGGAATCTCGCGGTATGCTGTGGGCGCGCATCATGAGCATGGACGCGAACCTGGAGGACGCGAGCCGTCGCGCCCGCTTCGAGGCGGTGCGCCGCCGCGTCTTCCACGAGATGAAGGGGATGGCGTCGCGCTGGCGCCTCGCCATGGTCATCCCGTTCCACGTGGTGGTGATCGCCATCCTGGCGTCGCGCGACTTCCCGCGCGAGCGCCTCGCCATCCAGATCGCGTCGTCGTTGAGCATCCTCTTCAGCTTCGGCTGCATGGAGAAGGCGCACGGCTCGAAGAGCCGCGCGTTCCTCTTCCTCGGCGGCACCAGCATCCTCGTCGCGATCGCGAACACCGGCGGCCTCGCGAGCCCGCTCATCTTGAGCCTCGTGCCCTTCTTCATGGGCGTGGCGATGGACCCGGAGCTCGAGTACCGGCGCCGGCATTTCGTCCTGAAGTTCGTCGTCGTCTTCGGGATCATGGGGTGGTTCTCGCGGAGCTGCACGCTGCCCGCGCCGCTCGGCACCACCCTGCCGTTCGCGACCTCCGAGTACGTCGCGATCGCCTTCGCCAGCGCGCTGATTTCCATCATCGTGGTCTACCGGATCGGCAAGGCCATCACGGGCGCGTACGAGCGCATCACGCTCGAGCTCGCGGAGCGGCGCGAGGAGCTCTGCGACGAGAACGAAGGGCGCACGCGCGCGCTCGAGGGCATCGCCGCGCGCCTCGCGCACGAGGTGAAGAACCCGCTCGCGGCGATCAAGGGCCTCTCCCAGCACATGGCGCGGAGCGCCGACGACGCGAAGATGAAGGAGCGGCTCACCATCGTCGCGGCCGAGGCCGAGCGCCTGCAGGAGATCGTCGACGGGTTCCTCTCGTTCTCGCGCGGGCTCGACGACCTCACCGTCGCGCCGACCAAGCCGTACGACATCGCCCGCGAGCTCTCGCTCCTGCTCGAGACGCGGGCCGCCGACGCGGGCGTCGCCATCGAGGTCCGCGGCAGCCGCGAGCTCTCGCTCGACGCCGACGCGAAGAAGCTCCGCCAGGCGCTCCTGAACCTCGTCCTGAACGCGATGCAGGCCTCCGCGAAGGGCGCCGTCGTCACGCTCGAGGTCGCGAAGAGCTGCGGCGACGGCGCGGCGGTCATCCGCGTGATGGACCGCGGCACCGGCATGACGCCGGACATCCTCGACCGCATCCGCAAGCCTTACTACACGACGAAGGACGGCGGCTCGGGCCTCGGCATCGCGATCGCCCGCGGCATCATCGAGCAGCACGGCGGGACGTTGCGCTTCGAGAGCTCGTCGGGCCGCGGCACCACCGCCACCGTCGTCTTGCCGTCCGCTCCGTGCCAGCACAAGCTGCGCGAGAAGCTCCCGAACCCGTGCCGGATGGCGATCGCCGCGGCGCTTTCGACGAGCGCGGAGGCGCGCAAGGAGCCTCCGGCGCGAGAGCCGGAGCCGGAGCCGGCCTTCGCGCGCGTGCACGCCGAGAAGGTCCCCTCGTGACGGGGAGCCCGCGACGCGTGGAGACGCCGTGATGGCCCGCGTCCTGGTGATCGACGACGAAGCCTCGATGCGCTTCACGCTCGAGGCCGTCCTCGGCGACGCCGGTCACGAGGTCGAGACGGCCGACGGCGGCGCGGCGGGCGTCGCCGCGTTCGAGGCGCGCGGCGCCGACGTCGTGATCACCGACCTGGCGATGCCCGAGGTCGACGGCATGAAGGTCCTCGCGACCATGCGCGTCCAGGATCCCGGCGTGCCGGTGATGATGCTGACCGCCCACGGCTCGGAGCGCGTCGCCGTCGCCGCGATGAAGGCGGGCGCGTTCGACTACCTGCCGAAGCCGTTCGATCCGGACGAGATCCTCCTCGCGGTGACGCGCGCGGTCGACACGCGCCGGCTGCGCCTCGAGAACGCGCGCCTCCGCACCGAGGCCTCGCTCGGCCGGCCGATCGTCGCCGAGAGCCCGGTCACGCGGCGCGTCCTCGAGCTCGTCGCGCGCGTCGCGCCGAAGGACGTCACGGTGCTGCTCACCGGCGAGAGCGGCGTCGGCAAGGACGTCCTCGCCGCCACGCTGCACGCGCACTCGAAGCGCGCCGACAAGCCGCTCGTCCGCTTCAACGCCGCGGCGATCCCGGGCGAGCTCGCGGAGGCGGAGCTCTTCGGCCACGTCAAGGGCGCGTTCACCGGCGCCACGCAGTCGCGCACCGGCTACTTCCAGCAAGCCGACAAGGGGACGCTGTTCATCGACGAGGTCGGGGAGCTCGCGCTGCCCATCCAGGCGAAGGTCCTCCGCGCGCTCCAGTCGGGCGACGTCCAGCCGGTCGGCGGGCGCGCCGAGCACGTCGACGTCCGCCTCGTCGCCGCGACGAACCGCGACCTCGCCGCCGAGGTGAAGGCCGGGCGCTTCCGCGAGGACCTGTTCTATCGGCTCAACGTGGTGCCGATCCGGGTCCCGCCGCTGCGCGAACGGCCCGAGGACATCGAGCCGCTGGTCAAGGCGTTCGTCCACACGTACTCGCAGCGCTACGGCATGGACCAGGTGCTCGTCGAGCCCGCGCTCGTCGACGCGTTCAAGGCGCACTCGTGGCCGGGCAACGTCCGCGAGATCGAGAACACGGTCGCGCGCCTGCTCGCGCTGACCGCCGACGATCGCCTCACGCTCGCGCTCTGGCGCTCGCTCACGGAGGAGGCGCGCTCGTCCAACGCGCCGTTCTCCGTCGGCGCGTCGAGCGGCGAGGCCCCCGGCGATCCCGGCCCGAGCCATCCGCTGCGCGCGCGCGTCGAGGCGTTCGAGCGGACGATCATCCGCAACGAGTTCGAGTCGGCGAACAAGAACCAGAGCGAGACCGCCCGGCGCCTCGGCGTGTCGCGGCCGGCGCTGATCGAGAAGCTCCACAAGTACGGGCTGATCGGGCGGAGCTGATCCGAGCTCAACGCGGCGCGACGCGGCGGCCCTCGCGGATCTCGGCGAAATCACCGTCGTCGAAGGCGACGACGACGCGGTAGGGGAGGCCCTCGGCGGCGAAGCGGGCGAGGAGCGCGGCGGCGCCGAACCGGAGCGCGTGGAGGACCGCCTTCTTCGCCTCGCCGCGGGCGGCGAGGCCCGCGCGGACGATGGCGTCGAGCGACGCGCTCGCGAGGTGCCGCTCCGGGGGCGTCCAGCTCGGGCTCCGGAGGAGCCAGCGCGCCTCGGGATCGAAGCCGGCGGCGCCGGCGACGTGAAAGCCCGTGTAGACGCCGGCGCCGTCGTCGTCGACGCCGTCGAAGAGGCCGAACACGAGCGTATCGACGTCGCCGGGCGCGCGCCGCGCGATCGCGCGCACGCGGTCCTCCAGCCCGCCGATCTCCTCGTCGAGATCGAGCTCGGCGAGCGGCTGCACCACCTTCTTGCCCACGGTCCGTTGGGCCCGCACGCAGATCGCGCGCCACCCCGCCGTCGCCGCGCGCGCGCTCTTCGCGACCGCGACGACGTCGTCGAAGAGCGCGTAGTGATCGATGACGGCGGGCGCGGCCACGGCGGAGCCAGGATACTCGGCGAGCCGGGAGGCCGCACGGCCCCGCGCGCGCCGCGCGTGGTAGGGTGGGCCCGAGGAGCGCGGGCGGAGCGACGATGCAGCAGCGGAGGCACCGAGGGACAGCGCGGATCGCCGCGCTCGCTCTGCTGCTCGTCGCGCTCCTCGCCGCGTGCTCGAAGCCGAAGCCGTCCCCGCGCTCCGGGCCCGCTATGCGCGTCGTGTCGCTCTCGCCGTCGACCACCGAGGCGATGTTCGCCGTCGGGGCGGGCCCGGCGATGGTCGGGCGCTCGCGCTACTGCGACTTCCCTCCGGAGGTGACCGAGCTCCCGCAGGTCGGCGGCTACGTCGATCCGAGCTTCGAGGCGATCCTCGCGCTCCGCCCCGATCTCGTCGTCGGCGCGCGCGGCCCGGCGGGCAGCGCGATCGCGGAGAAGCTCGAGGCGCGCGGGATCGCGACGTACTTCCCCGAGACCGAGTCGTTCGCCGCGATCGACGCGATGATCCTCGGCGCCGGCGAGCGCACGGGGCACGCGGCGGAGGCCAAGGCCGCGGTCGCGGAGATCCACGCCCGGATCGCGGCGGTCGAGCGCGCGGTGAGCGCGTCGCCGCGGACGCGCGTGCTCGTCGTGTTCGGCCTCGAGCCGCTCAGCGTCGCGGGGCCGGCGAGCTTCTCCGACGAGATGATCCGGCGCGCGGGCGGGACGAACGTGATCGCCGAGGGCGGCGCCTACCCGACCATCGGCGTCGAGCGCGTGCTCGCGCTCGATCCGGACGTGATCGTGAACGCGGCGATGATGGAGGAGCGGGCGAGCGAGCGCCTGCGGAAGGACGCGCCCGGGTGGGCGCGCGTGCGCGCGGTGCAGGCGGACCGCGTCGCGTCCATCACCGACGAGTCCGTCCTCCGGCCGGGCCCGCGGATCGGCGAGGGCCTCGCGACGCTCGCCCGCGCGCTCCACCCGGAGGTGAAGATCGAGCTCACCGCGCGCGGCGACGGCGGCGCGCGATGAAGGTCCGGGCCGACCAGCTGCTCGTCGCGCGGGCGCTCGCGCCCACGCGCGCCCGCGCGCAGGCGCTCATCCTCGCCGGCAAGGTCTACGTCGGCGAGGCGCGCGTCGACAAAGCCGGCGCCCTGCTCGCCGAGGACGCGCCGATCACGGTCCGCGGCGAGGACCACCCGTACGTCTCGCGCGGCGGCGTGAAGCTCGCCGGCGCGCTCGACGCGTTCGGCGTCGACCCGACGGGCAAGCGCTGCCTCGACCTCGGCGCGTCCACCGGCGGCTTCACCGACTGCCTCTTGCGGCGCGGCGCGGCGTCCGTCGCGGCGGTCGACGTCGGCTACGGTCAGCTCGCGCACTCCCTGCGCACCGATCCCCGCGTGCTCGTGCTCGAGCGGACGAACGCCAAGACGCTCGAGCCCGAGCAGATCGGCGGGCCGTGCGACCTCGTGGTCGTGGACGCGTCGTTCATCGGGCTCGGCAAGCTCGCGCGCGCGATCGCCCGGAACACCCGGCCGAACGGCGAGCTCGTCGCGCTGGTGAAGCCGCAGTTCGAGGTGGGCCGCGACGAGGCCTCGCGGACGCGCGGGGTCGTGCGGGATCCGGAGGTCCGCGCCCGCGCGATCGAGGACGCGATCGCGTTCGTCCGCGAGGCGGGCTTCGCCATCCTCGGCTCCGCGGACTGCGTCATCGAAGGGCCGAAGGGCAACCTCGAGGCCTTCGTCCACGCGCGGCGCTCCCCTTGAGCTGAGCGGTCGGACGCGGGCCCGACGCCGGCGGAGCCGAAGGCGGCCGCGCGACCGCGACCGCGAGCCTCGCGCCGCGGCGAGGAGCGCAAGCTCGGCCCGTCGGCGACCCGCGCCTCCGCCCGCGGGCCGCGCTCGCGCAGGCGAGAGCCGTGCGGACGGAGCCCGCCTCTGCTAAGCCCGGATGCTTCGAATGGCCGATCCGTCGAAACCCGCGGGGCGTGAGGCTCCTTCCGCGTCGAGGCCGACGCCTGGGCTCGGTCCGATCTTCCTCATCGTCTTCCTCGACATCCTCGGCTTCAGCCTCGTCCTGCCGTTCCTCGCCGAGGAGGCGCGCACGACGTTCGGGACCAGCGAGCTCACCGGGACGCTGCTCGCGTCGGTCTACTCGCTGATGCAGTTCTTCTTCGTCCCGGTGTGGGGGCGGGTGTCGGATCGCGTCGGGCGCCGCCCGGTCCTGCTCTGGAGCGTCGCCGCGACGGCCGTGGGGATGGCCGGGCTCGGGCTCGCGCTGCTTCACGCGGAGAACGTCCTCTGGCTCTTCGTCGCGCGCGCCGCGAGCGGCATCGCCACCGCGAACCTCGGCACGGCGAGCGCGTACATCGCCGACGTCACCAAGCCCGAGGAGCGGTCGAAGGGCATGGGCCTCATCGGCGTGGCGTTCGGCCTCGGCTTCATCCTGGGGCCGGGCATCGGCGGCGCGCTCTCCGGCATCGCCGTCCACGGACGCACCGGCGCCGTGCCGTGCTTCGTCGCCGCCGGGCTCTCGGTCGTCAACCTCGCCTGGACGTACGGGGGGCTCCGCGAGTCCCTCCCGCGCGAGAAGCGGTCGACGGAGCGGCGCAGCCTCTCCCCGCTCGACCTCGCCGCGGCCCGCGACGCCTTCGCGCGGCCCGGGATCGCGAACGCGATCGCCGTCAACTTCGGGGTCACGCTCTCCTTCACCGTCCTCGATCAGACGTTCCGCTTCTTCAACAAGGACATGTTCGCGATGTCGCCGCTCGACACGGGGATCGTCCTCGCGTTCATCGGCGTCGTCGCCGCCGGCGTGCAAGGCGGGCTGATCCGACCGCTCGCGAAGCGCTTCGACGAGGCGCCGCTCATCCGCGTCGGCACGGCCGTCCAGGCGATCGCGTTCGGCGCGATCGCGGCCTCGCCGAGCTACGGGCGGCCGGCGCTCTACGCCGCGGGTGCCCTCCTCGCGCTCGGCAACGGGATGACCCAGCCGAGCCTCGGCGCCTTCGTGTCGAAGCGCGCCGACCCTCGCGCCCAGGGGGCGACGCTCGGGACCAACCAGTCGGCGGCGAGCCTCGCGCGCACGTTCGGACCGAGCCTCGGCGGCTGGCTCTACGGCGCGTTCGGCCCGCGCTCGCCGTACCTCGTCGCGGCGCTCGGCCTCACGATCGCGATGATCGTCTCGCTCGGGCTCGCGCGACGCGCGACGTCCACGCTCCCCGTCGATCCGTCGAGCTGACGCGCCTCAGCGGAGGACGAGGACCCAGACGTCGTAGATCGCGTGGGTCCACACGGCGGCCGCGAAGCCGCGCGTCACGTAGATGAGCGTCAGGATCAAGCCGAGCACGGCGCGGAACGTGAAGCTCGTGAGCTTGAACTCGTCCGAGAGCGGGCCGACGTAGTGCACGCCGCTGAAGATGAGCGCGCACGCGATCGCCCAGCCGCACATGACGAGGAGCGAGCGGAACGAGAACCCGCTCGCGGCCGCGCTCGTCCCGGAGAGCTCGACGCGCTGCTTGCCGAACATCCAAACCAGGATCTTCGCGCCGACGCCGAAGAGCAGGACGCGGAAGGTGAGCTCCTCGTAGAAGCCCGCGCCGAGCGACATGATGAAGCCGACGAAGCGCCCCTCGCTGGCGAGGCTCCCCGCCGCGGCGGCGAGGCCGGCCTGGCCGTCGCTGGCGAGGCTCCCGACCGTCGCGACGCCGGCGCCCGCGAGGCTCCCCGACGCCGGCGCGACGCTCGCGAAGAGGCTCCCGACGACGAGGTTCGCGACGAGCGCCATCACGAACGCGTACACCGTTCCCTCGACGACGATCTGAAGGAACTTCCGGGGCCGGAACGCCTGCCCTCGACCGAGCAGGGCGAACGTGCCCGCGAAGATGACGCCGATGCAGAGCGTCCCGAGCAGGTACCTCGTCTTGTCGCCGGCGCTCAACGTCAAGAGCGCCCCGGTCACCACGTCGGTCGCGTTCTGGACGCCGAGGAAGACGACCGCGAGGTGGTAGACGAGGAAGATCGGCAGCGTCAGGCCGAGATCGACCCAGGCGCCGGGGCGGTCGCGGAGACGATCGGTCGTGAGCGGGACTTCGGCCATCGATGCTCCCGCCTAACGTAGCAACCGACGGGACACCTGGCCCAATCCCGGCGGAGCCGGGCCGCGACGCCTCGACTCGGCGCGCCGCGGCCGCGCGGCCCAGGCCGCGTGACCGAGGTCACGCGGCGCGGGGGTCGCGTCACCAGTAGACGCAGCCGAACGCGTTGCAGGACGAGCCGGTCGACGAGCGGTAGGCGCTGCTCATGCCGTAGCCCCACGCGCGTCGGCTGAAGCAGTTGCCGTAGGCGTCGCAACCTTCGACGTAGCCCGGACCGCCGACGACGTAGCCCGGACCGCCCGGACCGCCCGGACCGTAGCCCCCGCCGATGTAGCCCGGACCGCCCGGACCGTAGCCCCCGCCGACGTAGCCCGGACCGCCCGGACCGTACCCTCCGCCGACGTAGCCCGGACCGCCTGGACCGTAGCCTCCGCCGACGTAGCCCGGACCGCCCGGACCGTACCCTCCGCCGACGTAGCCCGGGCCGCCTGGACCGTAGCCTCCGCCGACGTAGCCCGGACCGCCCGGCGCGTACCCGGGGCCGCCGAGCATCTCGCCGCCGGGGCCGAGCATCTCGCCGTCGTAGCCGGGCCCACCGATGGCCTCGCCACCAGGACCGATGGCCTCGCCGCCGGGGCCGAGCATCTCGCCGTCGTAGCCGGGCCCACCGATGGCCTCGCCGCCGGGGCCGGACTCGCGCGGAGCGCGCTCGTCGTGTTCCGGCGGCGGCGCCGCCTCGTCGCGATCGCGCGCCTCATCCGACGACGAGTCGAGCGCGTCGTCCAGCTCGAGCGCTTGCGCGCTCGAACGCGCATCGTCGACCGCGCTCGCGCACCCCCCGAGCGCGACCAGCGCGGTCAGAGAGGCGACCGTGAACGAACCTCGATTGAACAACATGAAGACCTCCTCGAGCGTGGTTTGATCGGCGCGAGGAGCGGCTACGCGACGGCGGCTCCCCGCGCATCGCTGCGTGAACCCGTCACGTCCGCGTAGCCGCTCGGGCGCCAGGGTCCCGACGGCGCGCGCGAGCTCTCGTGCGAGGCGCCCGCGCGCGCGCGTCGGTGGTCGCCGTCACCAGCAGTTGCCCCAGGCGCAACCGCCGCCCCAGCCCCAGCCGCCGCCCCAGACGGGACGTCCGCCCCAGCCCCAGCCGCCGCCCCAGCCCGGGCGTCCGATCCAGCCGCCGCCCCAGCCCGGGCGCGCGCCCCAGCCCCAGCCGCCGCCGCGCCAAACGCCGCCTCCCCAGCCGCCGCCCCAGCCGCCGAGGCGACCGCCGCGGAAGCCCCACCCGCGCCATTGCGCGTCGGAGGGCTCCCCGGTCGCGTCGGTCTCCGCCTGGTAGTCGTCGCCGTAGTCGGCGGCCTCGTCCGCGTCGGCGGCCTCCGCGTCGGTCGGGTCGGCCGACGTCGTCGCGAGGTCGCCCGGCTCCTCTTTCTCCTTCTTCGGCTCCTCGGCCTTCTCTTCCTTGGGTTGCTCGGCCTTCTCCTCCTTCGGGTGCTCGGCCTTCTCCTCCTTGGGCGCCGCCGGGTCCTCCAGCTCCTCCTTCGGCGGCTGCATCTCGTCGTGCGAGAGCGGGTCCGCGGTCGTATCGAACGGCTCGTCGGCCGAATCGGCGGTGGGACTGGCGCATCCGCCGAGCGCGAGCCCGACTCCAACGGCGAGACTCGTCAACGTCATGGACTTGAGCGTGAGCATGTTCCGTGACCTCCTTCGCGACGCCGCTCTGCATCGCCGAAGCCACGCGCGTAGCTCTTTCGCGCGGCGATCTCTCGCGCTGGATCCGGTCGGGCCGTAGCCGTACGCGCGACGGACGACCCGCTCCCGGGAGCGACGCGACGCGCACGCGTTCGCCCCCTCTACGCGCGTGAAAACGAGCCCCGACGTGGATCGGCACGTCGGAGCCGGCGCGTGGTGCGGCGCGCCGGCGTCGATCTCATGGTCACCGCTGTCCCGGTGCAGAGTGTCCGCTTCGGCGCGATTGCACGCGCACAAATCGTCCCACGGCTGGGAATGATCCCGACGCGCGGCGTTCGAGCGGCGCGACCGCGCCCGGGCGCGGGCTCAACCCGGGCGGAGGCGGTAGACGATCGCGACGATCGCGACGACCCAGAGGACCAGGTTCAGGACGAACGGAACGTCGCTCAGCATCTCCTGCGTCGGGCTCTCGGCCTTCCGGCCGCGGCCGACGCGGCCGGACACGAGCATGAGGAAGCGCGCGATCCCGAACACCGTGAACGGCACGGTCAGCCAGAGCTTGTCGCTGTGGAAGAAGGACTGCGTGTCCTTGTCGAGCGTGTAGGCGAGGTACGTCGCGGCGGTCGCGAGGCCCGTGATCGCCAGCGCGGCCGTGAGCGACGACTTCGAGTAGGCCTCGAGCGCGGCGCGCTGCTTGCCGGCGTGCTCGCCCTCGAGCTCGTGGCGGCGCTTGCCGAAGCCGAGGAAGAGCGCGAGCAGCGCGGTGCAGGCGAGCATGTACCAGCTGACCTTCGTGTCGGTGGCGAGGCCGCCGGCGACGACGCGGAGCACGAACCCGAACGCGATGAGGCCGACGTCGAGGAACGCGACCTTCTTCAGCTTGAAGCTGTAGGCGATGTTCTCGACGAAGTAGAGCGCCGCGACCGCGGCGAACGCCCAGTTGAGCTCGAGGAACGCGACGCCGAGCGCGACGACGACGAGGAGCGCGGCGAACCCCTTCGCGAGACCCTCCGGGACGGCGCCGCTGGCGATCGGTCGATCGCGCTTCACGGGGTGGACGCGATCGGCCTCGACGTCGACGAGATCGTTGATCGTGTAGACCGCGCCCGCGAGCAGGCAGAAGACGGCGGTCGCGAGGACCGCCTTCCCGGCGACGGTCAAGTTCAGCGTGGGATCGCCGCTCGCCGCGGTGCCGAACAAGTCCTTGTGAAAGAACATCGGCGCCATCACGAACAGGTTCTTCACCCATTGATGTGGCCGGATGGTCTTGATGAGGCCCTTGACCACGGACCCGCGCTTCGCGCTGCGCGATCGTTCTGGGCGCTCGGACTCCAAGACCGTTGTCACCAACTCGTTCTTACACCACATGGCCGGCGATCGCACGACCACGAGCGCTGCAAACGCCCCGCCAATCTCGAGCTCGGGGCGGGCGCGCACCCCGCAACTTGACGCGCGGGCCGTCGCGGCGGAAAACCCCGGCGTGCCGATGCGCCGATCAGCGTCCGACGTCTCCGGAATACCCGGAACGCCCCGGACGAAGCAAGCCAACCTGCACGACCAGGGGGCTCGCCGGAGCGCCCCGGCGCAGGCGACCCTCGTTCGCGCCGTGAACGCCGGCCACGCACGACGACTTCGCGCGTTCGTCTTCGGGCTCTTCGCCCTGCTCGCCGTCGCGCCCGGGATCGCCTCGGCGGACGTCGGGCAGCGGCTCCCTCGGCTCGCCCGGCTGTCCGACGAGGTCGCGCGCGGTGGGATGCCGCTCGGGTACGTCCCCCTCCGTCAGATCTGGGCGGACTGGGACCAGGGCGACCCGCAGGAGGTCGAGGCGTCATTGCACGCGATCGCCGGCGATCCCCGCGTCGCCGCGCCGCTGCGGGTCTACTCGGGGCTCCTCGAGGCGTACGCGCGCCGCCGGCGCGGCGATCTGACCGGCGCGAAGCAGCGGATCCGAGACCTCGGGTTCGTCGGTCGATGGATCGTCGCCGGTCCGTTCGACAACGAGGGCAAGTCCGGCCTCGACCGCGCCTTCGGGCCGGAGGACGAGATCGCCGATCCGCTCAGCATGTCCCGCACGTACGACGGCAAGGAGCGGCAGGTCGGCAACCGGATGACGCCGGACGTCTTCCCGTACGGCTGGGTCGATCTCGGCGCCATGATGCGCCCGCAGGAGAGCGTGTGCGGCTACGCGACGACGTTCGTCCGGGACCCGCGCACCAAGTCGGGCCCGCGGCCGTTCTCCGTCTGGTTCGGCGCCAGCGGCGCGGCGAAGGTCTTCTTCGACGGGCTGGAGGTCGCGAAGGACCCGAAATACCGCGACCTCGACAGCGACCGCTTCGGCGTGACGCTCACGATGCGCGAGGGCTGGCACCGCCTCACGGTGAAGGTCTGCGGCGACGAGGACCCGCCGATGTTCGCGCTCCGCCTCGCCGATCCGAGCGGCGCGCCCGACAAGAACCTCGAGGCCGATCCCGATCCGTCGCACGCCAAGGAGGCCTCCGCGGTCCGCTTCCGCAAGGGCGACAAGCCGCCGCCGCCGGTCCTCGCCGGCCCCGTGCCGGCGTTCGAGAAGCTCGCCGCCCGCGACGACGCCGCGTCGCTCGAGGCGTACGCGCGGTGGCTCGTGCTCACGAGCTCCGACGACGCCAGCGAGAACCGCGCGCGCGATCTCGCGCGACGCGCCGCCGAGAAGTCCCCCACCGTGCCGCGCTGCCTCCTCGCCGGAGACCTGGCCGAGAACCGGAACCAGCGCGCGATCTGGATCGACAAGGCCGAGGACGTCATCCGCCGCTCTGGCAAGGCGATCCCCGAGCCCGAGCGCATCTCCGCGCTCCTCTCCCGCGCCGGCCACGCCCGCGGCGGCGCCAACTGGCGCGACGCCATCCCCTACTACGAGAAGGTCCTCGCGCTCGATCCGGACAACGTCCCGGCGAACCTCGCCCAGATCGAGCTCTACTCCGAGGCCGGCCTCCGCGAGACCGCGCTCGCGTCCCTCAACGGCACGCTCGCGCGCCGGCCGCGCAGCGTGGCGCTCCTCCGGGCGACCGCGAACGCACTCCGCGAGCTCGATCGGACGACCGAGAGCGAAGAGGTGACCGCGCGCTACGCGACGCTCCGCTACGACGACACCCAGGTCCTCGAGGGGCGCATCGAGCTCGCCCTCGCGCGACGCGACGCGGCGCTCGCGAACCGCTGGATCGAGCGGCTCGTCGAGACCAACCCCGACAGCGCGCGCTCCCTCGCGGCCGCCGCGCGCGCCTACGTGGCGCTCGGCGATCGGCCGAAGGCGATCGCGCTCCACCGCCGGGCGCTCGACCTCGCGCCCGAGGACGTCGCCACGCTGCGCGCGCTGGCCGACGTCTACGCGGTCGGCGGGCAGACCGACGAGCAGCTCCGGCTGCTCCGGCAGGTCCTCCAGCTCCGGCCGCAGGAGAAGGACGTCCGCGAGTACGTCGCGCACACCGAGCCCGCCAGGCCGCGCGCGGACGAGGCGTACGCGCGTCCGTCCGCCGAGTTCCTCAAGCTTCGCGACAAGCCCGCGCAGGGCCGCACGCGGCGCACGCTCGTCGACCTCCAGGTCACCACGGTCTTCCCGAACGGCCTCGCGAGCCGCTTCCATCAGGTCGTGTTCCAGCCGCTCACCGACGCGGCCGCCGCCGAGGCGCGCGAGTACGGCTTCGCCTTCCAGGCCGACACCGAGTCGGTCCAGCTCCGCGGCGCGCGCATCTACAGGAAGGGCGGGCAGATCGACGAGGCCATCGAGAGCGGCGAGGGCGCCACCGACAACCCCGCGATGGCGATGTACTCGAGCGCGCGGGCGTTCTACGTCCATTTCCCCCGCCTCGATCCGGGCGACGTCGTCGAGCTCCAGTACCGCGTCGAGGACGTCGCGCACCGCAACGCCTTCGCCGACTACTTCGGCGAGGTCGTGTACATGCAGTCGACCGAGCCGATCGCGCGGAGCGAGTACGTCCTCATCACGCCGAAGTCGCGCACGTTCTACTTCAACAAGCCGAACGTCGCCGGCATCGCCCAGAAGGTCGAGGAGAAGGGCAACGAGCGGATCTGGCATTTCACCGCCGAGAACGTCGCGCCGCTGGAGCCCGAGCCGGCGATGCCGCCGCTCGCCGAGAGCCTCGGCCACGTCCACGTCTCGACCTACAAGAGCTGGGACGACATGGGCCGCTGGTACTGGGGCCTCGTGAAGGACCAGTTCATCGCCGACGACGAGGTGCGGAGGCGCGCGCTCGAGATCACCAAGGGCGCCGTCGACGAGAAGGACAAGGTCCGCGCGATCTACGACTTCGTCGTCCAGAAGACGCGCTACGTGGCGCTGGAGTTCGGCATCCACGGCTTCAAGCCGTACCGGTGCGCGCAGATCTTCGCGCGCGGCTTCGGCGACTGCAAAGACAAGGCGACGCTCATCGTCACGATGCTGAAGGAGCTCGGCATCCACGCGACGATCGTCATCGTGCGCACGGGCATGCGCGGCGACTTCGAGACCGAGCCCGCGAGCCTCGCGCCGTTCGACCACGCGATCGCCTACGTGCCGTCGCTCGACTGGTACCTCGACGGCACCGCCGAGTTCACCGGCTCGAGCGAGCTCCCCGCCATGGACCGCGGCGCGCTCGCGCTCCAGATCAACGAGGGCAAGCCCAAGCTCGTGCACCTGCCCGAGCCGAGCGCCGCGGAGAGCGTCGCGAGCAAGCGCGTCGAGGCCACGGTGAACCCGGACGGCTCGGCGCAGATCGACTGGAGGGTCGAGGTCTCCGGCTCGGGCGCGTCGAGCTGGCGGCAGCGCTACCACGCGAAGGCGTCGCAGAAGCAGCGCGTCCAGGAGGACCTCGCCAGCGAGCTGCCCGGCCTCGAGGTGCAGGGCGTCGTCGCGAGCGACCTCGACGACATCGAGCGGCCGGTCGAGATCCGAGCGAAGGCGAAGGCGCCGAGCTACGCGCGCAGGGACGGCGAGACGCGGACGGTCCCCGTCGGCGCGAAGGAGCACATGGTCCGCTCCTACGCGCCGCTCTCGAGCCGCCGCCGCGACGTCCGCATCTTCGCCCTCTCCACGCAGGAGAACGAGACGGTGGTGAAGCTTCCCCAGGGCGCCAAGATCCTCGGCGCCCCCCACGCGGCCGAGGGCACGAGCCCGTACGGATCGTTCAAGGTCGAGACGGAGACGAACGGCGGCACGGTCCGCGTGAAGACCACGGTGGCGATCACGAAGTCGCGCATCCCCGCGAGCCAGTACGCCGCGTTCCGCGCGTTCTGCGAGCAGGTCGACCGCGAGCTCGGGCAGACGCTGACGTATACGGTGTCCAAGTGAAGCGACGCTCCTTCTTCGACGCCGCCGCCGCGGCGCTCGCCGCACTCGCCTTGACGACCGCGCTCGGCGCCTGCGGCGGCGCTCCCGAGGCCAAGACGGCCATCGCGCTCTCGAAGCTGCGCAGCCAGGGCCGCTCCTCGAGCGACGGCGAGGTCGTCGGCCGGTGGCTCCTCGACGAGATGTTCGCCCCGGGCGGGACGGCGAAGGGCGCCGAGGAGGCGCGAAACCGCCTGCTCGCGAAGAAGACGTCCGGCGACGCGCTCTTCGCGGCGCTCGGCGGCGCGCTCTGGGACGAGGCGCACGGCGATCCGAAGCGCGCGGCGCGCGGGTACGTCGGCGCGCTCGGCCACGCGAGGAAGAGCGAAGACAGCGCGGCGCCGCTCGCCGCGTGGCTGGCGACGCACCACCTCGTGGGTCTGCGCGGCAGCGTCTCGAACCTCTGGAAGGACAACGCCGCCGAGCTCGAGGCGGTCATCGCCGCGCCCGGCCGGGTCGGGTGGCGCGCCCTCGCCGAGCTCCACGAGTGGGCGTCGGCCGAGGCGCTCGATCGCGCCGAGGTCACGGGGGACAAGTACGACGCGCTCGTGACGGGCCGGATGGGCTGCTCGCGCGATCTCCGCATCGCCGGGCCCTTCGGCCGGGGCACCGCCCCCGATCGCCGGCGCGCCTTCGCCGCCGAGCGCGCGCCGTGGCCGCCGTCGTGGCCCGAGGAGCCCTCGCGCGGGAGCGTGCCTCACGTCCTCGAGACGGAGCGTCACCGCTGCCTCACGGCGAGCAAGGAGAAGACCGACGACGGCATCTTCTACGTCGAGACGTTCTTCGACGCGCCCGCCGATCGCGACGTCCTCGTGGCGGTGCAAGGCGCCGTCGCGGTGTGGGTCGACGACGTTCCCGTGGTCGATCGCGATCTCCGTCAGTGGGGCGTGTGGCAGCGCTTCGGCGGCGCGCTCCACGCGCCGAAGGGCCGCCACCGCGTCGTCGCGCGCGTGATGAACGACGCCGCGTCGGTGCGCCTGATGAACCTCGACGGCACGGCCGCCGGCCTCCCGACCGACACGAACGCGAGCAAGCCGTACGGGCTCGCCCGGCCCCTCGTCCTCCCCGATCCGAACCCCATCTCGGCGATCGTCGCCGCCGTCGCCGCCGGCCGCGAGCCGGGCGTCCCGCCGCTCTACGTCGCGCTCGCGGCGCACGCGGCGTGGATCGACGGCCTCTCCGACGTCGCGTCGACGCTGATGCAGCCGCTCGTCGAGCCGAAGGACGCCGCGCCGGGGGCGCTCCTGTTCGCCGCGCAGTACGCGCGCGGCGACGTGGCCTTCACCGAGCAGGTCCGCCGGATCACCGAGAAGGAGCTCTACACGCGCGCCCTGACCGCCGATCCGCGGCTCTGGTACGCGCGCGCGTGGATCTTGCTCGACGACGCCGACCAGCGCGGCCTCGTCGAGGCCGTCGAGCCGCTCCGCAAGCTCGCGGCCGACCTGCCCAACGTCCCGCAGATCACCGAGCAGCTCGCGCGCGTCTACGGCCGCCTCGGGTGGCGCGCGGAGCGGATGCGCGCGGTGAAGGACCTCTCGGAGCGCTTCCCCGACGACCGCGAGGCGCTCGGCCTGTACCTGACGGCGCTGGAGGACGACGGCGCGCTCGCCGAGGCCGACAAGGTCGCCGCCCGGATCCGGACGCTCGATCCCGACGCCGAGATCGACCTCGATCGCGCGATCGCCCGGCGCGACTGGAAGGAGGCGATCGCCGAGCTCCGCCGGCTCGAGAAGCGCCGGCCGGACCGCAAGGAGATCGCCGGTCGGATCGCCGACGTCCTGATGCGCTCGGGAGATCCGAGCGCGGCCGCGGCGCAGCTCGAGAAGGCCCTCGCGAAGAACCCCGCCGACGTTCAGGCGCGCTTCCGCCTGGCCGACCACGCCTACGCGCGCGGCGACACCTCCGCGCTCCGACGCGCGCTCGCCGACGCGCTCCAGGCCGGCTCGAAGGGCGTCGAGATCCGCGAGGCCGTCGAGATCCTCGAGGGCGCGAGCCTCCTCGAGCCGTACCGCCAGGACGGCCGCAAGGTGATCCGCGAGTTCGAGGCCTGGGAGAAGTCGGGCAAGCACATGGACGGCAACGCCGCGCGCGTCCTCGACTACGCCGCGGTCTGGGTGCACTCCGACGGCTCGAGCGAGATGCTCGAGCACGAGATCGTCCGCGTGCAGTCGCAAGAGGCGGTCGACAAGGAGTCCGAGCAGAAGCCGCCGGACGGCCTCGTCCTCCGCCTCCGCGTGATCAAGCCGGACGGCTCGATCCTCGAGCCGGAGCCCGTCGCCGGCAAGCCGACGCTGACGATGCCGCACCTCGAGGTGGGCGACTACGTCGAGATGGAGCACATCACCGCGATGCCCAGCGACGGCGCGAAGGGCAGGCGTTACCGCGGACCGCACTGGTTCTTCCGCGAGGCCGACAAGGGCTACTGGCGGAGCGAGTTCGTCGTGATGGCGCCGAAGGATCGCCCCGTCGAGATCGAGACCGTCGGGCAGGTGCCGCAGCCGAAGACCGCCGAGCGCGGGCCGTTCCTCGAACGCCGCTGGCGCGTCGACGAGAGCCCGCCGGCGCCCGAGGAGCCCGACGCGCCGAACCCGCGCGAGTTCCTCCCGAGCGTCCGCGTCGGCTGGGGCATCGACCTCGAGGACACGCTCCTCCGCTACGTCGACGCGGCGAGCGAGGAGACGCCGATCGATCCGCGCCTCGTCAAGGTCGCGCAGGCGATCGTCAAGGACATCCCGGCGACGAAGAAGGACGACCGCGCCCGCGCGGTCTACACGTTCGTCGGCGAGACCGTGCAGGACGCCCAGGAGAACGACGGGCGGCGCGTCATCACCGGCCGCGCGGGATCCCGCCAGTCGGCGTTCTTCTACTTGATGCGTCTGCTCGGCATCAAAGCCGAGCTCGCGCTGGTGAAGAGCCGCATCGCCATGCCGCCCGCGGGCAAGATGAGCGAGGTCGAGACCTACGACAACGTCGTGGCGCGCGTCGAGACCGGCGGTGACGGACGCTGGCTCACCGTCCGCGACAAGTTCGCGCCGTTCGGCTACGTGCCCGCGGAGCTCCGCGGCCAGCCGGCGATCCGACTCGTGCCCGGGACGCCGCGCGCGACGACGCCGCGCCTCGGCGCGGCCGACGGCGTGCTCATCGAGGGGCGCGCGTTCCTGAAGGAAGACGGCTCGGCGTCGGTCGAGATCTCCCAGTCCTACGTCGGTCGCATGGGCATCGGCCTCCGCGCCGTGTTCGACCGCGTCGCGGAGGGCAAGCGGAGCGAGTTCGTCGAGACGCGCCTGCTCGGCAACAACCTCCCGGGCGCGCGCCTCAAGGACCTCCGGATGGAGAACAAGGACGACCTCGCCGCGCCGCTCGTCCTCAAGATGAAGGCCGACGTCCCGCAGCTCGCGCGCAAGGCCGGCGGCGGCAAGCTGCTCCTCAAGCAGCTCTTCGCGGTCGACATCGCGCAGATCGCGTCGCTCCCGCAGCGGCAGACGCCGCTGTTGCTCGGGAGCTCGTCGCACGTCGAGGTCGATTTCCGGATCGTCACGCCGACGACGATGCGCCTCCCCGCGTCGCTCCCCGTGGGCGAGCTCCGTGACGGAGATCGCTCGGTCGTCGTGAAGGACGCCGTCGAGGGCAACGCGCTGAAGCTCGTGCGCGTCGTCGACATCCCCGCCGGGCGCGTGCAGCCGGGCGCGGACTACGCGCGCTTCGTCAAGTTCACCCAGTCGGCCGACGAGCTGCTCGCGCGCGAGATCGCGCTCGGCGACTGACGCGAGGCCGGCGCGGAGCGAGCGGACGCGAGGCCGGCGCGGCGGAGCGAGCGGACGCGGCGCGCCGGCGGGCTATTTCTTCTTGCCGGCGTCGGCCTTCTCGGCCGCGATGCGCTCGCGGACGACGACGTAGGCCTTCTCGAGGTCCATCACCTTCTGGATGGCCTTGAGGCGCTCGGCGCCGCTCTGGGGGTACGCGCCGGCGTCGGCCCCGAGCTTGGCGGAGTGCTCGGTGTACGCCTGCCACGCGAGCTTCGCCTGGTCCCACTTCTTCTCTCGCTCGAAGACGTCCGCCCGAAGGAAGAGGACGTGCGAGCGGAGGGTCGCGTTCTTCGTGTCGGCCTCGTAGGCCTGCTGGATCGCGGCGTCCGCCTCGCCCAGGTTGCCCGTCGCGAGGTAGGCCTCCGCCAGCAGGAGATGGCCGAGCGGGTTCTTCGGGCTCAGCTGGATCGCCCGCTTGTACGTGTCGATCGCCGCCGTGTGCTCCTTGGCGACGAAGCGCGCGTTGCCCTTCGCGAGCGTCTCCATGTACTCGCTGATCGCCCTGACGTTGTCGGGGTCGTAGCGCTCGGCGCTGGCGGCCGGCGCGGCGCGCTTGGCGGCGGGCTTGGGCTCGCCCGAGGCCGCGAGCGGCGCGAGCGCGAGCGCCGGCGCGGCGACCGCGAGGATCACGGAGAAGAGCCTCGAGCGAGCAGCGCGGGCGGTCGCCATCGATCGCGAGCCTACCAGAAAGCCGGCCGGGCGCGGCCACGGCCGAGAGACCTCGCGGCCCGGGCCGTCCCCGGACAGGGCCCGCGCCCGAGTCGCCGCCCCGCGCGGCGCCGGGGTTTGTCTTGCCACGAACCGGCCGAGTTGGCAGCGTGAGGCGGCGATGACGTCGACGCTGGAGAGGGTCCTCGAGCCCGAGGTGATGGACACCGCCGACGAGGCGCGCGACTACGACGCCATGGACCACGTGCTCGTCAACGAGCGCTTCTGCGCCGATCTCCGCGCGCACGGCGCCCTCGGCGCCACGGTGCTGGACGTCGGCACGGGCACGGCGCGCATCCCGATCGAGCTCTGCAAGGACGACGCGAGCCTCCGCGTCGTCGCGATCGACCTCGCGGAGCACATGCTCGCGCTCGCGGAGGAGAACGTCGCGCGCGCCGGCCTCGTCGGGCGCGTGTCGCTCGCGAAGGTCGACGCCAAGAGCATGCCCTACGACGCCGGCGCGTTCGCGACGACGGTGTCGAACTCGATCGTCCACCACATCCCCGATCCGCGCACGGTGCTCGCCGAGATGGCCCGCGTGACCGCGCCGGGGGGGCTCGTCTTCGTCCGTGACCTCGCGCGCCCCGCGAACGAGGCCGAGGTCGATCGGCTCGTCGCGCTCTACGCCGGCCGACCGCCCGCCGATCCCGCGGCCCGCGCGTCGTTCGAGCGCCAGCGGGACCTCTTCCGGGCGTCGCTGCTGGCCGCGCTCACCGTCGAGGAGGTCGCCGCGATGGCGAACGAGGCGGGCCTCGCGGGGTGCGCCGTCGCGCCGACGAGCGATCGTCACTGGACCCTCTCCTTCCGGAAGCCGTGAGCGCTCCGCGGCCCTTCCCGTACGCCGCGCTCCCGGCCGTCTCGCGCGAGGAGCTCCGTACGACGGAGCGGCTGCGCGAGGCCGCGACGAGCTTCGTCCGGAGCGACGCCGTGGCCGCCGCGCTCGCCGAGCTCACCGGCGAGGAGGTGTCGATCGCGCTCCGCCGCGCGCGCCCGCTCGACGCGTCGCGCGCGCCGGCCGACGGCGTCGGCGTCGCGTTCTCCCCCGCGGACGAGCCCGGCCTCCGTCGCGCCGCGATCGTCGACGTCGAGCCCGCGCTCGCGGCGAACCTGGTCGCGCGCGCGCTCCGCCAGCGAGCTCCGAAGGTGACCGACGCGTCGCGGGCGCCGGGGCCCGAGGTCGCCGGCGCGCTCGCCGCCGTCCTCCACTCCGCGCTCCGTCGCGCTCACGCGAGCGTCCCGCTGCGCGTCGTCGCCGCCGGCCCGGCGCCCGCGCTCGCGCGCGATCTCGCCGCGATCCACGGCCGCGTCGCCACGGCGTGGCTCACCGTCGTCGTCGGACCGGACGCCTTCGACGCGCGCGTCAGCGTCCCGATCGTCGAGCTGCCCGCCTCGACGCGACGCTCGCCGGCGATGCTCGACGCGCTCGTCGCGATGGGCGACGCGCCGCTCGCCCTGCCGCTCGTCGCCGCCGCCTGCCTCGCGGGACGCGCGACGCTCGCGGCGCTCCGCGCGGGCGACGCGTTCCTCCTCCCGAGCTTCCCGCTCGACGCCGCGAGCGGCGCGCTGATCGGCCCCGTGGCGCTCGTCGCCGCCGGCGCCGAGCGCGGGATCGCCGGCGAGCTCGGCGAGGGATCTCGCCTCGTGCTACGGTCGGACCGCCTCGAGCACCACCCGTGGGACCACGACCCCATCGCGCCGAGCGGAGATGCCATGACCGGTGAGCCGAATTCGACGCTCGAAGTGCTCGAGGACGCGCCCGTCGTCGTGCGGGTCGAGCTCGGCGCGCTCGAGATGACCGCGCGCGACTGGGCCGCGCTCGGGCCGGGCGACGTCGTGGCGCTCGGCCGCAAGCTCGGCGACCCGGCGATCCTGCGCGTCGGCGGGGTCGAGGTCGCGCGCGGCGAGCTCGTGCAGGTCGACGGAGAGTACGGCGTCCGCATCCTCGGGCGCCCTGGAGGCAAGTGAGGCACATCGTGAGCGGCGCGCGTACGACCGACTGGGACCGGGGGAACATCGCGGGCGCGGTGGGAATGCTCTTCTTGGCGAGCGCCCTCGCCGGGTGCCCGAAGTCCGAAGGCGACGCCAACAAGGCCGGCGGCGCCGACAAGGCCGCGCCCCCGGCGACCGTGAGCGCGAGCGCGAGCCCCGACGCCGCCGCGAGCGAGGTCGCGGCCGGCGACGCGAAGCCGGCCGGGCAGGCGGCCACGTACGGCGGGAGCTACAAGGTCGCGCCGGGGAAGATGTACATCCCGGACACCAAGGACTACGGCAACGTCAAGCAGGTGAAGGACGATCCCGAGAAGCACGTCGGGGAGGGCGCGCTCACGCTCGTCGTCGACGGCGACGGCAAGATCACGGGCACCGTGGACACCGGCCCCGCGGCGCCGGGGCTCGTCGACGGCAGCGTGATCGAGGGAGAGCTCCGCGGCGTCGTCCGCCGCAAGGACCCGAAGGACGACGGGCTCACCGGGACGTTCATCGCGACGCGGTCGGCGGACGGCGTCGAGGGGCGCCTGTCGCTCGCGGACACGAACGCCGCCATCGTCCGCGAGGGGACGTTCTCGCTGAAGAAGAAGTAGGGCAGGACGATGTTCGGTCGAACCCGTTACATCGCGTGGGCGACGCAGTTCTACGGCAAGGTCCCGTACGATCTGGCGACGAGCGGCGTCCCGTACGCGACGTGGGCCGAGCTCGGCCTCCCCACGCCCGACGTCGACGATCCCGCCGCGTTCGCGGCGCTCCGGGGGGCGATCGCCCGGTACAACGACGTGTCCCCCGCCGAGGTCGTGCCGGCGCTCGGGACGTCGCAGGCGATCTTCCTCGCGTACGCCGCGCTGCTCTCGCCGGGCGCCGAGCTCCTCGTGGGGGCCCCCGGCTACGAGCCGCTCACCCGCGCGGCCGAGGGCCTCGGCGCCACCGTGCGCGCGTTCGACCGGCGCGCCGACGAGGGCTACCGCGTCGTGCCCGAGCGCGTGGCCGCGGCGATCGGCCCGCGCACGCGCGCGATCGTCGTCACGAGCCTGCACAACCCGACCGGCGTACGCGTCGACGACGACGCGGTGCGCGAGCTCGCGGCGATCGCCGCGGCCCGCGGGGCGTACGTGCTCGTCGACGAGGTCTACGCGCCCTTCGACGATCTGCCGGAGGACGGCGTGTTCCGCGGGAGCGCGCGCAAGCTCGCGCCCAACGTCGTCGCCGTCTCGAGCCTGACGAAGTGCTACGGCCTCGGCATGTACCGCGTCGGCTGGGTGCTCGGGCCGGAGGAGGTCGTCGAGCGCGCGGAGGCCGCGGCGGTCGCCACCTTCGGGCACGCGCCCCTCGCGCACGCGAGCTACGGGAGCGCCGTCCTCGGCGCCGTCGGCCCGCTCGCCGCGCGGGCGAAGGCGCTGCTCGCCGGCAAGCGCGCGCTCGCCGAGCGCTGGGTCGCCTCGCTCCCGAACGCCCGCTGGAGCGCGCCGCAGGGGGGGCTCTTCGGCCTCGTCACGCTCCCCGGCCGCGGAGACCTCCTCGCGTCGATCGAAGCGCGCGCGCGCGAGGCCGGCGTCCTGGTCGGCGCCGGCACCTTCTTCGGCGCGCCCGAGTCCTTCCGCCTCTCGTGGGCGACGTGCGACGCCGCGCGGTTCTCGGAGGGTCTCCGCCTGCTCGAGCCGCTCGTCTCTCCCTGAGCGCCCGCGGCGCCCGCGCGCGGCGGAGCGCGCCGTACGGGAGGCCCCGCGCCGTCGAAGCGCGGCCGCCTCGCGCGCCCACGGGCTCCCGTGAGGAGAGCGACGTCCGCCGAGCAGCTCAAGCAGGCGAGCGCCGCGCCTCGTCCGGCACGACGGCGCCTCCTTGCGGGAGGAGATCGCGAGCGCGGCCGTGAGACGGAAACCTACCCCAGGCGGGGGACACGACGAGGGGGACCCGTCGACCCGCGAGGACGAGGGGGACCCGTCGGCCCGCGAGGACGAGGGCCTGGTTCGCTGCGACGTCGAGCCCGCGAGGCCTGCAAGCTTTGCGTGGGCCCCGGAGAGCCGCTCGGCGCGACGGCGGGCCGAACCTCGAACAAAACACAGCCGCCTGGAAGAAAACGCCGGTCCCGCCCCTTCGCACCCTGGCGAGGGCCTCGGGGTTCCTTTCCTCCCCCTCCGAGCGCGCGCGGGAGCGTCGCGAGCTTGGCTTCGACGGGCTTGAGACGCGAAGGCGAATTGCACGACGAGGAGCGCCGCCTGGGTGGCCCACGCGGAGCGACCTCGGCTAGGATTGCCGCCGTCTTTCATGACGGACTCATTCCGGAATCGCGCCTATCGAGGCGGCCGGACGCACTGAAAGCGAGCCCCCTCGATGTGGTCCACGTTCCCGCTCTTCGGCAGCACCCTGCTCCTCGCCGTGATGGTCGTCGCGAGCTACACGTTCGCGGTCTCCCTGTCGGCGGGCGCGAGCGGACGCATCAAGACGCTCCAGGCCGCGCGCCTCGGCGCGTACGGCACGGTCGCGCTCATCGCGGTCGCGGTCCTCTGCCTCGCGTACGCCTTCGTCAGCCACGACTTCCGCCTGCGCTACGTCGCCCACTACTCCGACCGCAGCATGCCGACGGTGTTCTTGCTGACGGCCCTCTGGGGCGGGCAGGACGGCTCGCTCTTGTGGTGGCTCTTCCTCTTGAGCGGGTACATCGGCGCCTGCATCTGGGCGATGGGGAAGAAGCACCTCGATCTCCAGCCGTACGTCATCGCGACGTTGATGGCGATCGTCATCTTCTTCTGCGTCCTGATGGCCTTCGCGGCCAACCCGTTCTCGACGAGCGTCTCCGGCGCGCGCACGGACGGCGAGGGGTTGAACCCTCTCCTCCAAAATTTCTACATGATCATCCACCCGCCGAGCCTCTACGTCGGCTTCGTCGGGTGCGCGATCCCGTTCGCCTTCGCGGTCGCCGCGCTCTGCACCGGGCGCCTCGACGCCGGGTGGATCCAGGCCTGCCGCAAGTTCACCCTCTTCGCGCTGCTCTTCCTCGCGATCGGCAACACGCTCGGCATGCTCTGGGCGTACGAGGAGCTCGGCTGGGGCGGCTACTGGGCGTGGGACCCGGTCGAGAACGCCGCGTTCATGCCGCTGCTCTCGCTCGCCGCCTTCGTGCACTCCGTGATGATCCAGGAGCGCCGCGGGATGCTGAAGGTCTGGAACGTCTTCCTCATCTGCCTGACGTTCTTCATGACGATCTTCGGCACGTTCCTCACGCGCTCCGGGGCGATCGCGAGCGTGCACTCGTTCGCGCAGTCGTCGATCGGCGAGTACTTCCTCTGGTTCCTCGCGCTCGTCGCGGCGTTCTCGGCGACGCTCATCCTCTACCGCTGGCCCGAGCTCCGCTCGGTCGACCCGACCGTCGCCAACAAGGAGCGGCTCGCGTCGGCCAAGGGCGCCGTCGCGCTCGGGCTCGCCGCGCTCGTCGGCCTCGGGACCGGCGGCCTCGTGTACACGATCGTCGTCGTGGGCTTCCAGAAGGAGCTCGGCGGCGCGATGAACGCCGTCGCCGGGGGGCTCGGCCTCGTCGTCGCGGCCAGCGCGTTCGCCGTCGTCCGGAGGCCGTTCGCCGCCTTCGCGGAGACGCCGGTGAACGTCCTGCGCGGCGCGGCGATCGCCTCGGGCTGGGTGGTCCTCGCGGCGCTCGCGCCCGGCGCGTGGGTGCTCTCCGGCAAGCTGGGGACGATGAGCGGCGCGGTGCGCGTCGCGGTCTTCTCCGTCGTCGTCGGCGTCGCGGTCTACGCGGCGATCGAGCTCGTCTACCAGCGCATGACGCGCGGCCTCAAGATCGCCCGGAACCGCCCGCAGATGGAGTCGATCCTCTCGCGCGAGTTCACCTTCCTCCTGAACAACTACGGCCTGCTCGGGATCATGCTGTTCGTGCTCGTCGCGACCACGTTCCCGATGGTCAGCGAGGCGCTCTGGGACGAGAAGGTCACCGTCGGTCCGCCCTACTACAACGCGTGGATGCAGCCGCTCGGGCTGACCGTGTTCTTCCTGATGGGCGTCGGCACGCTGTTCGGCTGGAAGAAGACGTCGCCGGAGGCGCTCCGCCGGGCCTTCGTCGCGCCGACGATCGCCGCGCTCCTCGCGGTGGCGGTCCACTTCGCGCTCGGCAAGAAGATCGGCTTCCCCGCCGTCGTGTGGAGCGAGCCCATCTACGGCGGCGCGCTCGGGGCGGCGCTCCGGGCGTTCAACGCGTACACGCCGGTCCTCGGCTTCTCGCTCGGCATCTTCAACATCGCCGTCATCGCGCAGGAGTTCGTCCTCTTGTACCGCTCGCAGACGCGCGCCGGCGACAACGCGAAGGGCTTCCTCTCGCACCTGCCGAAGGGCCTCCGGGCCGTCGGCGCGATCGCGCTCTTCCCCATCTGGGCGCTCACCCTGCCGCCGACCGGCCGCCGCCGCTACGGCGGGTACATCGTCCACCTCGGGATCGCGCTGATGTTCCTCGGCTTCACCGGCAAGTCATGGACGGTCGACCGCGAGACCGCGATGTCGCCCGGCCAGAGCTACCAGGTCGAGCGCCTCACCGTGCAGTACGTCGGCCCGCGGATGGAGGTCGACAACAACAAGCGAATGGTCTTCGCCGACGTGCGCGTCCTCGAGGACGGCAAGGAGGTCGGCAAGCTCAACCCGGCGAAATTCATCTACAAAAAGATGCCCGACTCTCCGACGACGGAGGTGTCGATGCTCCACTCGATCCGCGACGACCTGTACCTCGTCGTCGGGAGCATCAACCCGGACACCAAGGTCGCGTCGCTGCAGATCCACCTGAACCCGCTCGTCGGGTGGATCTGGTTCGGAGCGCTCATCCTCATCTTCGGAAGCTTCGTCTGCATGTGGCCCGAGCTCGATCCGGGCGAATCCCGGGCGTGGCGCTACGCGCGGGGGACGGCCGCGGTGGCGGCCAGCACGACGCTCGGCGTGATCCTCGCCCTGCTGCCGGTCCCGGCGTTCGCGCAGACGACGGCGACGCAGCACGCCGGCAGCGTGCAGGTGGACGATCCCAAGGAGAAGGCCGTCTTCGGCGCGCTCCGGTGCATGTGCGGGACCTGCCCGCGCGAGCTGCTCTCGACGTGCGCCTGCTCGACCGCCGACCAGACGCGCGAGCGCCTGCGGGCGCGCCTCGCGAAGGGAGAGAGCGCGCAGTCGATCATCGACGACTACACCGCCGAGTACGGGACCGCGGCCCTCGCGATCCCGCCCGACAAGGGCGCGATGAAGGCGATCTACGTGGCGCCGCTCTTCGCGATCGCCGGCGGCGGGCTCGCCCTCGCGTTCGTGCTGCGGCGCTGGCGGGCCAACGAGAACGCCGCGAAGACGAAGGACGCCGCGCGGCGCGAGGACGACGGCGACGCGAAGGGTCGCGACGCGTACGACGACCGCATCGACTCCGCGCTCGAGGACCTCGACCGTGAGTGAGGACGCGCTCTCCCCCCGGGACGACGCGCCGTCGGACGAGCAGCGCATCGCGCGGGCCGTCGCGGTAGGCCTCCCGCTCGTCACGCTCGCGGGCGCGTCGATCGTCGGCGTGATCGTGGGGCCTGCGACGAGCATCCTCGTGCTCGCCGCAGGGCTCTTGCTCGGCGTGATCGCGCTCCTCTGGAGCAGCCTGCGCGTCCTCTCGGGCGACGCGGAGCTGTCGCCCGAGCTCGAGGCGCTCGACATGGCCGCCCAGGGCGTCGACGCGCTCGCGAGCCGGAAGACGATGCTCCTCCGCGCGCTCAAGGATCTCGAGAACGAGCGCGCGATCGGCAAGCTCGAAGACGAGGACTTCGAGCAGATCTCGTCGACCTACCGCGCGGAGCTCAAGGCGGTGCTCAGGCGGATCGACGATACGCTCGCGCCTCACCGCGCGAAGGCGGAGGAGGCCGCGCGCGAGCACCTCGTGCGCGCCGGGATCGTCGCCGCCGGGTACCGCGGCGCGCTCCCACGCGACGACGCCCGCGCGACGGCGGCCGCGAAGGCGATCCCCCCCGACGCGAAGGGCGCGCCGAGGGCCGCCGACGCGACGGCGGGCGAGGACGCGACGAAGGACGCCGCTGCCCGCGTGGCCTGCCCCACGTGCGGAGGCTCGAACGAGCCCGACGCGAAGTTCTGCAAGGAGTGCGCGACGCGGCTCGTTCCTGCGTCGACGGCGCGCGCCCCCGCGGCGCTCGCGACGACGAGCCACGACTCGGACGAGGACGACGATGAAGACTCCGATGACGCGTGAGCGAGCGCCTTCGCCTTCGCCGAGGACCACGGCCGCGAAGCGGCGCGCCCTCGCCGCGCCGCTCGCGCTGACGGCGCTGCTCGCGACGACGAGCGCCTTGGCCGCCGACGGCGACGCCACCGGGGGCGCCCCCACCTCCGCGACGCCCAGCGCGGCGCGGGCCGCCGCCCCCCGCGGAGACGCCGCTCTGCAACCGGGCGTAGATCCTCACGCCGGCGTCGCCCCGCGCGCCAGCGCCAACCCTCGCGCCAGCGCCAACCCTCGCGCCGGCGCCAACCCTCACGCGGGAGGCGATCCTCATGCCGGCGTCGACCCTCGCGCCAGCGCCAACCCCCACGCTGGCGTCGATCCCCATGCCGGCGTCGACCCTCATGCCGGCGTCGACCCTCATGCCGGCGTCGACCCTCATGCCGGCGTCGACCCTCATGCCGGCGTCGACCCTCACGCGGGCGCCGATCCCCACGCGGGCGCCGGCGCGGGACCGCGCGGCGCCGCCGACAGCGGCATGTTCCAACCGCCCGAAGACGGCGCCGTGGACGATCCGACGCTCCCCGTCGGGACGCTCGAGATCCACGTCGTCGACCCGTCGGGCAAGCCGCTCCCGAGCACGACGGTGACGCTCGGGGTGCTCTACAACTCGGTCGCCAAAGGAGAGAGCCGCAAGCGCCTCTCGGTCACGACGAACGCCACCGGCACCGCACGGCTCGACCAGCTCGAGACCGGGAGCACGGTCGCCTACCGCCCGATGGTGATCGCCGACGGAGCGACCTTCTCCGTGATGCCGTTTCGCATGCCGGAAAAAACCGGGATGCGCGCGATCCTCCACGTGTACCCCGTCGTGGAGTCGATCGAGCAGGCGCTCGTCGTCTGCCAATCGGTCCTCTATGCCGAGGTGAAGGACGATCGCATCCAGGTCCAGCAGGCCTTCAAGATCTACAACTTCGGCAAGAACGCCTGGGTGCCGAAGGACCTCGTCGTGTCGCTCCCCGAGACGTTCACCGCCTTCACCACGCAGCAAGGCATGAGCGACGTCGGCGTCGACGCCGTCCCGAAGAAGGGCGTGCGCATCCACGGGACGTTCGGCCCCGGCCAGCACATGCTCGAGTTCCGCTGGCAGCTCCCCTACTCGGGAGAAGCCGAGGTCCGCTTCGACGTCGGGATGCCCCCGCGCATGGCCGCGTCGCGGGTGATCGCGCCCGCCTCCAAGGACATGACGCTGGAGGTGCCCGACTTCCCGCCGCCTCAATCGACCAGCGACGGCATGGGCCAGCGCGCCCTCATCACCGAGAAGCAGCTTCGCAAAGAAGACGCCGCGCTCACGGCCGTCACGGTCGTCATCCGAGGGCTCCCTACGGAGGGCCCGGCGAAGGTCATCGCGACGCTCCTCGCCGGCGGGGGGCTCCTCGTCGGCCTCGTCCTCGGGGCGCAGAAGCCGTCCGGCCGTGAGCGCAAGAAGGAGCGGCAGCGCCTCCTCGACGAGCTCGAGCAGCTCGAGCGGGCGCGCCTCGCCGAGGAGGTCGGGCCCAAGACCTACGAACGGGCCCGCCGCGAGCTGCTGGACGCGCTCACGCGCACGTTCGCCGAGGAGTCGACCCCGCGGGCCGCCGCGCGAAGCGGACCGCGACGCCGGGCGTCCTGAGCCGCGGACGCGCCGTTTGGCCCCGCCCGGTCGCTCGCCCGCGGCGGGCGGCCTATCCCATTAGGGCCTGTGGGCAACCCGGCGGACCGGGCTGGGGAGATCCGGCGGGCGCGGTTGAGGAGTCGCCGTGGGACAATCTCATCCACCGCGAGGCCGGAGCTTCTTCCCCCTCGCGTCCCCATCCGGACGGAGCGTCTCCGATGGAAACTTCAGCCGATCTTCCGTTTTCCCCAGAGCCCACAGGCCCTATATCTACGGTAAGTTAATTTAATACCTCTCCCTTCTCTATCCGACAGGCGAACCGAGCCTCGAGGACAGCGCGCGCCGGCGCGCGGCCGCGCGGTCCTTCCCGCAGGACGGTGGCCCTTGACGTCGAAGGACACCCCAGGCAATTGGCATGAGCCGCTGAGAGACCTCAGCGCCGAGGACACGAGATGGAGCTCACCGTCGCGAAGAAGGACCTGCTGAAGATCGTCACGCGGATGCAGGGGGTCGCCGAGCGCAAGAGCACGATGCCCGTGCTCGCGAACGTGCTGCTCGCCGCGGACGGCAACAACGCGCTCCGGCTGGCCGCGACCGACCTCTACCTCTCGCTGATGGGCAGGATCCCGGCGGAAATCACGAAGCCGGGCAGCGTCGCCGTGTCCGCCAAGGACCTGTTCGAGCGGGTGAAGATGATGCCGGACGGCCCGGTCGTCATCTCCTCGCAGGACAACGCGACGACGACGATCAAGGCGAGCGGCACCGCCCGCCGCTACACGCTCCGCGGCATGCCAGGGGACGACTTCCCCCCGCTCCCGCAGCCCGCCGAGGGCTCCCCGACGCTCGCGCTCGACGTCGACGTCCTGTCGGAGCTCATCGCCAAGACCCACTTCTCGATCTCGACCGACGAGACGCGCGCGCACCTGAACAGCGCGCTCTTCGAGTGGGACGGCGACGTCGTGCGGATGGTGACGACCGACGGGCACCGCCTCTCGAAGGTGGACGTGAAGGTCTCGGGCCGTCAGGCGTCGGCGACGATGCTCATCCCGCTCAAGGCCATCCAGGAGCTGCGCCGGCTCTGCGACGAGATGCTCTCGGACGGCGGCGCGGTCGCCGCGGACGGGGAGCGGAAGAAGCCGGAGCTGCTCATCACGCAGAGCGGCGCCAGCGCGTTCTTCCAGGGGGCGGGCACGACGTTCAGCGTGAAGCTCGTCGACGCGCAGTTCCCCCCCTACTCGCAGGTGATCCCGCAAGCGAGCGAGAAGGTCGTCCGCGCCCCCCGATCGGCGCTCGCCGACGCCCTCAAGGCGGTCTCGGTCGCGGCCAGCGAGCGCACCGGCGGCGTGAAGCTGTCGCTCTCCAAGGGCTCGATGCGCATCACCAGCGAGTCGCCGGAGAGCGGGGACGGCTTCGACGAGATCCCGGTCGAGTTCGCGGGCCCGAACATGAGCATCGGCTTCAACGCGAAGTACTTCCTCGACGTCCTCGCGGCGATCAGCGACGAGGAGGTCGCGATCGGCCTGTCCGGAGAGCTCGATCCCGCCGTCCTCCGGCCCGCGGGAGCGACCACGTCGTCCGAGCGACAGTTCCTGTCGGTCGTGATGCCGATGCGGATCTGACGCGGGGCTTCGGCGGACGCGCCCGCCCGCGCCGTCGTGGGGGCCGAGCGGCTCCGTCGTAACGATCTCCTGCCCGTCGAGCCATGAGGCCGCTTCGTATCGAGCAGATGCAGGTCCGGTCGTTCCGGAACCTCGAGCGCGTCGACCTCGAGCTCGGTGAGCGCTTCAACGTCGTCGCGGGCGACAACGGCCAGGGCAAGACGAACCTCCTCGAGGCGGTCTACGTCCTCGCCACGTCGAAGAGCTTCCGCACCTCGAAGCCGACGGACGTCGTGTCGTTCGAGCGCGATCTCGCCAGCGTGCGCGGTCGGATCGTCGAGGACGGCGACGCGCGCGTTCAGTCGGTCGGGATCCGCGTCGGGGCGCGCACGGTGAAGATCGACGACAAGCGCCCGCCGACGCTCGCGGCGTACGCGGTGCGGACTCCGATCGTCGTGTTTCACCCGGGCGAGATCTCGCTCTCGATGGGCCCGAGCTCGGAGCGCCGGCGCCTCCTCGACCGCGCCGCGCTCTACCTCGCCCCCGCCGCGATGGACGAGCTCGAGAGCTACACCAAGGCCCTGCGCGCCCGGCAGCGCGCGCTCGAGACGCGCGGGCCGGCGGCGTCGGACCTCCCCGAATGGGAGACCCTCTGCGTGCGCCACGGGCTCGCGTTGATGGAGCACCGCGCTCGCGCCGGAGAGCTCCTCGCCGAGGGGGCGCGGGCTGCGTTCGCGCGCATCGCCTCCCCCGAGCTCTCGCTGTCGGTCGAGTTCGCTCCGGGGGCCCCGCGCGAAGAAGCCGCGTTCCGCGAGGAGCTCGAGCGCCGCCGCTCCGTCGACGCGAGGCGAGGGAGCGCGGGCGTCGGGCCCCACCGCGACGATCTCGCGCTGTCGATCTCGGGGCGTCCGGTCCGCGGCGTGGCCTCGCAGGGGCAGCACCGCGCGGTGACCCTCTCGCTGAAGGCCGCGGAGATCGACGTCATCGGCGGCGCGAGGGGCGCGCGTCCGGTGCTCCTCCTCGACGACGTCTCGAGCGAGCTCGATCGCGAGCGGACGGCGGCGCTGTTCTCGTTCCTCCGCGATCTCGAGGGACAGGTGCTCCTCACGACGACGCGCCCGGAGCTCATCGACACCGGCGCCGCCGCGGCGCGGTCGGACTTCGTGATCCGCGCCGGGAACCTCGAGCGAGTTTCTCGCGTTGATTGACCCGCCGAAGCCCGCGGCTTCGCGGCCGCGTCGCGGGGCGTCGATCCGGGGGGCGCCGCCGCGGCGCCGCGGTCGGCCCCGGAGCGGCGAACGGCGCCTTCTCGGGCCGCGATGAGGCCATCTAACTAGCGGGAATGTGGCGATAAACCCTCCCGAATGCGCTTGCCGTACGAGGGGGCCAAACGTATACTCCTCGTCCCCCAGCGGTGCCGGCCCGGAGCGCGGACCTTCGTTCCCTTTCGCACCCTCCTCCTCAAACACGGATCCTGCCGCAGAACAAACGGAGATATCTCCGTCCGCGGCCCTCCGAAAGCGTCTCAGAACACCATGCCGACCGATGAAGTCACGAGCGAGCTAGGCGAGCCCGTCATGACGGGGACGCCGCGTGAGTCGCAGCCTCCGTCCAACTACGGCAGCGAGAGCATCACCGTCCTCGAAGGCCTCGAGGCGGTCCGAAAGCGCCCCGGCATGTACATCGGAGACGTCCACGACGGCTCCGGTCTGCACCACCTCGTCTGGGAGGTCGTCGACAACGCGGTCGACGAGCACCTCGCCGGCCACTGCTCGCGGATGGACGTGACGATTCATTTCGACGGCTCCGTCTCGGTCGAGGACAACGGCCGCGGCATCCCCGTCGGTCGTCACGAGGAGCAGTCGAAGAAGCTCGGCCGCGACATCGACGTGGCGGAGGTCGTGATGACCATCCTCCACGCCGGCGGCAAGTTCGATCACTCGAGCTACAAAGTCTCCGCGGGTCTCCACGGCGTCGGCGTGAGCGCGGTCAACGCGGTGAGCGAGTGGCTGAAGCTCGAGATCAAGCGCGGCGGACACGTCCACTACCAGGAGTACCGTCGCGGGGCGCCGGCGTCGGCGATCTCCGTCATCGGCGAGACCGACAAGACCGGGACGAAGATCACGTTCAAGCCCGATCAGGAGATCTTCACGATCACCGAGTACAGCTACGACATCCTCGCGAGCCGGCTCCGCGAGCTGTCGTTCCTCAACGCCGGCTTCGTGATCACGCTGACCGACGAGCGCGGCGACGGCCGGAAGGAGACCTTCGAGTACAAGGGCGGCATCCGGGAGTTCGTCGAGCACCTCAACAAGACGAAGGAGCCGGTCCACGACAAGGTCGTGCACATCATCGCGGAGTCGCCGTCCGAGGGCGGCGCGCCGATCGTCGTCGAGGTCGCGCTGCAGTGGAACTCGACGTTCGTGGAGCAGATCTTCCCGTACACGAACAACATCCACAACAAGGACGGCGGCACGCACCTCACCGGGTTCAAGGCCGCGCTCACCCGCGTCTTCAACAACTACGGGACGACGGCGAACCTCTTCAAGGAGGTCAAGAACGGCCTCTCCGGCGAGGACATCCGCGAGGGGCTCACGGCCGTCATCAGCGTGAAGCTGCCCGACCCGTCGTTCTCGTCGCAGACGAAGGACAAGCTCGTCACGAGCGAGGCCAAGACGGTCGTCGAGAACGTCGTCGTCGACAAGCTCGGTCGCTTCTTCGAGGAGAACCCGGGCACGGCGCGCAAGATCGTCGAGAAGGCGATCCTCGCCGCGAAGGCGCGCGAGGCGGCGCGCAAGGCGCGCGAGGTCGTGCGTAAGGGCTCGATGGACTACACGAGCCTCTCCGGCAAGCTCGCCGACTGTCAGAGCCGCGACCCCGAGACGAGCGAGATCTACATCGTCGAGGGAGACAGCGCGGGGGGCTCGGCCAAGCAGGGCCGGGACCGCAAGTTCCAGGCGATCCTGCCGCTCCGCGGCAAGATCCTCAACGTCGAGCGCGCGCGGCTCGACAAGATGCTCTCGTCGGCGGAGATCGGCACGCTCATCACGGCGCTCGGCTGCGGCATCGGCAGCCCCGAGCAGGGCGGGAGCTTCGACATATCGAAGCTCCGCTACCACCACATCGTGCTGATGACCGACGCCGACGTCGACGGCAGCCACATCCGGACGTTGCTCCTGACGTTCTTCTACCGGCAGATGCCGGAGCTGCTCGAGAAGGGGTACCTCTACATCGCGCAGCCCCCGCTCTACCGCGTCTGGAAGGGCAAGAAGGGGATGTACATGAAGGACCAGGGCGCGCTCGACCGGTTCTTCCTCGAGCAGGGCGTCGAGGGGTTGGCCGTCCGCGCCTCGAAGGGCCCGCACCTCTCGGGCAAGCCGCTCCTCCACCTCGCGGAGCGGCTGCGCGGGTTCCGCAAGGCGCTGTCGAAGATCGATCGCCGCGCGGACGCGAAGATCGTCTCGGCCATCCTCCGCGCGAGCTCGATCGGCAAGTCGGAGCTGCGCGATCGCGCGAAGGTCGAGCAGGCCGTGCCGCTCATCCGCGCGCGCCTCGAGCGGAAGTACCCCGACATCTTCCCGCTCTCGATCGACATCGGCTGGGAGGCCGAGCACGGCGCCGCGACGATCTCGATCAAGCCGCGCCCCGGCTCGGCGGCGAGCGAGGTCCTCGTCGACTGGTCGCTCGTCGAGTCGGCCGAGTACGAGGAGCTCTACGCGATCGAGCAGGACGTCCGCTCGATCGGGCCGGCGCCGTACTTCGCGAAGACCGTGAAGGGCGACGACGGCGAAGCGTCCGACGTCAAGGAGACGGAGCTCGAGGACGCCGACGCGCTCTGGGACTTCGTCGAAGCGCGCGGCAAGAAGGGCTGGAACCTCCAGCGCTACAAGGGCCTCGGCGAGATGAACCCGGAGCAGCTCTGGGAGACGACGCTCGACCCCAACGCGCGCGTGATGCTCCAGGTGCGCCTCGACGACGCCGTCCAGACCGACCAGGTCTTCACCATCCTGATGGGCGATCAGGTCGAGCCGCGCCGCGACTTCATCGAGAAGAACGCGCTCAACGTCCGGAACCTCGACATCTGACCGGCGGCTCCGGCCGCCCGCTCGACGACGCCAGGCCTGCCCCGCGCCTCGCCGGGCCCGACGGCCCTCCGGGCGGGGGGCGGCGTCGGGCGATCGCGCCGCCGCGGCGGGCCGCGAGAACGTGTCCAACGCGTCGCGCCCACGCTACGATCCCCTCGGTATGCGCCGCCCCGTCGCGATCGTCGTCTCGCTCGCGTTCGGCCTCGCGCCGGCGGCGGGCCTGGCCACGGGGTGCACCTTCCTCATCGCGTTCGACGACGTCCCCGAGGACGCCGCGCTCGGACCGGTCGAGGCGAGCGCCGGGGAGAGCGACGCGTCCGACGACGACGCGCCCGACGACGACGCCGGCGCCGACGCCGCCCCGGCGTTCCCGCCGCCGTGCGATCCGACGTTCCCGCTCGACGCGGTCGACTGCTCCGGCGTCGCGCGCGCGACGTGCGCGTCGAGCTCGGCGTTCGCGAGCTACCCGGCGGAGGGCGACCGCGCGAACGACCTCGTCGTGTGCAGCGGCGGTCGGGCCACCTGCGTGCAGCGCTGCCCCTTCGGCTGCGCGGTCATGCCCGGCGGGTTCCCCGATCAGTGCGACGATTGCACGGGCCGCGACGACGGCTACTACTGCGGTCGCGATCTCCGCGGGTGGGCGCCCGAGACGTTCGATCTGGCCGTGCAGTGCCGTGACGGCGGCACGGTCCGCGGCGCCATCTGCGGCGCGAACAAGTGCGCCTCGGCGTGCCCGCGGGCCGAGGGACCGTTCCCTTCGTGCTGCGTGCCGTGAAGCGGCGCCGGAGGGCGGCCCGCCGGCGCCGGCGCTCGACGTAGGCGTCGCGCTCGAGACCCGTTGCAGGGCACATGCCCATGATTACTCTGCCCAGAGCGAAGCCGAGAGCGTCGCGGTCGAGGTCCCCGAAGGAAGGGGCTGATGTCCTGGTTGTCGCTCGGGCGGACCAGTGACGAAGGGAGAGTGTGCCGATGCGTCCCGATCGGATGACGACGAAGAGCCAGGAGGCGTTCCGCGCCGCAGCGGACCTCGCGAGCCGCCGAGGTAACCCGGAGATCACGCCGGAGCACCTCATCCGGGCCATGTTCGAGCAGGACGGAGGCATCGCCCTGCCGATCTTCGCCAAGGCCGGAGGCAACCCGGACGCGCTGCTCCGGGCCGTCGACGAACGCGTCGAGAAGCTCCCGCGCGTCACCGGTGGAGGCGAGCCCACGCTCTCGCGACGGACGATGGAGGTCATCCGCCGCGCGGAGGACGAAGCGAAGACGTTGAAGGACGACTTCGTCTCGGTGGAGCATTTCCTCCTCGCGCTGGCGAAGCACGATCGCGAGGCGCAGGCGGCGTTCTCCTCGTCCGGCGGCGTGACCTACGAGAAGCTGCTGACGGCGCTCGCCTCGGTCCGCGGCGCGCAGCGCGTGACCGATCGCGAGCCCGAGGGGAAGTTCCAGGCGCTCGAGAAATACTGCCGCGACCTCACCGACGCCGTACGCAAGGGCAAGATCGATCCGGTCGTCGGCCGCGACGAGGAGATCCGTCGCGTGATGCAGGTGCTCTCGCGACGGACGAAGAACAACCCGGTGCTCATCGGCGAGCCGGGCGTCGGCAAGACGGCCATCGTCGAAGGGATCGCCGCGCGCATCGTCAACGGGGACGTCCCCGAGTCGCTGAAGAACAAGCGGCTCGCCTCGCTCGACATGGGCGCGCTCGTCGCCGGCGCGAAGTTCCGCGGGGAGTTCGAGGATCGCCTGAAGGCGGTGCTCAAGGAGGTCGAGGCCGCCGCAGGCGAGATCATCCTCTTTATCGACGAGCTCCACACGATCGTCGGCGCCGGCGCCGCCGAGGGCTCGATGGACGCGGCGAACCTCCTGAAGCCCGCGCTCGCGCGCGGCGAGCTTCGCTGCATCGGCGCGACCACGCTCGACGAGTACAAGAAGCGCATCGAGAAGGACGCGGCGCTGGAGCGTCGCTTCCAGCCGGTCTACGTCGACCAGCCGACGGTCGAGGACACCATCGCGATCCTGCGCGGGCTCAAGGAGCGCTACGAGGTCCACCACGGCATCCGCATCCAGGACGCGGCGCTCGTGGCCGCGGCGACGCTCTCGGACCGCTACCTCACGGATCGCTTCCTCCCGGACAAGGCGCTCGACCTGGTCGACGAGGCGGCCTCCAAGATCAAGATGGAGGTCGACAGCATGCCGGCGGAGATCGACGCCGTGCAGCGCCGGCTGGTCCAGATCCAGATCGAGCAGGAGGCGCTCAAGAAGGAGCGCGACGCGGCCAGCAAGGCGCGGCTCGAGGACATCAAGCGCGAGATCTCCGAGCTCAAGGAGCAGGTCGACGCCATGAAGGCGCAGTGGCTCAAGGAGAAGGAGGTCATCGAGGCGATCCGCAAGGCGACCCCGAAGCTCGAGGAGCTGCGCGCCGACGCCGACGAGGCTCAGCGGCGCGGCGATCTCGGGAGGGCCGCCGAGATCCGCTACGGGAAGATCCCGGAGCTCGAGAAGCGCGTCGAGGAGCTCCGGCGCGAGCTCGCGAAGGTCCAGGAGAAGACCGCGTACCTCAAGGAGGAGGTCACCGACCAGGACGTCGCCGGCATCATCGCCAAGTGGACGGGCATCCCCGTCGTCAAGATGCTCGAGGGCGAGATGCAGAAGCTCTTGCGCCTCGAGGACGAGCTCCGCAAGCGCGTCGTCGGGCAGGAGGACGCGCTCGTCGCGGTCGCGAACGCCGTCCGCCGCTCGCGCGCGGGGCTCGGCGACGAGAACCGCCCGATCGGGAGCTTCCTCTTCCTCGGCCCCACCGGCGTGGGCAAGACGGAGCTCGCGCGCGCGCTCGCCGAGTTCCTCTTCGACGACGAGCGCGCGATGTTGCGCCTCGACATGAGCGAGTTCCACGACAAGTACACGGTGAGCCGCCTCATCGGCGCCCCGCCGGGCTACGTCGGCTACGAAGAGGGCGGCCAGCTCACCGAGCCGGTGCGTCGACGCCCGTACACGGTCATCCTCTTCGACGAGGTCGAGAAGGCGCACCCCGACGTCTACAACGTCCTCTTGCAGGTGCTCGACGACGGGCGCCTCACCGACGGTCAGGGTCGGACGGTCAACTTCAAGAACACCGTCGTCATCCTCACGAGCAACATCGGCTCGACGCACATCCAGACCATCGGCGAGCGCGATCTCCCGGCCGAGGACAAGAAGGAGCTCATCCGCCGCGCGGTGCTCGACGACGTCCGCAAGGCGTTCCGCCCGGAGTTCTTGAATCGCCTCGACGAGACCGTCGTGTTCAACCTCCTCGATCGGCGGGACATCCACGCGATCATCGACATCCAGCTGCGCCGCTTCCAGCAGCGCCTGGCGAAGCGCGACATCTTCGTGGAGCTCTCGCCGGCGGCGAAGGACCTGCTCGCGGAGGTCGGCTGGGATCCGCAGTACGGCGCCCGGCCGCTCAAGCGCGCCATCCAGCGCTACCTCGAGGACCCGCTGGCGAAGCACGTCATCGCCGGCGAGTACCCGCCAGGGACGCAGCTCCGCATCGACCGCGGCGCGGACGGCCAGCTCACGTTCACGCCGCAAATGACGAACTGAGGTCCGACCGTCGCGCGTGCGCGGGCTCTCGTCTCGCGCCCGGGCCTCGCGGCGCGGAGCGTGGAGCCCGCGCCTGCGCGCGGCGTGGAGCCCACGCCGGGGGCCTCACTTCTCGAGCGCGACGTCCACCGGTGTCGCGCGTGTGACGCGGGCGAGCTCGGACGGATCGAGCGCGACGAGGAAGCCTCGGCGCCCGCCGTTGATCCAGATGCGCTCGAGCGCGAGGATGCTCCTCTCGACGTAGATCGGCATCGGTTTGCGGAGCCCGAACGGGCTCGTCCCGCCGACCTGATAGCCGGAGTGCCGCTGCGCGACCTCGGGGGTGCACGGCTCGACGCGCTTCTTGCCGAGCTGCCGCGCGAGGTTCTTCGTGGAGACGTCGCGGTCGCCGTGCATGAGGACGACGAGGGGCTTCTTGTCCTCGTCCTCCATCACGAGCGTCTTCACGACCGCGTGCTCGGGGACGCCGAGCTTCTCGGCCGAGACCCGCGTGCCGCCGCGATCCTCGTACTCGTACGGGTGCTCGGTGAAGCTCACGCGGTTCTTCTTCAAAAACGCGGTCGCGGGCGTCTCGGATACGTGACTGGGCTTCGCCATCGGGTGCGAGCGGACGAGGGGGCTACGGCGCGCTGTCGGCCGCGGCGGGGGCGACGCGGTACGAGCGGATCTCCTTCACGCGCCGCTCGAAGTCGCGCTGCTCGTCCTCGTCGATCTGTACGCCGCCGAAGCGGGCCTCGAGGTAACGGTTCGTGAGCGCGAGGATGGTGTCGGCGAGCGGGTGCTGGCGCCCGGCGAGCTCCTCGGCGTGCCGGAGCGGAGGGAGCGACGGAGGCCGCGGGACGCCCTGCGTGGCCAGCGCGAGCTCGAGCGTCCGGTAGAGCGCCGTCGCGAGCTCGAGCTTCGGATCGACGCGAGGGCTCGGCGGCGCGCCGGTCGACGCCGCCTTCGGGCTCCGTCGCCGGCGCCAGATCACGTAGCCGCCGAGCGCCGCGACGAGCAGGACGCCGGCGAGGACCGACGGGCGCGTCACCTTCTCGGCGACGCCGCGGTTGGCGCCGGTGTCCGCGCGCAGCCGCTCGTAGCGCTTGCTCAGATCCTCGAAGATCCGCACCTGCGTCTTGAGGTCGTAGCCGATGACGTAGCGGTTCCAGCGCTGCGAGAGCGCCTCGAGCAGATCGCGGACGTAGACCCACGCGCCCGTCGTGTCCTGGAGCGGCTGCGCGCCGGAGGTGGGCGTCGGATCGAAGGTGACCCAGCCGTGGACCGGATCGTCGAGGTACGCCTCCACCCACGAGTGCGCGTCGCCCTGGCGGACGGCGTAGTAGCGCCCGAAGCGGTTGTACGTCCCGCCGACGAAGCCGGTGACGTTGCGCGAGGGGATGCCGAGCTCGCGCAGCATGATCGCCATCGCGGTGGAGAAGAACTCGCAGTGTCCCTTCTTCGACTCGAAGAGGAAGTGATCGACCGGCTGCGGCTTGCCGCCCGACGGCGAGCCGAGCTGGTACTTGAAGTCGTGCTTGAGGTGCTCCTCGATGGCCTTCGCCTTGAGGTAGGCCGTCGGCTGTCCGTCGGCCCACTCGTGCGCGAGGTCGGCGATGCGCGCCGGAGTGTCGGGCGGCAGCTCGAGGTACCGCGGGCGATCCGCGGGGGGGAGCGCCTCGACGATCGGCTCGCGATCCGTCGTGACGAACGCGTCGTAGCGGAGGCCGTGCGCGCCCTCTCCCGAGTAGCGGACCTCGCCCTCCGGCCCCTTCGCCAGCTCGAGCGACTCGCCGACGATCGCTTGCTGCTGCGTGCGGAGCTGGAGCGCGACGGTGCGCGGAGGGAGGAAGACGACGGTGGGCTCGATCGGCTCGAGCTCGATGGAGACCTTCCGGTCGCGCCCGTCGGGCTGCCGGGAGATGGCGAGGACGTCGTTGCTCTTCGGGCCGCCGAGGTGCGTCTTCGACTGCGTCCGCTCCCAGCGGCGCCCGTCGTATTTGTCGAACGCGGTGCCGCGGAGGCGGAGCGTCAGCTTCTGCGGGCGGGGCTCGGGGAGGTCCTCGACGTCGAAGCGGAGCGCGAGCGCCGGCACGTCGCGGATGGCCCCGACCTCGCCGAGATCGACCCGATCGGAGAACCCGATCATCCGGTCGCCGTTGCGGTGGTTCAAGAGGAGCAGCGAGAGGCCGACGCGCGGGAAGAGGATGAACAGCGCCGCCGTGAAGAGGAAGATCGGGACCGAGAGGAGGCAGGTCGTCGCGAGGAAGCCGCGCCCGACGACGCGGCGGCTGCGGAGGATGCGCGGCACGTCGACCGGGAGCCCGGTGCGGTCGCGCGCGCCCTGGCGGTAGTTGCCCTCGACCTCGCGCCGTAGGTGGCTGAGGACGAGCGCGCCGGGCGCGACGATCAAGAAGCCGATGAAGCAGAGGCCGTAGGAGATGCCGCCGCCGAGCACCGTCCCGGCCACGAAATGCAGGAGCGCGAGCACGATGATCTGCTGGTCGTGCGCCGCCCCGCGTCGCGTCGCCAGGCGGATGATCTGCAGGATCGCCGCGAACTCGACGGCGACGTCGAGCGCCGGTCGCCCCGCGAGGAGTCGCACGCCCTGCACGGCGAACAGCGTCAGCGGCCCGATGGTCGCGAGGTGACGGAGCGCCGGCCGCGACTGCCACGACTCGGGCACCGCGAGCGCCAGCGCGAGGCCCGCGATGACGAGGCCGGTCGTCCACGGCGACATCGACGCGGTGTTCACGACGGCGAGGACGCCGAGCGCCGCGAGGGCGTCCGTCATGATCCGGTGGACGAGGCCGAACCTCATTCGGCGGCTCCTCCCGCGGGGGTGCTCGCCGGAGGGCGCGGCTCGAGCGTGGGCTTCGGCGACGCGCTGGGCGTCGGGGCCGCCGGCTTCGACGGCGCGCCGGGAGGCGTCGCCGGCTTGGTCGCCGCGCGCGCCGCGAGCTCGGACGTCGTCGGCGACTCCACGAGCGCGAGGAAGCGCAGCAGCCGGTCGGCGCCGGTGGTGCGGTCGCCGCGGACGACCTCGGCGGCCGTCGTCTTGATCGTCACCGCGTCGCCGCGCTTGATGTGCGCGACCGCGCGTGAGGCGACGTCGCGGATGCGGCGCTCGAAGGAGCTCCACCACTCGTCCTTCGCGTCGTCGCGCCGCACGACGTCGAGCGGCAGGACGACGTCGGGCCGCGCCTCGCGCGCGCGCTCGCGCATGACGAGCTGCCCGACTGCGGCGCTCTTCCGCCAGTGGATGTCGCGCCGATCGTCCCCGTCGCGGAGGAGCTTGAGGCCGAGGTAGTCGTCGCCGTGCCCTCGCCCGGACGAGGCCTCCCCGCCGGCGTGCCTGCCGTCCGTGAGCACCGGGAGCTCCAGCGGATCGACGGCGGGGTAGATGATGAGCTCGCCCTCGGCCGGGACCTCGCGCGACTTCTCGAAGAGGCCGAACGGGAACCGCGTCGCGATGCGGAAGCCGACGTGCTTGTCGCGGCCCCGCTTGGCGGGGGTCCGGCGGTACGCGGCGACCTGCGCGCTCTTCGGGCTGATCTTGAGGAAGAAGCAGCGCTTGTCGGCGGGCTGCCCGGCGCGCAGGTCCTCGACCTCGATCGCGTAGGAGGGGACGCGCGCCTTGTGGTTGAAGACCTCGATCTCCACGAGGTGCGGCCGGCCGACCTGGGCGCGGAGCGGCAGGCGGCGGACCACGGTGAGCTCCCGCAGGCTCAGCTCGCTCATGAGGCCGCTCACGATGATGAGCGCGAGGAGCATCCCGAGGAGCAGGTAGAGGAGGTTGTTGCCGGTGTTGATCGCCGCGAAGCCGACGCCGAGCGTGATGCCGACGAAGAACTTCCCCTCCCTCGTGAACTTGAGCTTTCGCGGCGCGCGGAGCCGGTGCCACGGCCAGCGGACGCGCTTGTCCGGACCGCTCTTGGCGCGGGGCGGCTTCCCCGGAGAGCCGCGCGGGACGCGGCTCTCCGGCGCCCGGGTCGAGGCGGCTTCGCCCGTGAGCGCAGGGTTGCTCGGCTCGACCGTGTTCATGGAGCGCCCACCTCCCATCCGTGGCGATGGAAGGGGTTAGACCGGTACCGGGACGCGCGCGACGATGTCGCGGACCGCGCTCTCGGCTTCGTCGCGCGACGGCACGAACCCGTCGGCGTGGGTCGAGAGGCGCACGCGGTGCGCGAGCACCGGCACCGCGAGGTCGTGGATGTCGTCCGCGATGCAGTAGCTCCGCCCGCGGACGAGCGCGCGCGCCCGCGCGGCCTTGCCGAGGGCCATCGCGCCGCGCGTCGAGGTCCCGAGCGAGAGGACGGGCGCCGTACGCGTCGCCTGGACGAGCGCCTGGAGGTAGCTGAGCAGCGAGTGCTCGATCGTGACGCGATCGACCTGGCGCTGGAGCGCGACGAGGCGCGCGGGATCGAGGACGGCGGGCACGTCGCGGGCCGTGTCGGAGCTGCCCTCGACGAGGAGGCGCATCTCGACCTGCGGCGGCGGGTAGCCGATGCGGAGGCGGAGGATGAAGCGGTCGAGCTGGGACTCCGGGAGCGGGAAGGTCCCGGCGAAGTCCTGCGGGTTCTGCGTCGCGATGACGAAGAACGGGTCGGGCAGCGGGTTGGTCACGCCGTCGATCGAGACCTGCTGCTCGTTCATCGCCTCGAGGAGCGCCGACTGGGTCCGCGGGCTCGCTCGGTTGATCTCGTCGGCGAGGAGGACGTTCGCGAAGATCGGGCCCTGCCGGAGGATGAAGTTGCTCGTGTGCTGGTCGAAGATCGAGACCCCGAGGACGTCGCTCGGGAGCAGGTCGCTCGTGAACTGGACGCGCCGGAGCTCGCCGCCGACGGACCGGGCGAGGGCGCGCGCGAGCGTCGTCTTGCCGACGCCGGGGACGTCCTCGATCAGCAGGTGACCGCGCGCGAGGAGGGCGACCAGGGCGAGCTCGACGGCCTCTTGCTTGCCCTCGAGCGCCCCCTCCACGGCCTGCCGCAACTTCTGGATCAGCGGGAGCTCTTCACCGAGCAGAGCCGCAGCAGCAGTCATGCGGCTCAGAATAGCACGGTCTTTCGGATACCAAGCGTTTCGCTGCGCGTCGGATCTCCGGCCTCCGGGCCCCTCGAGCCTGCGGCTCGCCGGCGACCTAGCTCGACCTCCGAGCTCCGGATTCGACCGAAATCCCGGTCGTGGGACAAGGTGCGCCGGCTCCTCGGCGCCTCGAGGCGAGCCGCGGCGCGGCGCGCGGCAAGCAAGACTTGCCTCCTCGCGGAGAAGCGCGGCACCCTCCCGGCGTGGTCGCGGCCGACGCCTCGCTCCGTGTGGAGCTCGCCTTCGTGACGAAGACGTTCCCCCCCGCCGTGCGCGCGCTTCGCGGCGTGAGCGCGCGCTTCGGCGCGGGGCAGGTGTCGATCGTCGCGGGCGCGAACGGGTCGGGGAAGTCGACGCTGCTCGCCATCGTCGGGACGCTCGCCGCGGCCACGTCCGGCAAGGTGTCCCACGGGAGCCTCGGCAAGACGCGTGAGGCGGTCCGCCGCGAGCTGGGGTGGGTGGGTCACGACGCGCTCTCGTACGCGGACCTCAGCGGCCGCGAGAACATCGAGCTCGCCGCGCGCCTGCACGGCATGCCGGTGGACGCCGCCTTCGAGGCGGCGCGCGAGCGCTTCCACCTCGCGGCCTTCGCCGAGCGCCCGTTCCGGACCTACTCGCGCGGGCAGCGGCAGCGCGTGGCGCTCGCGCGCGCGCTGGTGCACGCGCCCATGCTGGTGCTCCTCGACGAGCCGACCACGGGCCTCGACAAGGCGGGCGTCGCCGTGCTCGAGCGCGTCGTCCGCGAGGAGGCGGCGCGCGGCGCCGTGGTCGTCGTGGTCACCCACGACGAGGCCTTCGCGAAGAGCGTCGGCGACGAGCGGCTCCTGCTCGAGCGGGGCGAGGTCAAGGAAGCCTCGTCGGGCGCGACCCCTCGCTGACGGAGGGGCCCGACCGTCGGCCTGCGCCGGCCGTACGGAGGGCGGTGGCGTCCCGGCGGTCCGCCACGAGCGGACGCGACCAAGGTCTCGGTGGCGACGAGGTTGTCTTGCGCATGCGATCGGAGCTGGCCCGCTGTCGCGAAGGGGCCCGACGTTCGAGCCGGACGAAGGTTGTTGTGCCCGCGGTTGGCGAGCGCGCGATCCTGACGACGCGGCGTCGGTGAAGTTGCATGATGCATGCAATCGGCGCTGTCGCGAGGCTCCCGCGTCCCGCCCTCTCCGTCTCCCCGGCTCCGTTCGGCTCCCCGGTGGACACCTGACGTGCCGCCACGTCCGCTGCACGTACCCGTCGCCCCGCATCGCTCGGGTCGCAAGGAGGCTCTGGCCGCGTCCCCGAGAGCTCGGGGGCGCGACGACGAAGAACGGATCGGTCACCCGGTGCTCTCGTGTCGATCGAAGCCCCTGCAGCTCGTTCAGCCCTCGCCTCGAGAGCGTGGATCGGGGCCGTCGGCTCGTTCGAGGGGAGCTGGTTCGGCTGTCGAGGAGGAGGTTTCGGCGTCCGTTCGGCTCCCCCGTGGACACCTGACGTGCCGCGACGCCTGCTGCGCGTACCCGTCGCCCCGCACCGCTCCGCGAGCACGTCCTCCCGGGACATGAATCTGTCCGGGGTCGAACACATCGATCGGCACTTCCTCGCGACGCTCCGTCTCGCCGATCTCGGGCGCATGCGCCGGCGCCAAGACCGAGTCGCGCGATGCGCTCTTCGAGCGCCAAGCCGCAGGCCGCTCCTCGAGCGACGACGTCGCTGTCCGTCAACGCGCGCGTCCGCGCGTCCGACGGCGCGTGAAGGGCGCCGGACGTTCGCGGGAGGATCCTCGGGAACGGCGTCTCGCCGGCCCCTACCGGTTCGCCGCAGCGGCGGCGAGCGCCGAGCCCACGCGCCGCCGGCGATGTCGAGCCCGTCGAGAGAGCGCGTCGTCGCGGGCCGCCGCCGAGCGGACCGAGTGCTCCTCGTGTGCGTCTCCCGACGCGAGGAGCTCGCTCGAGATGCCCCACGTGGGCGGCGAGCGCGGTTGACGCTGCGAAGCCACGGAGACGTCGCTCCGCGGCGTCGGGCGTCTGCTCAGGGAGCTCGGCCGCGGCGAGCGCGGTCGAGGCTGCGAAGCGCCGAGACGTCTCCCCGGCGCCGGAGATCCGCTCAGGCGGGCACGAGGGCGGCGAGCGTGGCGTCGAAGCGGGGCGCGAGGTCGTCGGCTCCGGCGCGAGGGAGGGAGGCGAGGACCGGCGGGGTGGGGAGGACACGCGCGAGCTCGTCGGCGTTCGTCCCGACGGAGGCGTCGGTCTCGAGGGCCGCCGAGAGGACGAGGCCGCCGAACGCGATCCCTTCGGCGCGCGCCGCCCGGGTCGTCGCCACGACGTCGTGGAGCACGCCGAGGCGGTCCGGCGCGACGAGGACGACGTGCGTCGGCGCGAGCGCGAGGAGCAGGTCGGCGTTCGTCGAGGTGTCGCTCAGCGGGCTGAAGAGCCCGCCCGGCAGCTCCAGCACGATCGCGTCGGCCGCGGCGCGGAGGGGCGCGAGCCAGTCGACGACGACGCGGAGGTCGATCGCCCGCCCGGCCCGACGCGCCGCGAGGTGCGGGGACACTGGGTCGGCGAGCAGGTAGGGCGGTGGGAAACGTGTCACGTGAAACGTGGACACCCGTCCAAGCTCGAGCACGTCGCCGCTCGGAGGACCCGCCGGCGCCACTCCGGACTCGATCGGCTTCACGCCCGCGACGGAGGCGCCCCGCCTGGCCCACGCCGCGACGAGGCCCGTGGAGACGACGGTCTTGCCGATCCCGGTGCCTGTGCCGGTCACGAGCAGGAGCGGGGCGCTCATCCGTGGCGCTCGAAGGCTCGGCGGCAGGCGTCGAGGGCGCGCTCGACGTCGCTCGCGTCGTGTCGGGCCGTCAGGGTGAAGCGCAGCCTCGCTGTGCCCTCCGGCACGGTCGGCGGACGGATCGGGGGCACGATGAGCCCCTCGCTCGCGAGCGCGCTCGAGAGCGCCGCGGCCCGCCCGCTCGCGCCGACGACGACGGGCACGACATGCCCGAAGCCGAGCGGCCGGCGATCGAGGGCGGCCAGCCCCTCACGCATCCGGGTCGCGAGCGCGTGGACCTTGTCGCGCCGCTCGGGCGATCCCGCGACCTCGACGAGCGCGCGCGTCGCGGCCGCGGCGACGGCCGGAGAGAGGCCCGTCGAGAAGACGAACGAGCGAGCTCGATTCCAGAGCCACTCTCGGAGCACGTGGCTCCCCGCGACGAACGCCCCCTGGCCGCCGAACGCCTTCCCGAGCGTGCCGACGAAGACGTCGGGGGAGACGCCCGCCGCCGCCGCCAGGCCGCGCCCCCGAGGGCCGAACATCCCGAGCGCGTGCGCCTCGTCGAGGTACAGCGCCGCGCCGTGATCGTCGCAGACGCGGCGCAGCCCGACGAGGTCCGGGCCGTCGGCGTCCATGCTGTAGTAGCTCTCGGCCACGACCCACGCGCGCTCCTCCTTCCGGCCGCGGAGCGCGGCGGAGACGGCGTCGAGGTCGTTGTGCGGCGTGATGACGACGCGCGCGCGCGAGAGCCTCGCGCCGTCGATGAGCGAGGCGTGGTTCAGCGCGTCGCTGACGACGAGATCGCCCGGCGCCGCGAGCGCCGAGACCGCGCCGACGTTCGCCGCGTACCCCGACGTGAAGACGAGGCAGGACGGCACCTCGAGCCACGCCGCGATCGCCGCTTCGAGCTCGGCGTGGGCGCGGCGCTCGCCGGCGATGAGCCGCGACGCGCCGGAGCCGACCGCCACGTCGTCGGGCGCGAAACGACCCGCGAGGCCCAGGTAGTCGTTCGAGCAGAAGGAGAGGGCGCCGTCGTCGAGCGGCGGAGGCGTCGAGCGGCGCAGGCCGCGCTCCTCGAGCTCGGCGAGGGCGCCGCGCAGGTGGGCGAGGGGGCCGTCAGGTTGGTGTGTCACGTGAAACGCTCCGAGGGGTCGCGCCGCCGCAGCGCCCCCAAGGGGGAGCGTGCGTTCACTGCTCCGACGCGCAGTCCAGTGCGTCGTCGATACGACCGAGGACGCGGCGGAGCATCTCCTTAGCGCGTCGCTCGACCGTGAGTCGACGGGCGCGTTCCTCCTCGAGCTCGTGCGCGAGCGCGATCGCCGCGAGGATCACGGCCTGCGGGGCCGCGGTCCGACCGAGCGGCGTGAGCTCCTCGACCTTGGCGGTGACCGTGTCGGCGAGCCGCTGGAGCTCTTCCTCGCTGGCGCTGCTGACGACCTTGTAGCTCTGCCCGGCGATGCGGAGGCTCACGGCGCGTCCATCCATCGCGCGAAGCTAACACAGCTTCTGGCGACGAGCCCGGCCGTGCAGGGGATCGGGCTCCGCCGCTGCCGCGAACGGTCGAGCCGGGCGCCTGCGTCAGCGCGCGATCGCTTCGTAGGCAAAGAGGAAAGGGAGGGCGAGGTACTGCAGGTCGATCTGCACCCCGAGGATGGCGTCCGCCTGGCGCCCGTCGCCGGCGAGGCCGTATCGCCCTTGAAGGAAGAGCCCGAGCCCGAGCGAGTAGGTCGAGTGGTAGTTGAAGCTGCGAGAGCCCCAGAACACCGTCCCGGTCGCGCCGGGCTCCCAGCCGAAGCGGCTCGTCCGCGCGAAGGCGCCCGCCGACAGGATGAGCGCCGCGTCGCCGGTCGGGACGAGCCACTCGACGCCGCCGCCGGTCTCGAACGTGTCGAAGGCGGCGGTCGCCACGTCGACGTACGGGCCGAGCGCCATCTTCCCGGCGCGATCGCGGAGCAGCAACACGTCGAAGCGCCCGCCCAGATGATACGCGAGCCGTGGCCCGTTGCTCGCGCGCAGGTCCGTGAGCGCGGCGCCCGTGGTCATCCCGGCGCTGAGCTGCGGCTCGGCGCTCGCGCGCGTCGCCAGGAGCGTCACGAGCGCGGTCACGCCGGCGGCGATACGGGGCGCGCGAACCATCGGTTCCGTTCTCGCACGGATCGCGCGGCGCCGTCACGGCCGCGGATCGTGGCTCGACGTGACGCGGTGGCCGCAGGCGCTCGAGGACGGCGCGACGCGCGTCCGACGGAACCCGGCGGAGCGCGAAGGGGGCCGCGGCGCGTGCGCGCTCCGAAATGAACCACGGCGCCGCTCGTGACGAGGGCGCCGTGGCTCGGGCCGTGGTTTGGCCGAAGGTCAGCCGCCGTCGCAGACCGGGCGACCGACGCAGAGCTGGCAGGGCGTCGGCTCGTCCTGTCCGAGGGAGCACGGCCGCTGGTTGCTGTCGCCGAGGGGGAGGGAGCAGTCGAGCGCGTCCGTCGCCTTGTCGTCGCCGGTCGAGAAGTCGACCAGGCAGCCGTTGCAGACGCGGATCGGGTACTGGAACTCGCCGGTCTCGAGGTCGACGCCGCCGAGGGTCTGCCCGAAGACCTTGATGTTCGCGACGAGGAGCCGCGTCTGTCCGACCGGCACCTGGTCGGCGATCCGCTGGACGCTCGCGGGATCGATCGCCGTGACGAAGAAGGCGCTGTACGACGGCAGGTTGTTCAGCGCCGGGTCGACGAAGCCGCTGCCGAGGGCCGTGAACTCGCTGAGCGTCGCGCCGCTCGGATCGCTCACGCGCACCACGGCCCCGTTCAGGCGCGCGCGGTTCGACTCCGCGCGCACGCTCAGGGCGTTGCCGCGCGGGATGAGCTGGTTGCCGACGAGGAGGGAGGCGACGTAGCTGTCGGCGATCCCGACGTCGAGCACGCCCTCCGACAACATGGGCTGGGTGATGTCGGCCGTGTACGTGCACACGCCGCCCTGCCGGTTGATCGACGGGGCGAGCACGCTCCGGATGAAGATCGATTGATCGTTCTCGGCGCACGCCGGAGTGAGCGCCGTCGCCAACACTCCGAACGCCGCGACCGCAAGAGCCTGACCAAAGAGCCGATTCATGGACCTTCCTCCGCGATGATGCGGACGAGGCGGGCGCTCGTCGATGAGCGCTGGCACCGTCGGAGGGAAGCGTAACGAACGCCAACACGCTGCGCCAAATTCCTGCCAGGCGCTCGCTTCTTCCCCGGAGAGCTCGGTCTGCGTCGCGGCGGACGTGCCCGGCGCGCGCGCTCGCGACGCGCTCCTGGCGGGCAGGACTCTCGGGGACGAGCCGCGCGCCGGAGGCCGACGACCACGCGGAGGTCGAGTTGACGCGCGGGGGGTCGAATGCGACAAGCCCACCCATGCTCGAGATTCGCCAGACCCCGATGGGGGGAGATCTCCGCGACTTCCTCGACGTCGTCGACGTCATCTACAAGGACGACCCCCGGTACGTCCGTCCTCTCGACATGGACCTGAAGGACCGGCTGAACCCGAAGAAGAACCCCTTCTTCGAGCACGCCGACGGCGTCGTCTTCACGGCTCACCGGGACGGCAAGTGCGTCGGCCGCGTGACCGCGCAGATCGATCGCGAGCACCTCGCCCGCTACAAGGACGACGTCGGTTTCTTCGGCTTCCTCGACACGATCGACGACGCGGACGTCGCGCGCGAGCTCCTCCGTCGCGCGGAGGCCTGGCTGAAGGACAGGGGGATGAAGACCGCTCGAGGTCCGATCTCGCTCAGCATCAACGAGGAGATCGGCTGCCTCGTCGAGGGGTTCGACGCCCCGCCCGTCCTCCTCAATCCCCACCACCGAGCGTACCAGGGCGAGCTCATCGAGAAGGCCGGGTACGCGAAGGCGAAGGACGTCTTCGGCTGGCGCTACGAGGTCGGCGAGCCGAACGCGCGCGTGAAGAAGGCGCAGGAGGACATCCGCGCGATGCCGGAGGTGGCGATCCGCCGCCTGTCGAAGAAGGACATCGATCGCGACATCAAGATGACGCTCGACATCTTCAACGACGCCTGGGGCGACAACTGGGGCTTCGTCCCGGCGACCAAGCGCGAAGCGGACAAGATGGTCGCCGACATGAAGCTCTTCCTGGTCCCGGAGATCACGGTGCTCGTCCTCATCGACGGCGAGCCGGCGGCCGTGGCGATCGCGCTGCCGAACGTGAACGAGCTCATCGCGGACCTGAGCGGCAAGCTTTTCCCGCTCGGCCTGCCGAAGCTCCTCTACCGCCTCAAGGTCGAGGGCGCGAAGAGCGGCCGCCTCCTCATCCTCGGCATCAAGAAGAAGTTCCGCCTGCAGCGAAAGTACGCCGGCCTCTCCCTCTTCCTCTACGCCGAGATGAACGACGGCGCGAAGCGCGCGGGGATGACCTGGGGCGAGCTCGGCTGGACGCTCGAGGACAACGCGGCCGTCAACGCCGGCATCCGAATGATGGGCGCGAAGAAGTACAAGGTCTATCGCGTCTACGAGAAGAGCCTCACCACCTGAGCGGCCTCTCTCCACGGAGTCGCCGCTCCGCACGTCGAGCGACCGGCGCGGCGCCGCGCGTTCGACGTCCTCGCGGCCCGCGGCCTCGCGCGGAGGCTTGGGTGGGCGCCGCCTCCGTCGACGGCGGCGTCCTCGCGGCGGAAATACATGCACCATTTTGCAGGTGTCCGACCGCCTCGTCGAACTGGCCGCCGGACGCGGTCGCGGCGTCGCGGGGCCTCCGATCGACACGACGCTTGATCTCTCCGGCCCATCTGGCATGGAAGCGGCGATGAAGGTCCTCGTCACGGGCGGCTCCGGGTTCCTCGGGAGCCATGTCGCCGAGCAGCTCTCGACCGCCGGCCACGGCGTGGTGGCGCTCGTCCGGAAGAGCTCGAACCGCAAGTTCCTCTCGACGCTGAAGAACGTCGAGCTCGCCGAAGGCAGCGTCGAAGACCGGGCGTCCGTCGACCGCGCGATGAAGGACGTCGACGCGGTCGTGCACTCCGCCGGCCTGGTCAAGGCGCGGAGCGAGGCGGCCTTCTTCGAGTGCAACACGCAAGGCACGGTGAACCTCCTCGAGGCCGCGATCGCGCACGCGCCGAACCTGAAGCGGTTCGTCCACGTGTCGAGCCTCGAGGCGTGCGGTCCGTCGCTCGACGGCCAGCCCGTGCCGCCCGATCAGGAGAGGCCCGTCACCGCCTACGGGCGCTCGAAGCTCGCCGCCGAGAAGGAGGTCGTCGCGCGCCGCGAGAAGCTGCCCGTGGTCATCCTCCGCCCGGCGGCGATCTACGGTCCGCGCGACGTGGAGATCCTCGAGGCGTTCCGCGCCGCGCGGAAGCGCCAGTATCCGGTCATCGGCGACGGTTCGATGCTCGGCTGTTACACGTACGGGCCGGACTGCGCGCGCGCTTGCGTCCAGGCGATCGACGCCGACGTCCCGAGCGGCGGCATCTCCTTCGCCGAAGACGGCGAGCCGCTCCCGATGGCGCGCGCGATGGGTGAGCTGCTCCACGAGGCCCTCGGCACCGCGCCGCTCGTGCGGTTCGGCGTCCCCTTCTCGGTCCTGCGGCTCGCGTCGCTCGGCGTCGAAGCGTACGGCAAGGTCCGCGGCAAGGCGGTGATGCTCACGCGCGAGAAGGTGAAGATGCTGAGCCACCACTGGGTGTGCGAGAGCACGAAGACACGCAGCGATCTGAAGTGGTCGCCCGAGGTCTCGTTCTCCGAGGGCGTGCGGCGCACCGCGCGCTGGTACCAGGAGAACGGCTGGCTCTGACGCGTCGGCGGGCGCGTCCTCTCTCGCTGAAAATGTGCACGCGGGCGTGCTCCCTCGCCCGTGGCGTTCCCCCCTCGGTCCGCCCGCGGACCACCGCGGCGCGCTGAGGGACGAGTGGGGCACTCGGCTGAACCGTATGAGGTGTCGCGCCCTCATGGCCAAGAGGGCGCTCAGGTGAACTCGTCGGCGTTTTTCGCGCGCGCGGGGTCGGCACGTCGCGTGCTTCGATCGGCGAGAGGCGGAGGAGCGATCGATGTCCTGGTCTGGAGCCGTTTCTCTCGAGCCGGATCCGAGCGATTCGCGGATCCTGATCGACGCGTGCCTCGCGCGCGTTCGCGAGCACGCCCAGCTCGACGCGGAGCCGGTGCTCCCGCCGCTCGACGTCCTGC